>JBGVCR010000056.1:0-16018 GCA_045118995.1 Candidatus Cryptobacteroides sp.
AGGAGTGTATGTTTCGAACTGACTCTCCAGACAACATAGACGCAATCCTTCGTTCGATCAGGAGCTATCCGGCAGCAGATGAATATGACAGAAGATCCCTTCAGGAATTAGGGATAATGCCTTTTGAAGATATCAAAGACGGTAAAATTGACTGCCCAAAATACCGCCACATTTCGGATCCGGTGCTGTTCAAGATGTTTGTGCTGATATGCATAGTCATATTGGCATTCTCACTTCTTAATTACATTTCGCTGACTCTTGCTTTCTCGCGTTTCCGCCTTAAAGAGGCGGCTACCAGATCACTGCTGGGAACCTCCAGAGCTGAGACGTTCATCCGAGGCATTGCTGAGGCATTCATCCTTGTCATCAGTTCATACATCCTGGCGATTGTGTTAGTTTTGGCATTAAAGACTGAACTGTCTTCATTGTTAAGCGTCAATATCGATCCATTAGGTAGCGGTAGCGTCTTTGCTGCTACCTTTATCACCGCATTTGTAACGGCATTGATAGCAGGAGGAGTCAATGCTTTGATGAATCGAAGATATCGTCCAATCGATGTCATCAGAGGCGAAAGCCGTTATCAGGACAAATCATACATCGGAAAGATATTCATCGGCATTCAGAGTGCAATCTGCCTCGCTACCGTTGTTGTAGGAATGGTCATAAGCATGCAGACACGAAAAATGACGGACTACCCTGTGGGCTATAATACTCACAACATCATCTCAGTAATGGGAGATGACTATAAGAAATACATTGGTGAACTGAGCCAGATGCATTTCGTCGAGAAAGTGGGCATCGCCAGCGATTCATTCATCAGATATGTGTATCCGCAGGAACTGAAGGGAGTGAACTGGGTTCCGCTCCGAATGGACCAGAATGCCTTTGATATGCTTGGGATTAAAGTGAAAGAGTATCTTGAATTGTCAGGAGTGTCACTCCAGAATGCATATACAACTGAAAAAGGTTTGCAATTGGCTGCCTCGCTGAACATGTCAGCATGGGAGAACAAGTATATAGGAATTCTTGAAGACGTCCATTTCGGTAGCGTGAAGGAAATCTCGTCAGAGAATACAATCTTTGACATTGTCATCAAGGATGACTATTCACAATATTTCAAAGGCAATATCCTGATCAAGGTGTCGAGCGACCAGGACGAAGCAAAGGAGCAGATCCGCAAGTTCTTCATGGAGAAGGGAGAGGACACGCCGCAGCTGACTATCCAGACACTTGAAGAAGCCAATCTCTTGAACTACGAGGAGGAAAGCAAGTTGATGAGACTGGTAGCAGTCTTTTCACTTATCAGTATTCTGCTTACGGCATTGGCAATCATTGCGCTAAGCAGCTACTATGGGCAGATCAGCACTCACGACACAGCTGTCCGAAAGGTTTTCGGCGTCTCTCGAAAACATATATTCTGGAGCACTGTGTGGGGATTCATTTATCCTGTCCTTATTGGTGCAGCCATAGCACTACCTGTCTCATACTTCTATATGGAGCGTTGGCTGCAGAACTATCTTGTCCGCATAGACAACTCCTTTACAATCTATTTCGGAGCATTGGCTCTTGTGCTAGTAGTCACTATGTCCGCGGTAATCATCCAATCCCTCCGCCTGATGCGCACTAATCCGGCCGAGGCTTTGAAAAAGGAATAAGCATGAATTTTATAAATTATTGTATATTTGTGTAAATTGGAAGAGAATTTATGATGAAAAACATAAAGGCGCTATTAGTTGCTATACTGCTAAATACAGCAACGATAGCATTTGGACAGGACGTACAGATGCATTACTCTAATAAGATTGACACTGACACAGCGACACAGTTGTCTTTGAAGCTGGATAATAAAACCTACATAAAGATAGATGTTCAGGCTGATTTGTCTTCCAAGAAAACAGCTGTCTTCAACTTTTATACAGCTAAGAATGGAGTTGTATCTAAGTTTGATATGGGTATTCCAGCTCAAATGTCCGGAATTAGTATTAAGAACAAGGAAGGAGTGTCTATAGAGGTGATGATGAAACAGCAACAGGATTCTGTAGCGTTATCGTTTGCGGTTGACGGTCGTGTAATTGATCTGATGATACCAAGGAATTATAAGATATCGTTCCCAGAAGGTCGTACGTGCAGTTATATTCCGATGGAAACTTATCTGGATCAGACGATGGATGTCAACGATGAGATTCCTATATTTGCAGTAACCGGAGGAATTTGCGGAGCAATGGATTTTATGGGAACGCCTATGTTTACTCAGGATTATTGTGGTTTGAGAGATAAACATCAGCATCCTAAAGAATGGGTAAATATTGAAAATGTTTTTGACTACTGTTTTTATACGATATAGTTCCATTAGAGCTTATACTCCAAATATTGCTGATATGAAAAAGTTTTTTTTGAAGTTAATGGTTGTTGCTGTTATAATGATGGCTGCATGCTGTCAGAAACCTTCTGACGGCGATTTTACTGTGACAGGGCAGATTGAAAATGTGGAAGACGATTATCTGATATTGTTTTTCAAAAGCAATCTTGACGGTTCTAGAACAACTATTGCTGTGGACACTTTGAAGAACGGCAGATTCGAATTCTCGGCTCCTGCTGAAACGGGAGTCCAATATCATGTCATTGCTCCCCATGTCGGTATCTTTCCGAGCATGGCACTGGATTTTTATGCGGAGCCCGGTGCCAGCATTAATATTCAGGGACAGGATTATCTGACAAAGAATTGGACAATCAAGTCAAAAGTCAAGGAACAGAAGATATATCAGTCATATTTTGATGAAGTGGATGAGCTTTTCAAGGAACTGCAGCTTTTGGAACTTCAGTGCGAGAAGGAAGGTCGTTCTGGAGATTATCTTAATTTGAATAAACCGTATCAAGCGAATATAAATTCCATACAGCTGCATTGGCTGAAGAAACAGAAGCAGATCAGTGAACCATGGATGGACCTGATGCTTCTAGCTGTCAAGAGAGCCCGACATTACAATGAAAAGGATAATCTGAAGCAATTACAGGAACTCTGGAAGGAAGTAGATGACAGCTATAAAACCAGTATAAAAGGCAAGAATATCTCAAACATACTATATCCCAATGGTGAACCGCTTAAGGTGGGAGATAGGTTTCCATACGAAATAGAGGTGTCTGATCTGAATGGAGAGATACGTACATTGGCTGAATTTGAGGGCAAGGCTATGCTTTTATATTTCAGCAGTTACTCTTGTAAGCCATGCGTTGAAGCAAAGAAGGAACTCAACAGTATGATAAGTTCTGGAAATTGTCCAGTAGAAGTGGTAGGGTTCAATCTGGATACAGAGAACGTATGGCAATCCAAAGGCAAGGATAACCCTGTCTCATGGCATGACTTCAATGATCTTAAAGGTTCATATGGATTCAATACGCGTTTCAAAACTCAAGGTATTCCGACTTTTGTGATAGTCTCGAAGGAAGGAAAGATCCTCGATATTTGGGCTGGATACAGAGACGGTATCATCCGCGAAAGAATTGATGCTATTTTGTAATGAGGATAAGAAGTAATATAAAGACGCTGTTTCTTTCTGCATGCACTCTGTTATGTGCGTGCAGACATAATGTTATAAGCGAACCCGCTGATTTTGTATTCAGCACAGAAAACATTGAGGGAGATGAGGCATATTACTCGAAACCTGCGGTGATTACTGGACATATTGCCAATCGTGATATCTATCCCAATGTCACAGAGGTCGGGATTACTATACCTTTCTACGACAGAGTAGACAATAGGCAGACTTCCTTGATATATGAAGATAGGTTCGGATTTTCTGCACTGCCGTATGCACCGCGTACGATTTCGATGGCTCCTTACGTAGATCACCTGGTCGTTTGTCCCGGGGATTCGATTCATGTCGAACTTGACTTCGCCGAGCTCGGGAAAGTGCGTTTTTCGGGAAGCGGTGCGGAGAACAATGTGAAGATGAACGAGTTCCATATGTACTATTATCTCAGCCATGACTGGCCGTCACATGGCAATTATGAGGTAGCTGCAGATGGGACTCCTGTAAGAAAGTATAAGGATGCGGCAAGTTTGAGCGAGGCATTGAAAGAAAAGTTGGCTTACCATCTTTCAAGGCTTGAGGCATTTATAAAGGAGAAGCATCCAAGCAAGGAACTGGAGGCGCTCTGCCGTAAAGAAATCGAGGCGGATTATTATTCCAGACTTATCCAAGGACTGCTGTCGTATAAGAATGCCGGAGAGGATGTCACAGATTATTTTCGTGTAAAGGATGCAGCCGGACTCTTCAGCCCGGACTGTATGCCGAGCAATCTTTTTGAGCTTTCGTCGAATATCAATTATTGGCTTCTGCATGATATGGATCCTGAAGAGGCGGCTTTAATGATGGCTGATAATACTTCTTTGATGCGTTTTCTCAGGAAAAGAACAAAGAACAAGATGCTGCTTCAGATGCTTACCACTCATTTTTATAACCAGATGCTGGAAGCGAATGATACAGAGAGTTTCGAGAAGCATTTCAGGGAGTTCAATGAAACTGTTACCTTTCCTCTGTTGAAACTGAGTACAAGAGACAGATACGTTATCAAGAAAGCATACGCAGAAAACCCTAAGATTCTTTCTGATGCCATTCTGCACGCAGACCGTCCGCGAGAGGGACAGTTGTCCTCGGTTAAGGAGAATGAGGGTCTTAAACTGATGCGGTCGGTGATTGCCCGAAACGAAGATAAGGTCGTATATATACATATAGGAGCAACATGGTGCCCTGTAACGAGGTATGAGACACCGTACCAGACTGAAATGGCAGAAGCATATAAGGGGCAGTCGCTGCGTATAGTCAATTTCTATCTTGACAATGGTTCGGACGGCACCAATCCTTTCGCCACTGACATTGAAACATATCATCTTACAGACGAACAGCGACTGGGCCTCGACCCGATCCTCCATACCGGTCACGGCATTCCGTTCTATATCTTAATCAACAAGGAAGGGGTCATCGTAGACTTCGGAGAGCATCTGCGTCCGTCAATCCCTGAGACAAGAGATATCATTGACAAACACCTTCAAGGCAGATAGCTTTTAAGACCTCCTCCCGGTTCTTTCTTGAGATCGGGAGGCTTTTTTCAATTACAGTTACTGATTCGTTGTCGTACGATGTTATGAATGTTCTGTTCACCAGGTATGAGCGATGGATACGGATGAAGCCGTTCTCCAATATATTCTGCCATTGAGTGATAGGTGTTTTGTTACGGAAACTGCGCTCATCGGCGGCATGAATCCACACTTCGGTGTCGCGGGATTCTATGTATGCTATTTCTGCAATCTTAAGAGTTACCTTGCGGTAGTCAGAAGTAAAGGTTATATCTCTATCTTCGTTCTTATATTTATTTGAGATAAAATCAGATAGAAGGTAATCGCAATATGCGAATACGGCCATTATAAGACCTAAGAATATAGGATTAAGCAACATAGGTGACAGATTATCCGATGCCTGCCACATGGTATTATTCACCTTGAAAAGATGATACCAGATTACGAGCAGTATGTCCGTAAACATGATTCCTGCTATAACGCACAGAGTATTTATGACTCTTATATGTTTCTTGTCAGATTTGACTTTCGGAATAAGCCATCTGGAGGCAAGACATCCGGGCACTAGGAGAATTCCGAGAAACAGTGCATCTCCAAATGAATAATCCAGTCCCATCAACATCAAAGATACTACGAGAACAGCAAGAATCCAATAGGAGGTCATTATGCAGAAATGCTTCATTTTACATTTTGATTACAACGCAAATTTATGAATAAAAATCAACATTTAGGCTTCCGGCTATGCTGTGATTGGGTTTTGAGGGGATATTCCAGGAAGTCAAGGGGATATTGCACTTGTGTTTTTATGGCTTCATCATACCTTTGTCGATGTAATTTTTGTCAAACTCTAAAACACAAAATCATGTATCCGTTAAACATCTTTTCAGAGACAGTTGACACAATGGCTTGCGATCTGTCCGGTGCAGTTGAATTGGCACCCCCTCCTCATGTTCCTCTTACTGATTATTTCGTTAACGGTGGCCCGATCTTGATGAGCATCATCACGATCTTGCTTATAGCCGTTCTATTTGCTGCTTGGAAAGCTCCAGCATGGGTGAAGGAACTAGGCATCCTAGCATTTGCAGCGTCTTTGTTCATGACATGTATGAGCTTATATCAGTTCTTTGAAACAATTATGCTATATGGAGAAGCCTCATTCAGAGTTTACTGCCAAGGGTTGACAATAGCGTTGCTGCCATTCCTCTATGGACTGCTTGTCTATATAGTTTCAATCATCATTCGTATTGCTCAGAAGCCGCGTATATAGCTGGATGTCTAGAATTATTTCAGCCATCGCTACTTGCATGGCATTGACATCGTGCTCCTGGGGTACTGAGATAGTACCCTGGGACGATTTTCAGTATGTATTCAACAAGGACGGAAGATGTAATGTAACAATTGATCATACAAAACATCATTATATACTATATACGACTGAAGCTAATTTCAGGCACGTTCTGTCTCACACTCCCGAAGGTAAGATTGATAAGATAATGAATGTGAACCCGTCATGGCAGTTCCTCATATATTGTAAGACGGAAGCATCTGATTCATTAAAACTGATGGGTTTGTTGAATAAATACAATTGTAATTTTCCGGTGATACTGGATCCCAATGGAGAATTTCTGTCTATAAATAAGATAGAGTCTACGTATACATTGATTGGATATTTCTGTGATAAGAATGGGAAAGTTCTCGGGGCTTCGATAATCGGTACATCCCAAAGTTTCTTTGACCAGGAGTTCCGTTACGCGAAACAAGAGGTAGGCCTATGATTTTACAACTTTACAAAAGTGTAAAATTTCTTTACAGTGAATAATTATGGGCAAGTTGTCAGTATGGTAGATATCAGCACATTATCTATTTTGGCACAACAATAGTCGGTGATTCTCAGGTTAAAATATTCAATCATGAAAAGCTACCTGAGATTCCTGTCAAGAAACAAATTGTACACCGCGATCATGACCGCAGGGTTGAGTATTGCAATGGCATTTGCGATACTTCTGGGATCTTATGTCATCGACGAGACCAGTTATGACAAGGGAGTCGATACCGGCAGCTTATATGTCGCATTGCTCGATTATACAGAACTGAAAACATACGAGAGAAAGGAAATTCTGGCCAATACTGTCGGGGTGGATATGACATGCAGTTTCCGTCAGATCAATTCAGATAACGGAATGATTCAGGAAAGTTTCAAGGCTGTAGTCGGAGGAAAGCCTCATAGGGTAAACGGTATCGTCACTGAGCCGCAGTTCCTGTCTATCTTTCCGATAAGATTCATCGAAGGAAACAGGGAAACGGCACTGAAGGAAATCGACAATGTCATTATTTCAGAGAGTCTGGCCAAGAGAGCATTCCATGATGGAGATCCCCTCGGCCAGGAACTCAGGTTTGACTATCGGGGATACAATGACCGCATTCTGACAGTGAGCGGCGTATTCAAAGATATAAAGGAATCGACCTTGAAGAGTCCGGATGTGATTTTCCAAAGAAAAGACGAACTCGATGACGGAGCTGTCGAGGTGAATGCGGCGTATTTCCTGAAAATGCGGAGGGATGCTGACATCGAGAACATCAGCAAAAGTCTTAAAGAACAGTTTAATGATGACACTCGCTTTCAAAGTGATCTGACAATCAAAAGGTTCTCTGATATCAGAGGCTGCAATGAAGAGTGGTTTTCCACCTCATTCAATAATACGTACGACAAAGAAATCATCAATATTTACAGGCTGATGTGTACATTCATCATCCTGATATCTGTATTGAATTATATTGCCTTGACCATCGCGTTCTCAAGGTTCAGACTCAAGGAGATTGCCACCAGGCGAATTCTTGGCTCGGGACGTAAGGGCATCATCACAAGATGTATCGCTGAGACATTGGTTCTTCTGTGTGTTTCATCTGTCTTGGCGGCGTTGATTGCAATTGCCCTGAAGGAGCCGGTGGGAGGCATTCTCGGCGTTAACCTCGATCCGCTGACAGACATCAGGGAATATCTCCTGATTGGCGGAATTGTCATCATATCCGGTGCTTTGGCCGGATCGATACCATCCATGGTGTTGTCAGTAGAGCGACCGATGGATGTGATCAAGGGCGAGGAGAGGCACAAAGACAGGATGATTCTGAGTAAAGTTTTCATATTCGCAGAAGGTGCATTAAGCATACTATCAGTTGCAATAACAATAGCTATCGTACTCCAGACCAATGAAATATTGAAGAGGCCGCGCGGATATGAAACGGACAATCTCACCTTTGTTTCCTTTCCGGTGATGGAGAATGTGGATCGATATTACCACGAGCTGAACAGCCTGAACTGTATCGAATCCATTGGAACAATTCATCAGCTTCCTATATCGATCGAGTATGGTATGCGGGATTTTTATGATGAAGCAGGCAATGAATTCGAGACCCGCACTCTTCTTGGAGACCGCAAGGGAATAGAACTTCTGGGAATCAATTTCACAGATGAGTGGAGCAGGTCTGCTGTCGGAGATACATATTTATATGTCTGCGAAGGAGCATTGCGGCAGTTCGGAAACATCATCCGTGATGGAAAATTGTACGATCATAAGGATGGGTTCACCCTCCCGTTGAGCGGAACTGTATCGGATTTCACTATAGGAAATCTAAAAGGAGGAGATGAGCCTCTGATAAATATAATTGAAGTACTGGTGCAGGATGACTATATTCCGGACAATCCTTGGGACAACCTGATTATCAAGACAATAGGAGACGAGAATGAAGCCTGCAGGAGGATCCGGGAATTCTACCGTTCGAAGGGATATGACAACACTCTTTTCGAAGCTCAGACTCTGAACAATATGATGAAGGAACAACTCCGAAAGGAAAGAAAGACAATGTTCCTGCTTATCATCTTCACTGCTATCTGCCTGTTATTGACCGCAATGGCTATTATAGCCCTCAGCAGTTACCATGTACAGATCAGCACCCACAGCACTTCCGTCCGAAAGGTGTTCGGCATCTCGCAACGGGAAGTCTTCTGCAATACGGTCCGGAGGTTCCTCTCGCCGGTTCTTGCCAGTGCCCTCATCGCCATTCCCCTCGCCTGCATATATATATGCCACTGGCTTGAAGCATATCCGCTACGTATCTCCAACTCCCCTCTTATCTATCTATCAGCTCTCGCTGTCGTGATGCTGGTCGCATTTGCAGCCGTTGCCCTTCAGGCCCTACGCCTGATGCGCACCAACCCAGCTGAGGCTTTGAAGAAGGAATAGCTCGCATGGGTAGAAAATCAATGGTAGATGTTGTCTACGAAGTAAATATTCGGTATATTAAGCGGAACTACGGAGGAAGGCTTCATGAGCAAATGGTTCTATAGCGAGCTTAAGCCCGGGAATGGTCTGAAGGTCCGCTTTGACGAATTCCCTGTCTAAACTCTCGGCACTCCTGTCAAAATATTATGATCAAAGCGTTGATTTTGAATGAATTTTGATATATTTGCAGATAGAAAAGGATTTCTACAAAGGAGTTATACTGCTTGCCTCTCGAGATTATCCTGCCTTACATCTTTGAGAGACTCAAACCTTCACCGTCAGGGGCAGGCTGCGGTGGCCGGTTGTCAGAGCCGGAGTAGATTTCCTTTTTCTTTTTGGAATATCGTAGATTGAATACTCCTCCGCTTATCACTTTCCAATAACCAAGATCATTTACAAGCTTTATGAACAAGGTATCGTTATGTTCATTCTGCACTTCAATAAGAAATGTATCCCCTATTCCCTGCCTGATGGATTCAAAGTTCATTGAAACGTATTCTATGAACTCATACGCAGAATTGAATCCGTTATTACGCAACTGTTCTCCATGTCGTAGCTCTATATGAGTCAAACCATAGTTATCATCTCCCTCAGCGACCCTGATAGGCGCTGCCGGAAGGTTCATTTCCTCTGTGATGTACCCGAAATCGATCGAGCCTCTGCTGTTCAGGACGAACGGAGAGCCGTTTTCATCGACGGCCAGGCGATAATTCTTCATTGAAAGCGTTGATTTTGAATGAATTTTATATATTTGCAGAAATAAAAAGGATAGTCCAGGTCTATTACCGGTAGCATTTGAGGATTCCTGTTACCTATAATCTTCAGATGGCAAAAGATCACCTTCAGCAGGAGAAGGCATCTGCGCTTCGGATGCAGAATGGATTATCCTTTTATTTTTTGAATATCTGGTCCGGAATATTCCTCCGCTGACTACCTTCCAATAATCCCCTTCTCTGGATAACGCGACGAACAATGTATTATGGTAGGCATCTCCCTTTTCCAATAGAAAGGAGCCACTTTTACCCTCTTTAATCACTGTAAAATCATTAGCTACATCTTCTATGAAATCATATACCGAATCGTATCCGGCATTGATGATTTCCTTTTCATGTCCTTCAACGATATGTTTAAGCCTATAACCCTTAGGGCCGCTTAACCCTTCAGCGACCCTGATAGGCGCTGCCGGAAGGTTCATTTCCTCTGTGATGTACCCGAAATCGATCGAGCCCTTGCTGTTCAGGACGAAAGGTGAGCCGTTTTCATCGACGGCCAGACGATAATTATTCATTGAAAGCGTTGATTTTGAATGAATTTTATATATTTGCAGACAGAAAAGGTCTATAAGGAATTCCCGCTCGCTTCGGTTGAGTCCTGTTGAATCTCACCAGAAGCAGGAACCTTTGCCTGAAGGACAGGTTCAGGCATCCGGATTGCGGGTACGGAATAGACCTTTTTCTTATTTCTGGAATATTTCAGCCTGAACACTCCTCCACTGATCACTTTCCAATAATCTTCTGTTCTGGACAAGGATATGAATAATGTATGGCTCCTGTCTTCATTAACTTCCAGAAGATATGATCCGGTATGTCCTTCTTTGATTGTAGTAAAGTGTTCTGTCACATATTCCACGAATGTTGGCACGTCAGCAAATCCACATTGAGATAATTGATCAGAATGATTCTTGACCATATGCGCAAGACCATAACTTTCATCTCCTTCAGCAACCCTGATAGGAGCTGGTGACAGGTTCATCTCCTCTGTGATGTAGCCGAAATCGATTGATCCTTTGCTGTTCAGGACGAAAGGTGAGCCGTTTTCATCGACGGCTAATCTGTAATTCTTCATGATTTTTCATATGAAGTTCAGAACTATAGCTGCTGAATGGAAATTTATGTGGTGAAATCAGGAAGATTTTTCTTTTTCTTTGGTTTTTGAAACTTTTCTGTTGACAATCAGCCGCTGGTAAAATTAATTTTATGCTGGATAAAATAAATTTTAACTTTACAATTGTGTAAAGTTTCTTTACAGTACAGAATAAGCACAAACATGCCAATATATTGATATGCAGGATAGTAGAATTTTTGGCACGAATATAGTTTTGTCATATTGATTAGAAATATCAGGCATTCCGACCATTGTAATCGTATAGCCGGAGGGAAAAATGCTTGATTTATAGGACGAATACCGTGGCGGTATAATCAATGAACGACTTAACCAATATAATAATGAAAAGCTACCTGAGATTCCTGAGCCGAAATAAACTATACACCGCGATCGAGGTCGTGGGACTGAGTCTTGCGCTGGCATTTGCGATTGTACTGGGTTCGTATATTCTTGAAGATCATAGTTGCGACAAGAGCATCGGGAATGCCGATGAAGTGTACGTACTGCGTAATATGAACGGTATGGAGGAGTTCTTTGTGCGGCACGACATGGATGAAGACAGATTCAGTGATATTCCCGGCATCAAGAGCATGACCCAGATAGTCTTTGAAGAAGATAACCTGGGAGGGCAGACTTTCATGGCGGAATATCAGGAAAATGAACATTACTTCACTTCCCTCCTTGCCGTGGAGGATAACTTTTTCGATTTTTTCAGTTTCCCTCTTGATTCTGGAAATCCTCTGAGAAACCTGGCCGGGCACAATGGAGCAGTGATATCAAAACAGCTTGCCGGAAAGATTTTCGGAAGTGAAAATCCAGTAGGAAAGATGATCCGGATTCCTTTCGTCTCATTCGGAGAGAAGAACGAGTTTGTCGTAGAAGGAGTCTTCCCGGGATTTCCGAACACATCACTACCTGAAGCTGATGTGATAATCAGTCACGAAAGCTATAAGGAATGTGCCTCCAAGATCTGGGGTTCGAGGAGGGATTGGACGGGTGATCCGAGAGTCGAATTCATCAGAACAGAAAAAGGCGGCGATATAGAATCCATAAAGACCAGCTTGACAAATATCCTGAACAACATTGCCGGCCGGGAAGAATATTATAAGATCGAACTTGTAAGTCTGAAGGATTATCATTGTAAGTACGGGCATGGCTCCAGGGCATATGGAAGATTCAGAAATACAGATATTTACAGCGTTTATCTGAACATATGCATCATATTGGCGATTCTGTCTCTACTGAATTACATACTGCTGACTGTCGCATATTCGCATTTCAGGATAAAGGAGATGGCTACCCGCCAGCTTCTCGGCACCGACAGACATGGGGTCGTGATCAGATGTACCTTTGAAGCACTGTTCATTATTGCAGTTTCCATGATTATGGCCATCCTTGCAGCAATTTCCTGCAAGGACATATTCAGCAGTCTGCTTGACACCGAAGTGCATCCGATGCGTACTTCAGGAGAATATATCATATTGATTTTGACAGCATTATTGATGGCAATTCCTTCCGGTACAGCGTCATCGATCGCCATTGCCAAATACAGTCCGGTCGACATAATAAAGGGACAGAACAGAAGACAGGAAAAATCTCTCATCAGTAAATTGTTCATCGCACTCGAAGGCTGTATCGCGATTGCTTCTACAGCCATGCTTATCACAGTCACCCGGCAGAACGCATTCATCATGAATTATCCGATGGGATACGAAAAGGACAATCTCATCTATCTGGATTTCAGGACCGCCGGCCCAAGATATCTGGACAAGATCAAGAGCCAGGCCTTTGTCGAGGAAGTTGGAGCGATAAACTGTCTCCCTATGTACCGTTACAGGGTCATGTTCCCGAATGGAGGTGGTGCTCTCGGCTACATCGAGGCACAACGCAGTACATTTGACATGCTGGGAATAGAGATAAATGACTATGGGGAGACACATTTCAGCCCTGCTGGTGAAGCAATGTACCTGAGTGAGGCGACGATGGATGCCATCCCCGGTGCGATAACTGACAGGGAATGGTTTGTAGAAGACTGGGGTTCAAGGAGGCAGATCATGGGTACATGCAGTCACTTCCGGACAGGAACATTATTGAAGACACTCGATTCGGGAATATGTGCCGCACTGGTCATTGCAGACTGGAGGACCGAGCACAATCCGGACGAGCATAATTATCTCGTAAAGGTTAAGGGAAATGAAGAAACGGCGGTCATGAAACTGCAGGAAATGTACAAGGAACTGGGATATGACGAGAAGATGATTTCAGTCAAGTCTTTAAACCAGTATCTGGAGGATGACATAAGGAAGGAAAAGAATCTGCAGAATCTTCTGATCACATTTGTGCTGGCCTGTCTGCTGCTGACTGCTTTGGCTATTGCGGCTTTCAGCGGCTATTACGCACAGCTGCGGACCCACGACACCGCTGTACGCAAAGTCTTTGGCGAATCCGGCCTGGAAGTGTTCCGTAAAACGGTATGGGGTTTCATCGCTCCTGTGCTTGTATCTGCGGTCGCGGCGGTTCCGACGGCCTGTTTCATAGCCTCGAAATGGCTCGAGAATTATATGGTCAGGATAGAAGATTCATGGCTTACATACGTCGTTGCAGTTATTTTCGTACTGATGACAGTATTCATTTCCGTAGTACTTCAGACCATCCGTCTGATGCGGACGAATCCGGCAACAGTGCTGAAGAAAGAGTAGACACTTGACACTTTTAGATCAAAAATACATCAGGCATCTGATTATTCTGAAGAATAGAATTATATTTGTGAAATTATGGCAAAAAGCAAAGCGAAAATACTGGTTGTGGATGATAACAGCGGAATCAGGGCGGCACTGAAGGTGCTGCTGCCGCTGCATTTCTCGCAGGTGGAACTGATCCCGTCGCCGAAGGAACTGGTGAGCAAACTGGCTGACTTCCGCCCTGATGTCGTGCTGCTGGACATGAATTTCCACACAGATATAAATACTGGAAACGAGGGCTTATACTGGCTTTCGGAAATCAAGAAACGCACTCCGGAAACTGAGGTCGTGCTGTTTACTGCATATGCTGACATTCAGCTGGCCGTAGAGGGAATGAAGAGAGGAGCATTCGATTTCATCGTAAAGCCTTGGGACAATGATAAATTGATTGAAACGCTCAAGGCGGCATATGACAGAACCGGCAGGAAGGAAAAAGCGCCGGTGCGTCCTTCTTCCATGAAGATGTTCTGGGGCAAGGGGCCGGTCATGACTGGCATAAGACAGACTGTCGAGAAGATTGCCGCTACAGATGCAACAGTGCTGATCACCGGTGAGAACGGTACCGGAAAAGACGTGCTTGCAGGAGAGATTCACAGAATGTCGGACAGGTCTCTCAGACCAATGGTATGCGTAGATGCAGGAGCAATCACTGAAACTCTTTTCGAGAGCGAACTTTTCGGCCACGTGAAAGGTGCATTTACAGATGCTCATAATGATCATGTCGGCAAGTTCGAGCAGGCAGACGGAGGTACTCTCTTCCTTGATGAGATCGGCAACATTCCACCGCACCTTCAGGCAAAGCTGCTGCGTGCTCTTCAGAACCGCAGCATAACAAGAGTAGGTGACAACAAGTCGATACCAGTGGATATCAGACTGATATGTGCAACAAACAAAGATCTGAAACAGATGGTCGCAAACGGCGAATTCCGTCAGGATCTTTATTATAGAATCAATACATTCGAGCTCCACCTCCCTGCCCTGCGGGAAAGAACAGACGAGATCCTTCCGTTGGCAGAGATGTTCGTGGAGAAGTTTGCTGAGAAATACAGGCGAAATGTCAATGGAATTTCCGCAGATGCTGCAGGAGTCCTGAAGGGACATTCATGGAGCGGCAATATCCGTGAACTTTCCAATTGCATCGAGAAGGCTGTCATTCTTTCCGAGAGTGAATCCCTTACCGGAGCAGACATAGAAATTGCCCCATCAAGAACATCCGGTTCCATCGATGTATCAAACACTGACACTCTTGAAGAGACAGAGGAGAAGGCAATACGTGCTGCTATGGCTCGTTTTGGAGGCAATCTGTCAATGGTAGCAAAGTCTCTGGAAATCAGCCGTCCTACTCTTTATGCGAAGCTGAAGAAGTACAATATCTGATGACAAGTCCGACCGTCATATTTATTGTTCTGGTAGCGATTTTGATATCGTCTGCCATCACTTCTTTTGTCACGTCAAGAAAAATGAGAGCTAAGGTAGCCTATATGCTTGATGCTCTTGAAGATAAAGAACTCAACTTCCGCTTTGACGAAAGGCGTCTCCGAGGACGGAGGTTCAACCGTACTCTCAACCGTCTGCGTAACATCTTCGACAAGGAAAGACACGAAATCATCGAGCAGGAGAAGTACTTCGGTCTGATGCTGGATCATGTAAAGACCGGAATAGCTGTGATCGAGAAGGATGGCCGTGTGACATATTGCAACAAGACAGCACTCTCCCTCCTTGGAATTGCCACATTCGGTCATATCAGGCAACTTCGTTCAGTAAGTGATTCATTGTATGCTTCCTTCCGGACTATTGCTGACGGGAATGAAGAGCGGGCAAGTTATTACAATGAAAGCGGCAAAATGACAATTTCATTGACTGCTTCTCAAGCAACAATCGGCAAGGACAATGTACGCATCATCGCATTCAACGACATAAGCAACGAAATCGCAGAGAACGAGCAGCAGTCCTGGTCGAAGCTCATCAGAGTTCTGACTCACGAAATCATGAACACCATTACGCCTATCGCTTCGCTCAGCGACACATTGCTGACATTC
>JBGVCR010000057.1:0-3518 GCA_045118995.1 Candidatus Cryptobacteroides sp.
CTGTCCATCCGGTACCTCTGGACATACTGAGAGGTCAGATAGATGCCGTTCTTTCGGATATCGGAGCGGATGCCGTGAAGATCGGCATGCTGCATTCTTCCGAGGTTGTCATCCTTGTCGCAGAAATGATTGAGAAATACGGCATCACGAATGTCATTCTGGATCCAGTGATGGTCTCCACTTCCGGTCACAGGCTGATAGAGGAAGATGCGGTGGAAGTCATAAAAAGCAGACTGCTGCCACTTGCACGCGTCATTACGCCCAATGTTCCCGAGGCAGAGATTCTTGCCGGCTGCAAGATAGCAGGAGAAGACGAGTTCGAAGCCATAGCCCGCAGGCTGTCAGACAATGGTAATGTGTCAGTATTGATGAAGGCCGGTCATCTGAGCGGAGATTCACTTGTGGACTACTTCTACAACGCCGAGGACGACAGCATGACCAAGTTGCAGTCAAAACGTGTACAGACCAGGAACACGCACGGAACAGGATGTACCCTTTCATCTGCCTTTGCGGCCTCCCTTGCCAAAGGAGAGAATCTGACAGATGCTGCTATATCGGCGAAGAGATACATCGAACAGGCTATAATTTCTGGAGCTGAGTATGAAATAGGAAAAGGACACGGCCCTGTGAATCACGGTTTTGATCCTGTAAAAATGTTGGGAAATGAAATTTAAAGACTATCAGCTGCAGTTTATAACGCATTATACGCAAGACTATTCTTGCATAGATTCAGCGCGTATTGCATTGGAGGGCGGCTGCAAATGGGTGCAGCTTCGTATGAAAAATGCGACAGAAAGTGAAATGGAGCAAGCGGCTCTGATCATTCAGGAAATGTGCAAGTCTTGCGGTGCCACTTTTATAGTAGATGACAATGTGGAACTTGCAAAGAAAATAAATGCAGATGGAGTGCATCTTGGTAAGAATGACATGCCTGTTCCTCTAGCAAGAAAGATTCTTGGCAAGCAATTCATCATAGGTGCAACAGTCAACTCATTTGAGGACATATCATGTCATATGCAAGATGCTCTTCCCGATTATTTCGGTTGCGGGCCATATAGATTCACTTCTACCAAACAGAAGTTAGCACCAATATTAGGCCTGGCGGGATATCAGTCCATTATCCGGAAGATGAGGGAACATGATATTCGAATTCCAATAGTTGCAATCGGGGGCATAACTAAAGGTGATGTCTGTCAGTTAATGGATACCGGCATTGATGGCATTGCTTTGAGCGGATCGGTCTTGCGGGCTGATGATCCAATTGATGAGATGCGTCAGATTAAGGAAGCTCTTCAGAGAAAATGTTAACTCGTAAATAACACAGCTATGATTGAAAGAAATGTATCAAAGGGTATAATCAGTACCTATTTCAGTAAACTTGAAAGAAATCTGGATTTGGATGTTGCTATTGTTGGCGGTGGCCCGTCAGGAATCGTAGCAGCGTATTATCTTGCAAAGGCAGGATTGAAAGTAGCACAGTTTGACAGGAAGTTATCTCCTGGCGGAGGTATGTGGGGAGGGGCGATGATGTTCAATCAGATTGTCGTACAGGAAGAGGCTATGCATATCATCAAGGATTTTGATATCAACTACCAGAAGTATGATGACAATCTATATGTGATGGATTCGGTAGAAAGCACATCAGCGCTGCTCTATAAGGCAGTCCATGCGGGAGCAACCATTTTTAACTGCTATTCTGTCGAGGATGTAATCTTCAAGAACAATGTAGTGAGTGGCGTGGTTGTCAACTGGACACCTGTCTTAAGGGAAGGAATGCATGTAGATCCGCTTAATATAATGGCGAAATGTGTGGTTGACGGCACCGGACATGATAGTGAGATGTGTTGCACGGTGGCACGAAAGAATGGTATTTCTCTTGCCACAGATACTGGTGAAGTGATTGGAGAACGTTCACTGGATGTAGTGGCTGGCGAAGAGGAAGTCGTAAACGGTACAAAGGAGATTTATCCTGGTCTCTATGTCTGTGGTATGGCGGCTTCTGCGGTTAGCGGTACTCCAAGAATGGGACCTATTTTTGGAGGTATGCTTCTCTCTGGAAAGAAGGTGGCTGATCTGATCATTGAGAAATTGAAGAAATGAAAATAATAGCAATTACGTCCCCTGAAGTTATTGAAGCAGATGAATATATCATCAAAGTGTTGATAAAGCAAGGAATAGATATAGTCCACCTTAGGAAGCCGGATTCCAGTATTGATGAATGCAGGAATCTGTTGGCTAAGCTGACAGATAAAGAGAGAGGGAAGATTGTCGTTCACGATTATCCTGAGCTGTATTATGAGTTCTCTTTGATGGGCATTCATATAAATAAAAACATCACAAGTTTGCCCGAAGGATATTCCGGAGTAAAGACACGTTCCTGCCACTCTCTTGAAGAAGTTCAAATGTATAAGGATGACTACGATTATCTCTTCTTGAGTCCTATTTTCGATAGCATATCAAAGAAAGGTTATCAATCAAACTTCACAGATGAAAAGTTGCGTCAAGCTTCAAGAATCGGTGTAATTGATCATAAGGTAATTGCCTTGGGCGGAGTTACATTTGATAAGATACCATACCTGCAAAGTCTGAACTTTGGTGGCGTGGCAATGCTTGGAGCCATTTATAATACAGATATCCTGAATAGCCTGATATTTGCAGGCTTGTTCTCATAAGAACTATTGGACCTAAACTAATTTATTTAAAACATACCTAAAGTACAGTTATCATGTATTGGACACTTGAATTAGCCTATCATCTTGAAGACGCACCATGGCCAGCCAACAAAGAAGAGCTCATAGACTATGCTGTCCGCTCAGGAGCGCCACTGGAAGTGGTGGAAAATCTGGAAGAACTTGATGAGGATGAGGTCTATGAATGCATAGAGGATGTATGGCCGGACTATCCGACAAAGGATGACTTTCTGTGGAATGAAGATGAATATTGATTGACATGATATTCCTTCTCCCTGGAGTGTTAATCCTATATGAGTACTTCATGTAAACAATATATCTCATCTTCCTAAGCCGAAAGATGAGATATATGTTTTATACAGGATATCATCCTACCTTGTCCAGCCGTTCATCCAGCTGCACTCCTTCGCAATATCCTCAAGGGACGAATACCCAAGTGTTGCATTTGACGTGTTTCCATCTGCCACGAACTTGTCATTGGTGTAGATGCCTTCCTTGCTGTCAAGCGTGCCACTTATGACTACTCCCGTGAGTTTAGACACTCCGTCCACAAGCGCATTCTCGGTCTCAGCGCTTTCGACAGTCACTGGCTTGCCCTTTCCTGTCACCTTTGCAGAAGTAATCTCCACCTGGGTTCCTCTACGCAGACGGATGCCCTGCTTGCCTGCACCATTTCCTACAAGAATGAGGTTGCTCAGTACCGGATGCGACACAGGGGTTGCGGCAAAGTTATTCTCGTTGTTGTCTGCCTCGACAAGGCAGTCACAGTCATAACCGAGGACTGATTCAGGCGCCTGGAAAGCTACCAGATTCTCTCCCCTTCCGTTC
>JBGVCR010000058.1:0-76048 GCA_045118995.1 Candidatus Cryptobacteroides sp.
GATCCTACTCCGATTGATTATGTGATTCCGGCAAATGACGATGCAGCAAAGTCTATCGCTTACATCATGGAAGCACTTTGCGGCGCAATCAAAGAGGGATTGGACGAAAGGAAGCTCGAGAAGGAGAAAGAGGCTCCAGAGCAGGCTGAGGAGAAGCCAGCAGGCAAGAAGCTCCGCGCTCGTAAGGGTGCAAAGCCAGCTGAGGAAGTTGCTGAGACTCCAGCAGAGTAATTTAGTGTAACACTTTAAACATCTATTGAAAATGGAGATTAAAGCAGCTGACGTAGCAAAGCTTCGTCAAATGACAGGCGCAGGTATGATGGACTGCAAGAAGGCACTCGTAGAGGCTAACGGCGACTATGAGAGAGCTAAGGAAATCATCCGCGAGAAAGGTAAGCTCGTAGCAGCAAAGCGTGCTGACCGCGAGACTTCAGAGGGTGCTGTAATCGCTAAGGTAAACGGCGAGAAGGCTATCGTTATCGGACTCGGTTGCGAGACTGACTTCGTAGCAAAGAACGCTGAGTTCCAGGCACTTGCTGAGGCTATCGCTGAGGCGGCTATCGCTAACTTCCCAGCAGACAAGGAGGCCCTTATGGCTTGCGTACTCGCTGACGGAAGAACAGTTGAGGCTGCGGTTACTGAGCAGACAGGTAAGACTGGTGAGAAGCACGTTATCGTAGGTTACGAGACTGTTGAGGCACCTTACATTTCAGCTTACATGCACAAGATCACTGGCAAGCTCGCTGCTGTTGTTGGTTTCAACAAGGCATTCGACGAGCAGACTGCAAAGGGTGTTGCAATGCAGGTAGCTTCAATGAATCCTGTAGCTGTTTCTGCAGAGTCTGTACCTCAGAACGTTATCGACACTGAGCTTAAGACAGCAGAGCAGAAGACTAGAGAGGAGCTCGTACAGAAGGCAGTAGATGCAGCACTTACAAAGGCTGGCATCAACCCTGCACACGTTGACAGCGAGGCTCACATCGAGTCTAACCAGTCTAAGGGCTGGATCACAGCTGAGCAGGCTGAGCAGGCTCGTGAGATCATCAAGACCGTTTCTGCAGAGAAGGCTGCAAACCTTCCTGAGCAGATGGTAGCTAACATCGCTAAGGGTCGTCTCCAGAAGTTCTTCAAGGAGCAGACTCTCGAGGAGCAGGGCTATCAGATGGGTGACGGCAAGACTGCAGTGAAGGATGTGGTTAAGGCAGCTGATGCTGAGGCTAAGATCCTCACTTTCAAGAGAATCTCACTCGCTGACTAATTTCGGATACAACATATCCATATATAAAAGGCCATCGGTGCACAACCGATGGCCTTTTTCTTTCGTGATCCCAAGGCTATTGCTGTCTCTGGAGCTCTTCGATCTGCTCAAGAATTTCTGTGGCTTTACGGACGACTTTCTTATTGATCCTGAATCCGGCGACACCTCCGATTATTGCTCCGGTAGCAGCTCCGCAGTAGAATCCGATTGCCATGGAAGATTTCAGATCCAGGACCTGTGTCATCTCATACATCATCAATCCAAACCATATTACAAGCATCGGTATGGCTATCTTGTACCAGTTCTGGTAATGTGTCTTGAGCTTGCTTAGATAACTTGCGGTTTCCACAAGGTTACCTTTCGATAAGTCCATCTTGCCTAGATTGATTTTCTGTACGATGGTCAGACCTAGGCAGACAGCGAGCATTAAGCCTGTCAGGATTGTGAAACCGATCGAGCATCCTTGCCTGTAAAAGAACCATGTGCTATATACCAGAGCAAATACTCCAAGGAAGATTGTCGCTGTCACAGTCTTGTTGATATCCGACATCCTTGACTTCATCGAGCGGCGGATATGCTGGTCGTTGATGATGGCTTGCTTGTCGAGCTTCTCCTTCAGTGCACCGATCTGTGCGCGCATCTGCTCGAGTTCGTTTGATACCAATGTGTTGTTTTCCATATCTGTGCTTATTTTTCGTCTGACATGTTTCTCAGCTGTTCCTTTATTCTGAAAAGACGGACTGAAACATTCTTGGCCGTGATTCCCACGATTGCCCCGATTTCATCATAGCTGAGGTTTTCCAGCCAAAGAAGGACAATCGCCCTGTCAAATGGACCGAGCCTGCTTATTCTTCCCTGAAGCATTCTGATCTGCTTCAGATCTTCCGCCGAATCGTCGAAGAGATTGATGTCCATATCCAGAGGGAGGATTTCTCCGCGACGCTTCTTCTTCCGGTCGGCCGAGATGCAGGTATTGAGGCTGACGCGGTAGATCCAAGTCCTCGCGCTGCTCTCTCCGCGGAATCCGGCGAACCCCTTCCAAAGATTGACAAGTATGTCCTGGAAGAGGTCGGCTACCTCATCCTCATCCTTCGAGAACATATAGCATACTGTATATATGGTACCCTTATGTTCTCTTACAATCCGCGCAAATTCAAGTTCCAGTGAATCCATTTCTTTTCAGTTTTGCCCATTAGACGCAGCGCACAGATAAAAACTACAGAAAAACGGATTATTCTTCGTATGGTTCGTTGAAAGGCATAAGGAACGGATTGGTCATTCGTTCTGTGGCGATATCGGAGCAAGGCCCGTGACCGGGAATGACCCTTGTGTCTCCTTCAAGATGGAGAAGTTTTGTAAATATGCTCTCCATCAGTCTGTCATAGTCGCCGCCCGGATGGTCTGTGCGGCCGATTGCTCCTGCAAAGAGGGTGTCTCCGCTGAAAAGTACTTTTTCGGTGCGCTCAAGGTAGCATACCCCTCCTACAGTGTGTCCCGGGGTCTCGATCACCTCGAAACGCAGGCTTCCGACTTCTATGACAGATCCTTCGCAGATGTCCGTAGTCTCGAAAGCTTCAGGCATCGGAACTCCGAAGCAGCGGGTGAAATATTCGTTCTTTTCCAATGTGAACTTATCGGCAGGATGCATATATACAGGGAGCCCGCCGAAGTGGTCAGCCAGTTCTGCCGTTCCGAGAATGTGGTCGAAATGGCCGTGTGTGAGCATTATGCAGACAGGCTTAAGCCCTTTTCGGGAAACTGTGTCATGCAGTGCCTTTGTCTCGGCTGCTGAAGTACATCCGGGGTCAATGAATGCACAATTTCCGGTCTCGTCCCAGACGATGCTGCATCGTGTCTGGAAGCTGTTGAATGTGAATTCTTCTATGTGTATCATTCAAAAAATCTGTTAAAACACACAAATTTACATTAAAAATTAGTATGTTTGCTAATTATTAGGGGAGAAACTGCTTTGATTTACACGAAAAATGGCATCAAAACGGTTTCATATTCTATGCAGTAAGGAAACTAAAATAAAAAATAATATGCATATTGCTATCGCAGGTAATATAGGCAGCGGAAAGACTACTCTTACAAAGATGCTTGCTGCCCATTACGGATGGACTCCGAAGTTCGAGTCCGTGGATTATAATCCATATCTTGCTGATTTCTATGAAGATATGGAGCGCTGGTCGTTCAATCTTCAGGTTTACTTCCTTAACAAGCGTTTCAAGGATGTTGTGGATATATCCAAGGAGGACAATGTGATCATCCAGGACCGTACCATTTACGAGGATGCGAGAATCTTCGCTCCCAATCTCCATGGCATGGGTCTTATGAGCACGAGGGATTTCGAGAATTATTCTGATCTCTTCGACCTTATGATGTCACTTGTAAATCCGCCGGATCTTCTTATTTATCTTAAAAGCTCTATCCCTAATCTGGTCAGCCAGATCCAGAAGAGAGGACGTGAATATGAGAAGAGCATCCGTATCGATTACATTACCGGTCTGAACGAGCGTTACGAGAACTGGATCAAGGATTACAAGCATAATCTTCTTATCCTTGATGTCGACAGAATAAAATTCGAAAATCGTCCGGAGGATTTCCAGGAGGTCATCGACAAGATCGATGCAGAACTCTTCGGACTGTTCCCGAATGAAAAATAACAACCATGGCTTTCATAATGAAATAGCCACTGTACTAAACCAATCTAAACATTAAAATTATGGCTGAAAGATTAACTATCATCGACTTTGTCGAGAAATATGTTGCCAAGTTCTCCAAGAATCCTTTCCTCTGGGAAAAGAATCTTGATACAAATGTGTGGGAACCGACAACTTATGAGGAAACCCTGGCAAAGGCCAAACGCATCGCTGCCGGTCTTATGGCTTTGGGAGTTCAGAAGGGCGAGAAGATTTCTTATCTCAGCGAAGGTCGTGATCTCTGGGTGATCGGAGAGTTAGGTGTCCTCTATGCAGGTGCAGTCAATGTGCCCCTTTCCATCAAGCTCGGCGAGACTAATGACCTGGTATTCCGTGTAAAACATTCTGATTCGAAGTATATAATAACCTCAAAGTTCCAGCTTTCTAAGGTCAGAGCCATTCTGTCTGACTGTCCTATGGTGGAGAAGGTGATCATCTTCGATGAAGTTCCTGACAAGCAGGAAAATGAAATCTATCTCGACGAGATCATCGCAATGGGTGACGACTTCCTTGCAAAGAACGAGGACCTCTTCGTGCAGAGATACAAGTCAATCGGACCTGATGATTATGCAAATATCAGCTACACCTCAGGTACTACTGCAGACCCTAAGGGTATCCTCCTCACTCACAGAAACTATACTGCCAATGTCGAGCAGGCTCATTCTGTGATCGGTGTCGAGCCTGAAGACAAGATGCTCATCATCCTTCCGCTTGACCACTGCTTCGCTCATGTGGCCGGATTCTACACAATGATGTCCTACGGCGCATCATTCGGTACAGTTCCTTCAGGAAAGTCCGGCAAGGAGGCTTTGAGAAACATTTCTCCAAGTATTCAGGAATTCAAGCCAAGCGTAATGCTTTCAGTTCCTACTCTTGCGAAGAATTTCAAGAAAAGCATCGAGACTACGATCGCGAAGAAGGGCAAGACTGTCGAGAAACTATACAACTTCGCTCTGAAGAATGCCATTGCATACAATAAGGAAGGATACAATAAAGGCACTCAGTTCGTGGATATCTTCCGCAAGCCGCTCATGCTTCTGTTTGACAAGCTTATCTTCAAGGCTGTGCGTCAGGGACTTGGCGGCAATATGAAGTTCTTCGTCGGCGGAGGTGCACTTCTTGATATTGACCTTCAGAGATATTATTATGCCATCGGTATTCCTATGTACCAGGGATATGGTCTTTCTGAGGCGACACCTATCATTTCTGCGAACTCTCCTGCAAGACACATCTTCGGATCCTCGGGAAAGATCGTTTCACCTATGGAAATCAAGATTCTCGATGCTGACGGCGTGGAGCAGCCTTTCGGAGTGAAGGGTGAGATCTGCATCAAGGGTGAGAATGTGATGGCCGGATATTGGAAGAATCCTAAGTCGACAGCTGATACTATCGTGGACGGCTGGCTCCATACAGGAGATATGGGATATATGCGTGATGAGGAAATGCTCTATGTAGTAGGCCGTTTTAAATCGCTCCTTATCGCGGCAGACGGTGAGAAATACTCTCCTGAGGGAATCGAGGAAAATCTCGTGGAGAGCTCTAAGTATATCGACGGAGCCCTTCTCCATAACAGTCAGGATCCTTATACCATCGCTCTGATCACTCCTAACAAGGAGGCCCTTAAGGCTTATGCCAAGGAGCTCGGCCTCGATCCATCTACAAAGGAAGCAAAGGTGAAGATGCTTGAGCTCCTTCAGGATGAGGTCAATATGTATCGCAAGGGCGGCCGTATGTCGGGAGCTTTCCCTGAAAGATGGCTTCCTGCTGCAGTTTGCGTGCTTCCGGAGCCTTGGACCGAACAGAATCACTTCCTCAACAGCTCGATGAAGGTGGTTCGTGGAAGAGTCGAGGAGGCATACAAGGCCAATATGGAATTTGCCTACACTCCAGAGGGAAAGAATATCGTTAATGATATGAACCTCGCTTCATTGTAGAAATTCATATTTCGGACAATAACGTCAAGCTCTCCAGTCTTTGGCTGGAGAGCTTGATCTTTAATGGGCCTTATCGTTCTTTTTCGAAGTACTCTTTTCCTACGCCGCAGGCAGGGCAGAGCCATTCTTCAGGAAGCTCTTCAAACGGGGTTCCCGGTGCTATCCCGTTTTCCGGATCTCCTTCTGCAGGGTCATATACCCAGCCGCATGTGATGCATACATATCTGTTCATATTCTCTGCCGGTTTTTCCGTGATTGTTTCCTCTGTCACTACTATTTCTATTATTTCTATGGCGTCATCAGTCTTTGTTTCTGGCATATCGGTTATATGTGCTGACAACATGTCCTCATGCATCCTTTTGGCTACTTTCTTCCAATCGATCAGGTTCCAGCATTTGTCGATGAATTCACCTCTTCTGTTACGATAGTCGATGTAATAGGCATGCTCCCATACATCGATGGCCATCAGCGGCTTGTATCCCGCACGCATCGGATTCCCTGCATTGGACTCTTTGATGATATGCAATGTACCGGCATTGTCCTGTGCAAGCCAGGCCCATCCGGAGCCGAAGATTTCCGTTGCTGCTTTCTTGAATTTAGCTTTGAATTCCTCTATCGATCCGAAGTCGCGGGTGAGTGCGAACTCAAGTTCCGAAGGTATCTTGACTGGTTCCGGAGTGAGGGTGTTGAAGAAGAATGTATGGTTCCAGACCTGTGCGGCATTGTTGAATACCGGACCTGTCGTGGTTAGAATCAGATGTTCCAGAGTGGAGTCGGAGTAGGGAGTGCCTTCCGTAAGACGGTTCAGGTTATCCACATACGTCTGCAGATGTTTACCATAATGATATTCGATGGTCTGCTGGCTCATGAATGGCTCCAATGCGTCAGTTGCGTACGGGAGCGGGGGAAGTGTGAAGATCATATTTGCTCTGTTTTTAAGTTCGTTGCAAATGGGGATATCAATTATCAGACCAATACCAATATGACCTGTTTGTTTGAAATTTTATGCAAATGCTTGGAGATTGATTTTAAATCATTACCTTTGCGACAGACATCAGAAATTTATTTTCGTGTCTATTTGTTAAGTTCGTTTTATATACGGCAGGGTTCCTTGGGGAGGGGACCCTGCTAATTTTATGTATATTGCTGTACTTTCTCGGAATTGTCGTTCTTTTTGGCTTTGCGTGTCGTTTTTTTTCGTAACTTGTGCCCGATTTTGACTGACCTGAACAAATTATTAACAATAAAACTCTAAACAAATGAACAAGAACAAAATCAATTGGGTTGCGGTCCTCACAATGATGTTCCTTTTCGGAATGATCGCATTCGTGACAAATCTTGCAGCTCCTATCGGTGTTATCTGGAAGCAGGCTCCTGGTGTAGAAGGTTCGAACTTCTGGGGCATGATGGGTAATATGATGAACTTCCTTGCATATGCCTTCATGGGTATTCCTGCAGGTAAGCTTATCACAAAGATCGGTTATAAGAAGACCACTCTCATCGGTGTAGGCGTAGGTCTTATCGGTGTATTCGTACAGTTCCTTTCAGGAAAGATCGGTGTAGGTGCAACTCTCGCAGGTCTTCCGGCAAACTTCTTCGTATATCTCCTCGGAGCATTCATCTGCGGATTCTCTGTATGTATCCTCAACACAGTGGTCAACCCTATGCTCAACCTCCTCGGTGGCGGTGGAAACAGAGGTAACCAGCTCGTACAGATCGGAGGTACTTTCAACTCTCTCCTCGGAACCCTTACTCCTATGCTTGTAGGTGCACTCGTAGGTTCGGTTACAAAGGATACAGTGATTACAGACGTGAACCTTGTCCTCTATATGGCAATGGGCGTGTTCGCAGCTACATTCGTAATCCTTACATTCGTTCCGTTCGTTGAGCCTGAGCAGGAGAAGAACAATATCTCAGTGAAGTCTCTTTTCGAGTATCGTCACCTTGTGTTCGGCGTCGTGGCTATCTTCTTCTACGTTGGTGTCGAGGTAGGTATCCCTGGTACCATGAACTTCTTCCTTACAGATACTCTTGGTACTGCAAATGCAGCGACTACAGCAGGTTTCGTTGCCGGTACATACTGGCTTCTCATGCTTGTGGGACGTTTCGTATCCAGCCTCATCAGCGGTAAGGTCTCAAGCCGTGCACAGCTTGCTGCTACCAGCGGTGCAGCCATCGTTCTCGTTATCCTTGCGATGTTCACCACTGACGTACCAGCTTCAATGCCGGTATTTACAGGATCAGGCTTCGAGATGGCAAATGTTCCTCTCACAGCACTTCTTCTCGTTCTCTGCGGTCTCTGTACATCAGTGATGTGGGGTGCTATCTTCAATCTTGCTGTCGAGGGTCTTGGAGCAAAGTCTGCTGCTGCATCAGGTCTCTTCATGACAATGGTGATCGGTGGTGGTATCCTTCCGCTCCTCCAGGGCGCTATTGCTGATGCTACTTCTTATATGATCAGCTACTGGCTCCCTGTGGCAGCTCTTGCATATATCTGCTGGTTCGCACTCCTTGGCTCAAAGGTAAAGAAAGCATAATCTTCCTCCCCGGCCAGTCCGGGGATCTTAACAATAACATTCTAAACCAATAACGAAATGGATTCAACATACGTAGTCGGTATCGACGTGGGAGGACAGACCTCCAAGATCGGCGTTGTAGACGCAAGAGGAACAGTCCTCGCACAGACAGTTATCCGTACGGATACATATGGTGAAATCGAGCCTTATATCGCAGAGCTTGCTGAGGCTGTAAAGAAACTCATCAGAGAGTCTGGCACAGAGGGTAAGGTAAGAGGTATCGGAGTGGGCGCTCCTAACGGAAACTACTATACAGGTACCATCGAGAATGCTCCGAATCTCCGTTGGGGCCATCACAGAGTAGAGTTCTCAAAGCTTCTTTCTGAGGCAATGGACGGCCTTCCTGTAGCACTTACCAACGATGCAAACGCGGCTGCAGTGGGTGAGATGACTTACGGAGCGGCAAGAGGAATGAAGAACTTCATCATGATCACACTCGGAACAGGTGTCGGCTCAGGTATCGTAATCAACGGTGAGGTAGTTTACGGTCACGACGGATTTGCAGGTGAGCTTGGTCACGTTGCAGCGGTACGTAACAACGGACGTACTTGCGGATGTGGCAAGACAGGATGTCTCGAGACTTATGCTTCAGCAACTGGTGTTGCACGTACTGCACGTGAGTGGCTTGAGCTTTCTGACGAGCCTTCAGTTCTCAGAAGCCTTGACAATATCGCTTCAAAAGATGTTTACGAAGCAGCAAAGGACGGTGACAAGCTTGCTCTCAAGATCTTCGAATTCACAGGCAAGATCCTCGGACGTTCATTCGCTGACTTCATCGCCTTCAGCTCGCCTGAGGCTATCGTTCTCTTCGGTGGTCTTGCTCGTGCCAAGGAATTCCTCACAGAGCCTATCGAGAAGGCAATGAATGAGAATGTTCTTCCATTGTGGAGAGGTAAGGTGAAGCTTATCTATTCTCAGCTCAAGGAGTCTGATGCTGCTATCCTCGGTGCATCTGCTCTGGCTTGGGAACTTTAATTGACATATAAAAGAAAAACGGTTGGCTGTCAAAATGGCCAACCGTTTTTTTGAGCGGAAAATTCCGAAAAACTCGCTTATTTCACGTGTTTTGTCGTGGTCTAAGCGAGTTTTTACTGATTTCTCGCTCGTATTGGTGAATCAGAATCGGAGAAGTCTCATTTCAGGGCCGATTCTGAATTTTGTCGCCCTGATGAAAAGCAGCCATTGGGCCATGAAATATGGGACGAGCACCAGATAATGTCTGCCCGGAATCGGCTCCACGAATTTGTTCCAGGCCAGAATAAAGTCAGAGAATACGAAAAGTATTGCTCCAAGGGCGAATAAGCTGCTTCTTTGGATCATCGCACTTACAAGCATTGTGCTGATAAGTATGGCGTAAATGCAGACCCCTGCCTTCATTATTCCCGGTGGGACCTCAGGGACGATTTTGGTGAATACCACTGCAAGGAGTGCGATTGTGCAGAATCCAACCATTGCAAGGTATCCTTTCGCTTTCCCTGTAAGTTTGCGGTCTTTCTCCACTTTCTTGAAATATCTTCCGATGAAATATATGATGAACCATAGGTGGCCCAATGCGAAGAATCCCATCTGTGCCATGAAATCATGACATGAGCCGAAGTGGTCTCCGAGTGTGGAGAACAGCAGGGCCAGAGTCATCTGCCAAGGGCACAGCCAGAGTGAGGCCAGTGTCAGGATGCTTGTACAGATTGTAATCTTGTGAGCGATTTCTATCGGCAGGAAAAATATCAGGCATGCGATGAAATAGAGCGCGGTGGCTGTCAATGCAGCGGTTCTTGTGTGCTTTTCGTTTAGCTTGAGCGTTCCCATAATTTCATTATTTAATATGTTATGAACAGTAATTTCTGCAAATTAAACAAAAAACACGCATATTTTTGTTTGTACCAGTCAAATTAAGGACTTTATTGAAAAGTTATATTTTATCAGAATTAGCTGATAGAAACTATATGGTTGGTGAAAGTTGCTTTCGATTTGAAAGCCGGATTAAGGAAAGGATATCAATTGTATATCATTTATTTAAGAAGAATGTTAAGAAATTGTTAAATAAAGAGGCTTTTATTTTGGCATTCTTAAAAAAATATCTGTATCTTTGTAATTCGGGCTATCATATGTTTGGCCCGAAGAAAAGTTAGTGTGTAGTGTAGCATGCTAAAAAAGAGAAAATTCAATTATTTATGTTTAACAACTAAAAGTAACTACTATGAGAAAAATTAAACTATTTCTCACAGCGTTAGCAGTGATGATCACTTCTGTGGCTTTTGCCCAGAAACTGACAGTCACTGGAAATGTGACTGACGCCTCTACAGGCGAACCGGTACCATTCGCTTCAGTTCACGAAAAAGGTACAATGAACGGAGTCAACACTGACGTTAACGGACATTACTCTATTTCTGTATCCAAGGACGGAATCCTCGTATTCTCTTCTGTAGGATATAACACAGTAGAGATTCCTGTTGATGGAAAGGCAAAGATTAACTGTGACCTTCCGGTAGACACTGAGACTCTTGAAAGTGCTGTGGCAGTCGGCTACGGTTCTGCAAAGAAAGTCGGTACAATGGTCGGTTCGGTGACTACGGTTAAGTCTGACGCTCTCAAGAACGCGCCTTCATCATCAGCTCTCGACGCCCTTCAGGGTCAGGTGGCAGGTCTTGCTGTCATGACTACTGGTGGTGTTGCCGGTGACAACAACGTGTCTATGCAGCTCCATGGTATGGGATCACTCGGATCAAGCACAGCTCCTCTTTACATCATCGACGGAGTTCAGGCTTCAAGTGGTGCCGTTATGGCAATGAACCCTAATGATATCGCATCTATCTCTATCCTTAAGGATGCTTCTGCGACATCTATCTACGGTTCACGTGCTGCGAACGGAGTCGTTTACGTTACTACCAAGGCTGGTGCATATAATAACAGAGCTACTGTTACTGTAAGAAGCCAGGCCGGTATCTCTACACTTGCTGATTTCACTCTCTATAATAACATGATGTCAGGTCCGGAACTCAAGGACTTCCTTGTAAAGTCTGGTATCATGTCTCCTCAGCAGATCTATCAGAAGTACACAAGCAAGGGATGGGATGCTGACACAAAGTGGTACAACTACTTCCAGCAGTTCAACAACCCTCAGTTCCAGAATGATATCTCTGTAGAAGGTGGTGGAGAGAAGGTGGCTTATATGCTCGGCGCTTCACAGTTCCATCAGAGAGGTACAGCTTTCGGTAACTTCTATGACAGATACACTGTACGTTCTAACGTCCAGGGTCGTCCAAAGGATTGGCTCAAGATGGGTATGAACCTTTCATTCTCAATGGAGCAGACTGCAGGTGCAGGTTTCTGGGGAGGTTCGGGTTCTACATCAAACAACCCATATGGTGGTCTTTCTTATACTAAGAACCCTCTTATCCCGGCTCTCGACGAGAACGGAAACGTTCCTGAAGTAATGTGGGCTGACGGTAACTACAACACTAAGTATCTCATCGACCAGCAGCCAAAGCAGACTAACAGCTACAATCTCCTTGGTTCATTCAATGTGGAGATCGAGCCGTTCAAGAACTTCAAGATCGCTTCACGTGCCGGTATCGACGGATATTTCACAAACTATAACTATACTCTTATGCCTTCAGCTCAGTTCGCTGGCGGAAGCGGATCGAGAAGCAGACAGTATGGTATGAGCTATGCCGCTACCATCACAAATACTCTCGAGTATTCATTCAGCATTGCTGATGCTCACCACTTCACACTCCTTGCAGGACACGAGGGCGTAGCGAACTATTCAGAGTCTTTGAGCGCTGAGTCAGATGGCCTTTCTGATGACCGTCTTACAAACCTCCAGAACGGTCAGAAGGATACATATGCAATGAGCGAGAGCATGAGCCAGAGCCGATTCCTCTCTTACTTCGGTAGATTCGAGTATTCTATCCTTGATAAGTATTACTTCGATGCTTCAGTTCGTAATGACGCTTGTTCACGTTTCGGTGTTGACAACAGAAACGCTACATTCTGGGCTGTCGGCGGTATGTGGAAGATCAAGGCTGAGGACTTCATGTTCGGTGCTTCTGCTGTGAACGATCTTAACCTTAAGGTGAGCTACGGTACACAGGGTAACGCTTCAATCGGAAACTACCAGCACCTCGGACTCATCTCTGCATCATCTAAGTATATGGATACAGAGTCTAAGGTTCTTTCGCAGCCTTCAAATCCAGGTCTTACTTGGGAGCAGCAGGCACTCTTCACAGTAGGTGTCAACGGTCGCTTCTTCGATATGCTCGATGTAAACGTTGAGTTCTACAACAGAACAACTACTGATATGTTGATGGACGTTCCTTACAACTATACTACTGGTTTCAGCTCGCTTAAGGCAAACGTTGGTAGTCTCTCTAACATGGGTGTTGACCTCATGATCGGTCTCGATATCCTCAGAGGTAGAGATTACTATTTGAGAGCAAGCACTACTTTCAACTACAATGCTGAGAAGGTTACAGGTCTCTTCAACGGTCTCGACAGATGGGAGATGACAGGTTATGGTCTTGCATATGTAGTAGGTAAGCCGGTTATGTTCTATGCTCCTATCTATGCTGGTATCGACCCTGCAGACGGTGCTCCAATGTGGTACCTCCCAGGTGAGAATGTAGACGAGACTACAATGAACGAGACCACAAAGGTATTTGACGAGGCTGGTCTTACTCAGAACACAGGTAAGAGATATACTCCTCCTATCTACGGTGGTTTCAGCATCGGCGGTGGATGGAGAGGAATCTCAGTTCAGGCTGACTTCTCTTATGTCCTTGGCAAGACCCTCATCAACAATGACGCTTACTTCTATGGAAACCCTAATGCATTCGCAGAGAAGAACTACCACAAGGCTGTAGCTGATTTCTGGACTCCTGAGAACACAGACGCTCAGTACCCAGATTGGTCTAAGGGTTACATCATGCAGTTCGATACTCATATGTATGAGAATGCTAACTTCCTTCGTCTGAAGAACCTCCAGGTTGCTTATGCACTTCCTAAGAAGCTTCTTGCAGGACAGAACGTCCTCAACGGCCTTAAAGTTACTTTCACTGGACGTAACCTCCTTACAGCTACCAAGTATTCAGGTATCGACCCTGAGGTTGCAGGTAACCTTACACTCGGACGTCTCGGTAACTCTAAGCAGTATCTCTTCGGACTTGAGTTGACTTTCTAACAGATGGACATTTTAATTTGAAATCATTATGAAAAACATATTTAGAAATATCCTTATAGGTGGACTGGCCGTGACAATGGTTGCTTCTTGCGATCTTAATCTTGTGCCAAGCACATCTATCGTTTACGAGGAGGGCAAACCGCTCTTCCTGACAAAGAGGGACATTGCTGAGTTTCAGAATGGTGTGATTGCGACGTATAGAGGTCTGCATTATGGATCAAGCTGGCAGACTGTAGAAGTTATGACTGAGTGCTTCAACGCTTCAATCGACTTCGGTAACAACTATGGTTTCGTTCACAGACTTGGTTCTGGTTTCCTCGCAAGTGATGACTATACTACAGGCATCTGGGCAGGCCACTATGGTGCCATCAAGAACTACAACATCGCCATCGAGCAGTGCGATCTGGTAGAGGATGAGGCTCTTAAGGCTGATGCAAACGTTCTCAAGGGTATCGCTCTCTTCTGCCGCGCATCTTCTTATCTGACTCTTGCAAGACATTTCTCTGCTGACTACGAGCCAGCTACTGCAGCTACAGAGCTTGCAGTTCCGCTTATCCTCGTGTATGATCAGCTTGAGAAGCCGGTTCGTGCTACACTTCAGAAAGTTTATGATCAGATCATCGCAGACCTTGATGAGGCTGAGGCTCTTCTTTCAGAAGCTGGTACAATCAATCTCAACGGCACAGCTGTGAACCTCGCAGGAGCACCTAAGTCTCTTGCTCCTACTGTGGATGCAGTGAAGGCTCTCAAGGCACGTTATTACCTCGATGTTCACGAGTATGAACTTGCGGCAGAGTCTGCTATGGACGTGATCGATTCAGAGGCAGGATACGCTCTTTCATCTTCTCTTGAGGAAATGAACAAGGAGTTCATGACTGATGAGGGTAACGAGTCTATCATCCGTCTTTATGCTACCAAGACTGAGGGTGCTGTAGGATGTACAATCTATACCAGCGTACAGTCTACTGACGCTGAGGGTAAGTTCTTCCAGCCAATGTTCATTCCTTCACAGACTCTTGTAAATGCATATGAGAATTCAGACCTTCGTAAGCAGGTATGGTTCCCTGTAGATATGTATCCGGTGAAGGTTCAGGGTACTCTTTACAATGGCATCACTATGTTTACCAAGTACATCGGTAACCCTACTCTCCAGCAGGGTAATAATGAGGATGGCGCACATTTCTGTAAGCCTCTCATGATCGCTGAGATGTATCTTATCGCAGCTGAGGCTTATGCTCAGAGCGGTAACGAGGGTGATGCAGCTGCAATTATTGGTGAGCTCAGAGCTGCTCGTAAGGCAGGTGAAATGACAGGTGATGTAATGGACGTAATCAAGGGTGAGTGGCTTAGAGAGACTGTAGGTGACGGTCAGAGAATCAACTGCATCAAGCGTTGGGGCGACGGTCTTCCTGCAAGACCGGCACAGAAGGCTGCTGAGAATATCGTTATGAACACTCCTGCTTCTGATTACACTGCAAGAGAGCTCGCAGCAGACAGCCACACTCTCGTATGGCCTATCCCAAGCTACGAAATCAAGATTTCTCCTGCTCTGATCCAGAACCCAGGTTATTCAGCTGAGTAATTTTTAAAATTGTAAGAAAATGAAAAGAAATATAATTTTATTCGTCGCTGCGGCTGTTACTCTTCTTCTCGCTGCATCTTGCAACAGAAAAGTAGACTATCAGTACGAGAAGTATGCGACTCTATACCACTCATCATTCACAGTAGCTGAGAATGCGGGTGAACTTAGGATTCCTGTCCTTGTAAAGAATACTAAGGGTGCAGATGTTCAGGTGTCTGTAAAGATCGCTGAAGGCACTGCAGAGGAAGGAGTTGACTATGAAGTAGTATCTCCAGCAAATGGTATCCTTTCTTTCTCTGGTGACACAGATTCTTTGGATGTAGTCATCAATCTTCTTACCCCTGCTCTTGGTGAGTTTACTGGAGCTAAGAATTTCACAGTTTCTGTAGCCAGTGCAACTGAAGGTGTTGGTGTCGGTCTTATCAGCAATGCGAATGTAACTATCGACGACATCGACCATCCGCTTGCAGCATTCATCGGCTCATGGACAGGTGAAATGGTCGGAATGTTTGGTAACTGGCCTAAAGGACCGTCTACAATAACTGTAACAGCTGATCCTAATGGTGATCCATTCACTGACCTCATCTTCGACGGTGGTATCAATCCATATTTCGTTGCAGCTATCGGAGCTAATCCTTCATTCACTGCTAAGGTAGATGGTAATACTGTTACTGTATTGGCAGAGCAGCCAATGGGCTACAGCGATGTAGTTCTCCTCGGATTCGACCATGCAGATCCAGATGCAGCTTCAAGCTACGATCATGCACGTTTCGAGTTGCAGGAAGATGGAACACTCGTTCAGCTTAATGCGTTTGGTGCATATACTCCAAGCGGTGGTGGATTCTACGAAATCTATTTGGGTGGTGCAGTATTTACAAAGAACTAGTAATACTTTACATCAATAACTGAGGTGAGCGGTCTTCGGACCGCCCACCTTTTACACTTTAATAACTAATAACTTTTATGAAGCATTGTCTTGCTGCCTTTCTGACGGCAGCTCTCCTGCTCTCTTGTGCAAGAGAAGAGATTTTAACTGTAGTACCGGACACTCCTAAGGATTCTCCCCAGGAGCTGGACGGCAATTTTGTTTATGGTGAGGCTCGAGTATATCTCAGCGAAGAACTCGCGGCTCAGGTAGAGGAAGCTACTCTGTCCGGATCGCTTGTTACGAAATCTTCAGACATGAACCTGGCTCTTACCGAGCTCGGCATAACTGAGATGACACGTCTGTTCCCGCATGCCGGAGAATATGAGGAACGTACCAGAAGGGAGGGCCTTCACAGATGGTATGTAGTGAAATATTCACAGGGCGTTCCGATGACCAAGGCGCAGACCAGTCTCGAGGAGGTAGAGGGAATCCATATCTATGAGCCGGTCAGAAAGATCAGAATCAATGACTTCAATGACTTGACCTCAGATCTCTGGGGACTTTACAATCAGTCCAATCCTGGTTTTGACATCAATGTGAGACCAGTATGGGACAATTTTACAACAGGTAACCCTGATGTCATCGTTAGTGTAGTGGATGCAGGAGTCGATCTTAATCATGAAGATCTTGCTGATAATTGCCTTAGTACAGGACATTATAATTTCGTGAATAATAACTCATATATTGTCCCTGGTTATCATGGTACCCATGTCGGCGGAACCATTGCTGCAGTGAACAATAACAAGAAGGGTATAGTCGGTATTGCAGGTGGTGATAAGGCTAAGGGACAGAAAGGAGTCAAGCTGATGTCTTGTCAGATTTTTGTTGATAATCCTGACGGCACCACTGATCAGGCGCCGGGAGCTACCGCTATCAAGTACGGAGCAGATAACGGAGCTGTTATCTCTCAGAACAGCTGGGGATACAGTTTTGACAGAAATCACGATGGTGAGGTGAGCGGTGATGAGATGAAGGAAGCCTTGAATGCAACCATCAGCGCATCAGATAAGGCTGCTGTAGATTATTTCGTCAAATATGCCGGATGTGATAACAAAGGTAATCAGCTGCCGGGCTCTCCTATGAAGGGTGGAGTGGTAATCTTTGCTGCAGGTAACGAGGGAATTCCGAATGGAGCACCCGCAGAATATGACGGTGTGATTGCAGTTGGTGCAGTTACACCTGACGGAAGCAGAGCATCCTTCTCTAATTATGGACCTTGGGTCGATATATGCGCTCCCGGTACATCTATTCTCAGTACCATTCCGGGTAATCAGTATGACTATAGCCAGGGTACATCAATGGCATGCCCTCACGTCTCAGGTGTTGCGGCATTGATCGTTTCATATTTCGGTGGCCCTGGATTTACTAATGAAATGCTTAAGAGCAAGCTCCTCGAAAGCTCCAACAAGTCTGCGATCTCTCAGACAAGACAGGTCGGAGGACTTGTGGATGCATATGGCGCTTTTGTATATGGTAATGACAAGGCGCCTTCTGAAGTTACCGACCTCGAGGTCTCAGCTACTGGAAACAAGGTGGATCTGACCTGGACTATGACAGGTGATGAGGACGGAAAGCCAGCTTATGGTCTTCTCGTGCTTTATGGAAAAGATAAGTCAAAGGTAGAGGCTGCGACTCCTCAGGATATGCAGGGAGTGGATTATGCCGCCTGTACACCGGATCTACCAGTGGGTGAAAAGGCACAGTTCTCTATGACTGGACTTGACTTTGAGGATCAGTATTATCTCAAGGCATTCGCTTATTCTTATGGACGCAGCTATTCTGCTGCAACAAAGGTGTTTGCGGTCGCAACTACTGAAAACCATGCTCCTGAGATCATACTTCATCACGAAGGAGAAATTGCCTTGATGTCTTCAGAGACTCTTACAATTCCGTTTGAGATCATCGATCCGGATGGTCACGCGTTCTTCCTGGAGTACGACAAAGGTTCAGAGGCTGAGAGCATAATGCCTAATACAGACGGAACGATGCGTCTTATCCTCAAAGGATCTGCCGCAGATGTTGGAACATACACCCTTAAGCTTACAGCAATAGACGAATTCGGTTTGTCTACTACATTGCCTGTAACCTACAAGATCAAGGAGAACAGCGCTCCTGTAAAGATCAAGGAGATAGAGAATGTCCTTCTTACAGCCAAGGGCAAGGAGTTTATCATTGACATGGATGAGTATGTGACTGACCCTGACGGTGAGCAGCTTAAATATGATATAACTATTTCAAATCAGACAATCGCGCATCTTACTGCAAAGAACAACCAGCTCATCGGAACAGCTCTCGGATATGGAGTTGTCGATGTGAATGTAAAGGCAAAGGATGCACGCGGAGAGTCAGTTACATTTGATTTCAAGGTTCAGGTAAAGGATCCTTCAAAGCCACTTTCGGTATATCCTAATCCTGTAACTGATTATGTTAATGTCGGAACTCTCGATATGGCCGAGACCAATATCAAGATCTACAGTTCTACAGGTCAGCTTGTTCACGAAGAAACTTCTCAGGTGAGCGGAGTGGAGCCTGCAAGAATCGACATGAGGGAATGTGCACCAGGAAACTATTCTATTCAGGTGACATTCGGAGGAAAAGAGTATAAGCAGAATATCGTAAAACTTTAACGGTTATGAAGAAGATCATTTATATAGCCGGAGCCCTTATGCTCCTTTTCCCGGCTCTCTCAGGTGCACAGGCACTTTCCTATACTGCAGCAGAGACAGATGCGGCAAGTCTCGGAACGGCCGGCGCAAACCTTACCCAGACACAATCGATTGCCGGTGCGGCCTTTTCAAATGTAGCGGCAGTTCCATTCTCTGATGCTAAATTCGATGCAGCTGCCGGTTTTACAATGTGGCAGCCCGCGGCGATAAAATCCAATATGATCAATGTCGGTGCCGCTTATAATATGAAGAACAAGCTTGGCGTCGCATTCGGATTTATGTACGGAATGAATCCGGCGTATGATGTTACAGATGCAAGCGGTGCTGTCAAGGGACAGTTCAAACCTTCTGACATTGCAGTCAATGCAGGTTTTGCTTATCGTTTTATCGAGAATCTTTCGATCGGAGCCAATATCGGTTATGCCACCAGCTCTCTTGCTGAAGGTTATTCTTACGGCGCGCTTGCTGCTGATGTATTTGCAATGGCAAAGTTCAATAGCTTCAAGGTTACTGCAGGCGTGGCCAATATCGGTACTGCCGTAACTTCAAAGAGCGGAGCGAAGTTCTCTCTTCCGACTTCTGCTGCAATCGGAGCAGGCTATGAAGCTGTATTTGCTGAAAAGCACTCGATCGATGTGCTCCTCGATGCTGACTATTATTTCATGGGTGCCTTCGCTGCTGCTGCAGGTGCGACTTATACATTCGATGATATGGTATCTGTAAGAGCAGGTTATCGCTACGGCGGAAACTCTCCTCTCCCATCTTATGCTTCAGTGGGAGCCGGAGTGAAATTTGCCGGTGTAAAGCTTGATCTTGCGTATATGCTCGCTTCAGGCCCGATGAAGAACACTCTCGCAGTTTCTGTGGGATACGCTTTCTAATATGACGTTTGTCATTCTGATGATTATCGTAATGCTTTCCGTCTCTTGTACAGAGAAGGAAAGCATTACTGTTTCCAAGTCATCCCTTGAGTGGACAATGCATGGCGGCAGAAAGACGGTGGGTGTCACGGCCAATTGCAGCTGGAGCATCACGACACCCGAATGGGTGACTGCAGAGCCTTCTTCCGGAACAGGTAATTCCAATATTGTCATAAGGGCTGCAAAGAATGACGATGTGGAAAGAAGTGGCACGCTGATCATCGCCTCTGGTGATGCAATGGCAGAAATTGCCCTTGTTCAGTCAGGAGTGGATGTCCGGATAGAGCGGACTGAATTTGAATTTTCCATAGATGGTACGCCTATAGACTTCGATATCATCTCAACATGCGAATGGAAGATTGATATTTCCAAGGAAGCATCATGGGTAAGCGCAGATCCTCTTTCCGGTAAAGCGGGCGAGACCAGGGTGCGATTGACTCCGGCTCCTTTTACCGACCGTACGCCGCGTGACAGGGCACGCCTGACTGTCAATTATGCAACCGGATTTACTATGCTTACTGTCAGTCAGCCACTTCCGAACAATGCACCGTCCAAGCCGGAGCTGATTGCCCCGGAGGATGGAATTGCGGACACCAGAACCAATCCGTATTTCAGCTGGAAGCCATCGACAGATCCTGACGGTGATCCGGTATCATACAGACTTATGATATCAGATGACAATGGTAATAGATGGAGTACTACCTCTACGTCTGAGTTGAGAACAAAGCACGCGTACGACCTTTCAAGGAACAGAACGCATTTATGGAAAGTGCAGGCAGTCGATGCTTTAGGAGCAACTGCCGACAGTGATACCCGTTCCTTCACAACCGGTGATGGCGGTGTTTATGAAGATGGAGAGGTGCTGCTGCTTCAGACAGAGAGTGCAGGAGCCGATAGACCTGTGCATCTGATCTTTATGGGGGATGGATTCATTGAGGAAGATTATGCTGAAGGGGGAACTTTTGACCAGGCTGTGGAACAAGCCGTAAATTCCCTTTTCGATGTGGAACCATACGCTACATATCGTGATTATTTCAGGATTTCAACTGTCGCTGTATATTCTCAGGAAAGAGGTGCTACAGTAAAGAATGACATGACTTCCGTAGACAGACAGAATATCGATACTGCTTTCGAGTCTGTTCTGGAAGGAGGAAACAGTACGTCCGTGAACTGCGATTATCAGAAGGTGTTCAATTATGCAATGACGGTTCCGGGTGTGACTCAGGAAGCCCTTCAGAACACTACGGTTTTCCTCCTTATCAATGTTGATGCATATGCAGGAACATGTATGATGGAATACACCGGGCGTTCGGTTGCGATGTGTCCGATGGGCAGGAAATCCTTCGGTCAGGTCGTGATCCACGAGGGAGGCGGGCATGGGTTCGGCCGACTTCTCGATGAATATCGTTATCATGCAGACCGTTTCCCGGATGAAGAAAAAGAGAATCTCAATCTGTGGAGGACGCAAGATCCGTATTTCGGGTATAATATAGATATTACAGGGGAACGCTCCAAGGTACATTGGAAACATTATTTCGACCGCTCCGGATATGATGCGGTAGGCCTCTTCGAAGGAGGATATTACTACGATACGGGAGTCTGGAGACCTGAGTCTGTCAGTTGCATGGACGATAACAGGCCATATTACAATGCCCCCTCACGAGAGGCTATCGTCAGACGTATCATGAGGGCCTCCGGAGAAACATTCATGATGGAGGACTTCATAAAGAACGACAAGGTCAGGAAGGATCCTGTGACAAAGGCCTCCAACTATGTGGAAGCCTTCGTACCGTTTGCCCCTCCGATTCTTATAGGACAATAGTATTCAATAAAATCAGCCGGCTGATTTTATTATAATGTATCCTTTCGGAGATCTTCGATGTAGCGGTCGATTCTATGCAACTGGCGAGGGATGTCGATCCTTTGAGGACAGTGGCTCGTACATTGGTTACAGCCGATGCAACGTGCAGCCTGTCTCAGCTTAGGGACTGCTCTGTCGTAGCTTACCAGATATGCCCTGCGGGCCTTCTTGTAATTCTCATCTGTGATACTTTTGGCTACCTCGCCCTCGTTGACACATTTGTTATAGTGCAGAAGTATAGCTGGAATATCGATTCCGTATGGACAAGGCATACAATATTTGCAGTCATTGCATGGGATTGTAGGATATTTCTGCATCAGTTCGGCAGTTTCCTCGAGGAACGCGAGTTCGTCTTCGGTGAGAGGGACCAGAGGAGAGTATGTGGATACATTGTCCTGAAGATGCTCCATATAGGTCATTCCGCTGAGAACTGTGAGTACTCCCGGATGCGTGCCGGCGAAACGGAACGCCCATGATGCCACACTGCCCTGAGGGTTGCGCTCCTTCAGACGGTCAGCTATGTGCTGAGGAACCTTGGAGAGTCGGCCTCCTAGAAGCGGTTCCATAATGATGGACTGGATGCCTCTCTTGTCAAGCTCTGCCTGGAGATACTCGGCATTGGCATTGCGGCCTGAAGCATGTGTCCAGTCCACATAATTCAGCTGGATCTGAACAAAGTCCCAGTGGTATTTCTCGTGCAGCTCCATCAACTTGTCAAATCCTGCTGCGTCACCGTGGAATGAAAAGCCCAGGTTGCGGATTCTGCCGGCCTTTCTCTCTTCCTGGAGGAAATCCATGATTCCGGTATCACCGAATCTCTGATTGAATGCTTCGATTCCTGAAAGCGAGTGGAGCAGGTAATAGTCGATGTAATCTGTCTGGAGATTCTTCAGCGAGTTGCGGTACATCTCGATGGAGTTCTCCTTGCTTGCGTTGCTGAAATTCGAAAGCTTGGTAGCGATGAAATAGCTCTCGCGAGGATAGCGCTTGAGTGAAAGTCCTGTCGCAGCCTCGCTCTGGCCCTGCAAGTACACTGGTGCAGTGTCGAAATAGTTTACACCGTGCTCTATCGCATAGTCGATCAGCCTGTCCACACTGGCCTGGTCGACAATATCTTTGCCGTTCTCATCCTTTATCATAGGCCAGCGCATGCATCCGTATCCGAGGATGCTGACCTTGTCGCCATTGACACTGTTGGTCCTGTATGTCATTTCACCGGGCTCTGCGCTTGTCGCTGCTGCTGTCTGCCCCGCATTGGTCTTGCATCCTGCCACGGCACCCAGACCGCCCATAACCAAAGCGGCGCTTCCGGCTGTCTTGAAGAATTCTCTTCTATCTATATTCTTTTTCATAGTAATGTCTTTTGTCATTTCGAGCTTGTCGAGAAATCCCTAAATCATCTTATGTACTTCGTGTCCTTCTACATGAATTGCAGTGAAAGGTCTTGCCGGACACAGGTTCTCGCAGGCACCGCATCCTATACATCTCTCTTCGTTTACTGTAGGAATCATCAGTGACTTAGGGTCGTCAGGATCCTTTCTGACCATTCTGATGGCTCCCACAGGGCAATGACGGGCACAATTGCCGCATTTTACGCCGTCAGTGTTGACAACGCAATTGTCAAGATTCACGACAGCGTGTCCGATCTGGATGGATGATTTCTCTTCTACGCTTATCGGACGGATTGCTCCGGCAGGACAGATGTCCGAACATCTTGTACACTCCGGACGGCAGTATCCTCTTTCGTATGACATCTCAGGCTGCATCAGCGTCAGAAGTGATGTCGAAGGCCTGAGGACCTGGTTCGGACACACGCTTACGCAGAGCTGGCATGATGTACAATGATCAGCAAAATTCTTCAGGCTCAATGCTCCTGCCGGAACAATAGGAGTCTGACGTTCCGGTTTTTCTGCATTCGAGATGGCAGTAAGACCTCCGTCTACCTTCATCTCCTGTGCTTTGACAGTGGCTGCTGTTCCTGCTATTGCCGTAGAAATCAGGAATGCTCTGCGACCTTTGTCTGCGTTCTTCTTGTCATCCTGAGCGCTTTTCTTGTCATCCTGAGCCTTTGCGAAGGATCTTTTCCTCAAGCCATAATGAATCGCACCATCCTTGCAGGTGTCGATACAGTCCATGCACACCACGCAGCGGCTATAGTCGATCTGATGTTCCTTGGTGTCGATGCAGGAAGCCTTGCATTGTTTCCCGCAAAGTCCGCAGTTGCGGCATTTCTCAGTGTCAATGACCGGTGCAAGCAGGCTGAATCTTGAGAAGAATCCGAGAACAGTACCCACGGGGCAGATCGTGTTGCACCATGTTCTTCCGTGTTTCCATGACAGGAATCCGATGACGATGAATGTAACAATCGCTATGATGAATGTGGATACAGACTTGATCCATACATCCACACTGTAGAATGCATAGCTGTCGGCTCTCTCTGCAATCCAGGCAAGGAGATTGTTACCCCATTGATACAGAGGTGCAAAGAGATTGGCTGCAATCCTTCCGTATGCGCTGTAAGGCGCGATTATGACTGCAAGAGAGTGAGCTCCGAATACGAGTCCGACGCAGAAAAGCACGAGAATTGCGAATCTGAGCCAGTTCTTAGCAGGGGAGTATGAAAAACGGAAACGGTTCTTCTTCTTGGTCTTGCCATGGAACCATGAAATAATGTCCTGCATCACTCCCAGAGGGCAGATTACGGAACAGTATACTCTTCCAAAGATGAGGGTCAGAAGCAGAAGAACTGCCACAACGATGAAATTAGCTGCCAGCACCGCTGGAAGGAACTGGATCTTGGCCATCCATCCGAGCCATGCGTGAAGAGTCCCTGTGAAATCCAGGAACAGAAGAGTCACGCCGACAAAAAAGACGGCTGCCAGAATAGTACGGATTTTTTTTAGCATATAGTTAGAGTTTAGTTTAATTGTCATTTCGAGTCTGTAGAGAAATTTCATATTCATCCAGGGCTTTCTTCATGAGCTCCCTTCCTACCTCGGAAATCTCTGCTGCCTTGGCGTAGTCGCTGATGTCGTCATAGAGATCAAACGGCATTTTTACGAGCACCTCCGGCTGGAATCTCTCCGCTGCCGCCTTGGCTATCACATGGTTCATCAGCGAGAATGTGCGGGAGAGGATGCTGTAGTAGTTTTCCTCAAAGAAAAGTTCCGGCTCGAGTTCTTCACTATGCATCTTGTGACTGATGATCTTTACACCCTGTTCTTTGGCAAGCTTGAATTTATCTACCAATGTAAGGGTGGAGTTGTGCCGGATGGAGTTTAGGACACTTCGGGTTTCCTTGTTCAGCGCTTTTTCTGCATTGACGCGGTCTTCTTCATGTCTTGCCTCCTCTATTATTGTTTTTCTTATGGATTCTACATCCACATCATTGACATCGAATGCTACGACAATGTCATTGCCGCTTCTGACCACTCTGTCCAAAGGCATGGTATTCACGACTCCTCCGTCCACAAGTGTTCTGAATCCATATTTCACAGGTCTGAATAAAGATGGTATCGAGATGGATGCCCTGATAGCCTCGAACAGAGGACCTTGGTCGAATATAACCTCCTCTCCGGTGTAAAGGTCTGCTGCAACGGCTCTGTAAGGGATATTGAGATCTTCGATATTTACTTCAGGAACGATTTCCTTGATGGCTCCGATGACTTTGTCACCCTTTACCAGATGATTCTTGCTGAGTGAGATGTCCATCAGGGAGAATACCTTCCATGCATCCAGCGAGAAAAGCCAGTCTTTGATGTCCGCGAGCCTGCCGGCAGCATATATCCCGCCGATAAGGGAACCTATTGAAGTCCCGGCGATGGATGTAATATTGTATCCACGGCTTTCAAGCTCTTCGATGGCACCGATATATGCCCATCCTCGTGGTCCTCCGCTGGAAAGAACCAGTGCGACATCTTTTGTTTTCATGGCAATGATAATTCACAGACCACAAATATAACAAAAAAAGAACCCTTTCGGGCTCTTTTTCAGCTTAATTCATTATGGCACAATCAAAATATTCATTGAATAGCGCCAATGCTCTGTCAAGCTGCTCCGGAGTGTTGTGCGGAGTATCCGCCAGCTTGTATTCCCATCCCAGAGACTCGTACTTGTGCTTTCCCAAAGTGTGATAAGGAAGAATCTCTACTCTCTGGAGCATCCTGTAACCTTTGAAATGTTCTCCGAGGGCCCTGATGTCCTCTTCAAAATCACTAATTCCCGGCACAAGCACATACCTGAGCCAGAAAGGCTTGCCGTTATCTTCAAGCCATTGAGCTGTCTTGAGTGTCTGTTCGTTGCTGCGGCCTGTAAGACTCTCATGTCTTGCGTTATTGAACTGCTTGCAGTCAAGAAGGACGAGGTCGGTCTGTCTGAGAAGCTCCTCGATGTCGCTGTTCCATGCACCTCCATTGGTGTCGATGCAGATGTTTATGCCTTCTTCCTTAAGTCTCGCGTAAAGAGGAAGAAGCTCTTTTGCCTGCATTGTAGGCTCGCCGCCGGAGAATGTGACTCCACCCCTTTTCCCGAAGAACGGTTTCTGGCTTACAGCCATTCTTACTATTTCTTCGATTTCGGTAGGAGTGCCTCCGTCAAATGTTATGGTGTCCGGATTTGCGCAATAGAGGCACTTGAAAGGACAGCCCTGCAGAAAAACGACGAGCCTGAGTCCCGGCCCGTCGTATGTTCCCATTGATTCGTATGAATGAACCTTGATCATGGTATCATGATCCCCGGTCAAGCCGGGGATTATTGTTAGAGTGATTCGTGGAATGTTCTTGAAATAACTTCGAGCTGCTGGTCACGGCTGAGTCTGATGAAGTTCACAGCATATCCGGAAACACGGATTGTGAGCTGAGGATACTTCTCAGGATGCTCCATTGCGTCCATCAGCATCTCCTTGTTGAGGACATTCACATTGAGGTGGTGTGCACCCTTTGTGAAGTAACCGTCCATCATAGTGATGAGGTTGTCGATCTTGTCCTCGTTTGTAGGACCGAGTGACTTAGGCACAATCGAGAAGGTGTTGGAAATACCGTCCTTTGAATCGTGGTAGTCGAGCTTTGCTACAGATGAGAGGGAAGCGATAGCTCCGTGAGTGTCGCGGCCGTGCATTGGGTTTGCGCCCGGTGCGAAAGCCACTCCCTTGGCACGTCCGTCAGGTGTGGCACCTGTCTTTCTACCGTACATCACGTTAGAAGTGATGGTGAGGAGTGAAAGGGTAGGCTCTGCTCCCTTGTATACCTTGTGTGTGCTGAGCTCTGTGTTGAAGAACTGAACAACATCTCTTGCAAGAACGTCCACGAGGTCGTTGTCGTTACCGAACTTAGGGAACTCTCCCTCGATGTCGAATCCCTCGGTGAGACCGTCAGCGTTGCGGCGAGCTGTTACCTTTGCATACTTGATGGCAGAAAGCGAGTCGGCTACGATAGAAAGACCTGCTACTCCGTATGCGAGGTTGATCTTAGGGTTGGTGTCGATGAACGCCATCTGTGACTTCTCGTAGTCATACTTGTCATGCATGTAGTGGATGATGTTCATAGTCTCGTTATAAACTCGTGCCACCTCGTGCATTACCTTCTTGTAGTTGTCCATTACCTCGTCGAAGTCGAGTACGTCGCTTGAGAGAGGCTTGATGCCCTCTACGATAAGAGTACCGGTGTTCTCGCAGCGTCCTCCGTTGATCGCAAGAAGGAGAGCCTTTGCGAGGTTCGCACGTGCACCGAAGAACTGGATTGCCTTACCGATCGCCTGATATGATACGCAGCAAGCGATACCGTAGTCGTCGCAGCCTCTTACCTTACGCATGAGTGAGTCGTTCTCGTACTGAACTGAGCTGGTGTCGATAGAAACCTGTGCGCAGAACTCCTTGAATCCCTCTGGAAGTCCGGGATGCCAGAGAACTGTCATGTTTGGCTCCGGTGCCGGTCCGAGGTTGTAGAGTGTCTGGAGGAAACGGAACGAAGTCTTGGTCACCTTGCTCTTTCCACCTGTGAAACGTCCTCCGATAGACTCGGTGATCCAGGTAGGGTCTCCCGCGAAAAGGTCGTTGTAAGAGTTCATACGGAGGTGACGTACCATTCTGAGCTTCATTACGAACTGGTCGATGAGCTCCTGGGCGAATGTCTCGTCGATGATGTTGTTGTCAAGGTCGTACTGGATGAAGATGTCGAGGAACGATGATACGTTACCGAGTGACATCGCTGCACCGTCCTGCTCCTTTACTGCAGCGAGGTAAGCCATGTAAAGCCACTGCACTGCCTCCTGAGCGTTTGTAGCAGGTCTGCTGAGGTCGAGTCCGTAGTACTCACCCATGATCTTGATCTCCTGAAGAGCGCGGATCTGCTCAGATACTTCCTCGCGGAGAGTGATACGTGAGCGGGTCATTGTTCCGGTGAGGTTCCTGAGGTCCTCTCTCTTAGCCTCGATAAGTCTGTCGATACCATAGAGAGCCAGACGGCGGTAGTCACCGATGATACGTCCGCGTGAATAGTTGTCAGGAAGTCCTGTGAGGAAGCCAAGTGATCTGTACTTGCGGATTTCCTCAGTATATACGTCAAATACTCCGTCGTTGTGTGTCTTTCTGTAGTGTGTGAAGATTTCCTTCACCTTAGGATCAAGCTCCACACCGTTCTCGAGGCAAGCCTTCTCCACTACCTTGAGACCTCCGAAAGGCTTGATAGCTCTCTTGAGAAGCTCATCTGTCTGGAGACCGACGATAAGCTCGTTCTCTCTGTCGATGTAACCTGCTGCGTGTGAAGTAATTGTAGAAATGGTCTTTGCGTCGATCGAACGTACGCCGCCGTTAGCTCTTTCTTCAGCAAGCGCTTCTACGCACTTTGCCCAAAGCTTCTTTGTACGCTCTGTAGGACCCTGGAGGAATGATGCATCTCCTTCATAAGGGGTAATGTTGCTGTAAACGAAATCTGCAACATCGATTCTGCGGCTCCATCTGCCGTCTTTGAATTTCTGATCCATAAAAAATAGTTTAATCTCTCTTTCAAAATCGGCTGCAAAGATATCGAAAAATTACAATTTTATATCATCTGTACTTACTGATTATGTTAAAAGGTTGTTAAAAAGTAACAGATTGAATGAAACGGGGTGAGGTTAGACTCACCCCGCCCTGATCGGGCCGCTTAGAAGAATGGTTCTTGAGGCTCCTCGTCCAGTATCCTGATCTTGTTTGCCAGCACTTCGTAGAAGAGCTTGTCCGTACCGTCAGCCCCATTGTAGCGGACTGAACGCATGCGTCCGGAAACATAAAGGGCCATTCCTTTTTCGATCTTGTCAAGGTCAGGCATATCCTTGTTGTTCCAAGCAGCGACATTGAACCATGTGGTTTCGGCCGTAGGGGCTCCTTCTCTTGTCTTGTAGAGTAGCTCCGATACAAGGGAGAAGTTGGCTACCTTCGTCCCGTTCACTTCATTCGTCCGTACGGTTCCGACACGTCCGCGAAGTTCGATCCTGTTTAAATGTTCCATTATGAATTTCTCTCGTTTAAAAGTTATACTTTATCTTCCCTACACCATAATGCGCGCTTGGCAGGTTGAGGGCAAAGTAAAGTAAAAATATGACAGCTTGTATGCCTTCCAGGCCTCTGTAATGCAGATTTTTCTCTTTTTTATCCTTTTTGAATCTTTTTTATCCGACCTGAAATTTTTTTTTATGTCTGCCCGGGAACATAAGAAAAAATGAATTTACACAAGAAAGAGAAAAACCTTCATGTACCCTATTGTTTTAATTGCGGAAGCAGTCCAAATTTGCACTGTGGAGTACAAGAAATACATAAGAAGAATGCCCGTATGTCTGGAATGCGGCAATCAGATCCGTTACGGAAGAACGGATAAGAAGTTCTGCTGTGAAGACTGCAAGACCAAGCATCATAACAGTCAGGCCAAGGCGGCGCGTTCCTTCAAGAACAAGGTCATCTCCCTGATAAACAGAAACTACGAAATCCTGGATACCCTGCTGAAAGACGGGGCGGACTCAGCCGACCTTATGGACCTTATGACAATGGGCTTCGTGCCCGGAATGGTTACCTCCTACAAGCGCTCTGGAAAGCACGATGTCTATACCTGTTATGATATTAAATATATTATGACGAGTACCCGTGTGTATTCTATAATGAAAATTCACAATCTTTCCGTAAATTTGCAGATTGTTTCGGAAACAAAAGATCAATAAATCGATATAATATGACAAAGAAACTACTTATCGCAGGCTCAGCGCTTGCACTAATCTGCAGTTGCAACAGTATGGAAAATCCGCTTTTGAAGGAGTCGTCGGCACCTTTCGGCGCTCCGGAATTCGACAAGATCAAGAATGAACATTACCTTCCTGCTTTCGAGGCCGGAATCGCCGAGGCGAAGGCTGAAATCGATGCTATCGTGGCCAATCAGGAAGAACCTACATTCGAGAATACTATCGAGGCTATGGAAGTTTCCGGCCAGACATTGAACAATGTGGCAGGTATCTTCTTCAATCTCATGGAGGCAAACACCAATGATGAGATGCAGGAGATCGCCGAGAAGGTATCTCCGATGCTTACAGAGTACTCGATGTATGTATCTCTCAATGCAGACCTTTTCCAGAGGGTGAAGGCTGTATATGAGAAGAAGGATGAACTCGGGCTTGCTCCGGATCAGATGAAGCTTCTTGAGGATAATTACAAGAGCTTTGTCCGCGGAGGAGCGAATCTTTCGGACGAGGAAAAGGCACTTTACAGTAAATGGTCTGAGGAGCTTTCTCTCATCACACTTCAGTTCAGCAAGAATGTACTTGCTGCCACAAATGCATACGTTCTCAATATCACTGACTCGACACAGCTTGGAGGTCTTCCTGAGTTTGTAAAGACAATGGCTGCCGAGACTGCTGCTGAGAAAGGCCTTGAGGGCTGGGCATTCACACTTGATGCTCCAAGCTACAGCCCGTTCCTCAAGTACAGCACAGAAAGAGATCTCCGCAAACAGATCTGGACTGCATACAATACAAGAGCTATCGGCGGTGAAAATGACAATACTGAGATCGTCAAGAAGATCGTCGATCTCAGGATCAAGATCGCGAATATCCTTGGCTATGAGACTTATGCTGACTATGCCCTCGAGGAAAGAATGGCGAAGAACAAGCTGACAGTCAACGAGTTCATCAAGAACCTTCTTGAGCCTTCAATGGAGTTCGCAAAGAAGGATGTCGCTGATGTATATGCATTTGCAAAGAAGAACGGATTTGAGGATTCTCAGCTTCAGTCATGGGATTTCAGCTATTGGTCAGAGAAATATCAGCAGGCGGAGTACTCTCTCAGCGCTGAGGAACTCAAGCCTTATTTCCAGCTCGAAAGCTGCATCGATGCGGTTCTTGGACTCGCTACCCGTCTTTACGGCATCACTTTCAAGGAACTTGACAATGTTCCTGTATATCATCCGGACGTGAAGGTGTATGAGGTGAATGATGCTGATGGCCGTCATCTTGCACTTTTCTATGCTGACTTCTTCCCACGCGCAAGCAAGAGAGGCGGTGCATGGATGACCGAGTTCCGTGGTCAGAGCATAAGAAACGGTGTGGAGTACAGACCTTTCATCAGCACCGTAATGAACTTCACAAAGCCTACAGCTGATGCTCCTGCACTTATCACACATGACGAGCTTGTTACATTCCTTCACGAGTTCGGACATGCTCTTCACGGTATTTTTGCGGAGGGACGTTATGGCTCGCTTACAGGAACAAACGTATCACGAGACTTCGTGGAGCTTCCTTCACAGATTATGGAGAACTGGGCATTCGAGCCGGAGTATCTGAACTCATTTGCAAAGCATTATCAGACAGGTGAGCCTATCCCTGCCGAACTTATCGAGAAGGTAGTGGCTGCGAAGAATTATCTTGCAGGTTATGCCCAGGTGCGCCAGCTCCATTTCGGTTATCTCGATATGGCTTGGCATTCTCTTACAGAGCTTCCGGCAGAAAGCGCTGTGGAGTTCGAGCAGAAGGTTCTTGCACCTTATGCTGTGATGCCTGCAGTCGAGGGTGTGGCATTCTCGACATCATTCTCGCATATCTTCTCAGGTGGATACTCGGCAGGATACTATTCTTATAAATGGGCTGAGGTACTCGAGGCTGATGCATTCTCGCTTTTCAAGGAAAAGGGAATCTTCAATACAGAGGTTTCCAACTCATTCCGCAAGAATATCCTTTCAATGGGCGGTACTGAGGATGAGGCCGTGATCTATCGCAATTTCCGCGGTCATGATCCAGAGCCGCAGGCCCTCATGGAGAAGCTCGGACTGACTAAGTAATATCATCCACACAAACGTATTGAAAGCGTGGCAGGTACATCCTTTGAGACGGGTATCTGCCACGCTTTCATTATGTTTCTGTGCCGGATGTCTGACGGCTATGCTACCTTGACGCTTGAGTCCTTCGGCTCCTTGAAGAGGATCATGAAGAGGAATGCCACGACAAGGGCGTAGGCTGCGAATACATACCACGCTGCGCTCCAGTTCGGCTCAGCTGCATTGTAAACGAAGTAGTTTACTACAGCCTGTGCGCTGAGTGTACCGATTGTCGCTCCGATACCGTTGGTCATCAGCATGAAGAGACCCTGTGCGCTGTTCTGGATCTTCGAAGTGGTCCTCATATTCACATAGAGAGAACCTGATATGTTGAAGAAGTCGAATGCCACTCCATAGACGATCATCGAGAGGATGAGCATCCATACGCCGGGACCAGGGTTGCCGGCTCCGAAGAGACCGAATCGAAGTACCCACGCGAACATTGCGATGAGCATGACCTTCTTGATGCCGAAGATTCTCATTGCGACAGGGATAAGAAGGATTCCGAGTGTCTCTGATACCTGTGAGATCGAAATAAGAGCGTTTGCATTGCGAGCTCCCCACGCGTTTGCGAATTCAGGGATTTCCTGGAAATGTGATATGAACGGATTTGCAAAACCGTTGGTGATCTGGAGAGCTACTCCAAGGAGCATGGAGAAGATGAAGAAGATGGCCATCTGTCTGTCCTTGAAAAGTGAGAAGGCGTTGAGGCCGAAACGCTCTGAGAGACTCTGCTTCTGATCAGAAGCGGTGTTGCAAGGGCAGTTCGGAAGAGTGAAGCAATATACAAGCATAGCCAGGCCTATGATTCCTGAAACCAGGAACTGGTTGTATGAATGCTGGAACTGTATTCCTTCGCCGTTTCTGACAAAATTCACAAACAGCATGGCAAGGATGAAACCGATGGTTCCGAATACGCGGATAGGCGGGAAATCCTTCACTGTGTCATATCCGTTCTTTTCCAGGATGTTGAATGCTACGGAGTTGGACAATGCGATAGTCGGCATGTAGAAGGCTACACTGAGAGCGTAGAGACCGAAAAGGATTCCGAATGAAATCTCGCTTCCTCCGGTCATTCCATAGAACCCTGCTCCGAGCATTGCTGCTCCTGCGATTCCGTGGCAGAGGCCGAGAAGCTTCTGAGCAGGGATGAACTTATCGGCAATGATACCCATAAGGGTAGGCATGAATATCGAAACGATTCCTTGCATTGAGTAGAAGATACCGATTCTTGTCGCCAGCCCTACTGATGCAAGGTAACTTCCCATTGATGTGAGGTATGATCCCCAGACAGCCCATTGCAGGATATTCATTACAATGAGTCTTGACTTGATTGATTTGTTCATGATGTTATTAAATGTTTGAATTTCTCTTTGTGAGATTTCCCGATCCGGCTGTCGGTCCCGCTTGACATCTCATATCGAGCGGCCTCAAGGAATCGAGATACCTATATCAGAAACAAATATACAAGATTTTGACTAAAAGTTGTTATCTTTGACGGTTAAATTGATTTTAATGAAATTCGTAAAGACACATAACGACCCTCAGTCCGCTGCACGTTGCGGTATAATCACGACTGACCATGGCCAGATCGAAACTCCGATATTCATGCCGGTAGGTACAGTCGGTTCGGTCAAGGGTATATACCACAGAGATCTTAAGGAGGATATCAAGGCAGAGATCATCCTCGGAAACACATATCATCTTTATCTTCGTCCTGGCCTTGAAGTGCTAAAGGCGGCCGGCGGACTTCATAAGTTCGAGTCATGGGACAGACCTATTCTTACCGACAGCGGCGGATTCCAGGTTTTTTCACTCAGCCCGATCCGTAAGTTGACAGAGGACGGATGCATATTCCGTTCTCATATCGACGGTTCCAAGCATATCTTCACTCCGGAGAACAATATGGATACCCAGCGTATCATCGGTGCCGACATAGTCATGGCTCTCGATGAGTGCTGTCCTGGAGATGCAGACTACAAATATGCAAAGAAGTCGTTGCAGCTTACCCAGAGGTGGCTGGAGAGATGTGTGAAGCACTTTGATGAGACTGAACCATTGTACGGTTACTCGCAGGCTCTTTTCCCTATCATCCAGGGTTGTGTCTATCCGGACCTTCGCCGTGAGGCTGTGGAACATGCGGCTGCACTGGACCGTGAGGGCTATGCCATCGGAGGACTTGCTGTGGGTGAACCTACGGAAAAGATGTACGAGATGCTGGAGGTTGTCTGTCCGATCATGCCGGAAGATAAGCCACGATACCTGATGGGAGTAGGCACACCTGCCAATCTCCTCGAAGGAATCGCCAGGGGAGTGGATATGTTCGACTGCGTGATGCCTACCAGAAACGGACGTAACGGTATGCTCTTTACCTGGGACGGCATCATGAATATGAAGAATAAGAAATGGGCGGATGATTTTTCACCTCTCGATCCGAAGGGAACCTCATTCGTCGACCATGCATATACCAAGGCATATGTCCGTCATCTTTTCGTAGCCGGAGAGATATTCGCAGGGCAGATCGCCAGCGAGCATAACCTTGCTTTTTATCTTGACCTTGTACGTGAAGCCCGTAAGCATATCAAGGCGGGAGATTTCAAGGCATGGAAGGACGAGACCGTGCGAAGGATAACAACAAGACTTTAAGAAAATGGAGTTTGACCTCAGACCAAGGAAGATAGACCTTTACATAATGAGGAAATTCATCAGCACGTTCTTCATTGCGCTGCTCCTCATTATCGGTATCGTGATCATCTTCGATATCAGTGAAAGAATCGATGACTTTGTGGCTAAGGAAGCCCCTCTCAAAGCCATCATCTTTGACTATTATGTGAATTTTGTCCCGTACTTCATGAATATGTTCAGCCCTCTGTTCGTATTCATAACTGTGATATTCTTCACTTCGAAGATGGCGGCTGATTCGGAAATCATTGCCATCCTCTCCTGCGGAATCAGTTTCCACAGGATGATGGTTCCGTATATGGTCTCAGCGGCTCTCATCGCCGCTTTCTCCCTCTGTCTCAATCTTTTTGTCATTCCTGACGCCAATAAGACCCGAGTTGCCTTCGAGACCCAATACTTCAAGGACAAGACCAAGAGTGTGGGAAGGAATGTCCATTATCAGATAGCTCCGGGAGAGTTCGTATATGCCGAGTCTTTCAGTTCATGGAACAATACGGCATACAGGTTCACCCTCGAAAAGATTCAGGACAATAAGCTCGTTTCGAAGATTTCTGCCGAGACTGCAGTCTATGACACCACAAAGCAGAGCTGGAGGCTGAAGAAATATTTCATCCGTGAATATAATTCCGACCTTACTGACAATATCCGCAGCGGCCGTCAGATGGATACGATCATTCCTTTGAGCGTAAAGGACTTCTATTTCAATGAAAAGGCAGTCCAGACAATGGACTATTACGAGCTTAATGAAATGATCCGCGTTCAGAAAATGAGAGGTGACGCCAATGTCAAGATGGCTCTCATCGAGAAGAATACCCGTCTTGCCATTCCATTCTCGGCCTTCATCCTCACGATTATGGGAGTGGCGCTCTCGTCGAAAAAGCGTAGAGGAGGTATCGGCTGGAACATCGGTATTGGTATTGCGCTGGCTTTCACCTACATCCTTTTCCTTAAATTCAGCGAAATGTTCGTCCATACCGACACCCTTTCTCCGGCCGTGGCGCTCTGGCTCCCGAACATTGTCTTTGCCGTCGTCGCCGGCTTCCTTTACAGGATAGCACCGAAATAGACATAAAAAACAGCGTTTAACACGATATAAGTTAAACGCTGTTTCTTTTATAGTAATCAAAGATTAGTCAACGAATACATTCCATCCGAATACGTCTTCGATCTCTCCTCTCTGAATGCCTCTGATATAGTTATAGAGCTTGAGTGACTTAGGACCGCACTGGCCGTCACCGTAAGTGTAGACAGTCTCCTCTTCTGATTCGAGGAACGGCTTGTCAACGAGCTTGTGGACAGGGGTGATCACCACTGCTGTACCGCACTCTCCGACTTCCTCGAATGTGCTGAGCTCTTCTACCGGAACCGGTCTTCTCTCCACTTCCATTCCAAGGTGTGCCGCCACAGTTTCCAGCGTCATGTTAGTGATTGACGGAAGGATTGAAGGTGACTTCGGTGTAATATAGGTATTACCCTTGATTGCGAAGAAGTTAGATGAGTTGAACTCGTCGATGTAAGTCTTGGTGGCAGGGTCGAGATAGAGAACTGCCTTGTAACCGAGCTCATGTGCTACGTTGAGCGAGTAGAGCGAGCATGCATAGTTTCCGCCTACCTTGAATGCGCCGGAACCGTTAGGGGCAGCTCTGTCGTAGTTTCTTGCGATCACTACATCCACTGCGTCAAGAGCACCTCCTACATATGCTCCTACAGGAGAGCAAAGTACGAGGAATGTACTTTCCTTTGAAGACTGTACTCCCAGCTGCGGGTTGCTTCCGATAAGTGTAGGACGAAGATACAATGATGCTCCGGACTCTTCGTATGGAGGGAGATAGTCAATGTTTTCCTTTACTACCTGCTTGCACATATCGATGAACAGCTCGGTAGAAGGAGCTTCGATGCCAAGGTATTTGGCTGATCTCTGAAGACGCTTTGCATTCTCTTCCGGTCTGAAGAGACGGATCTGACCGTCTTTGCCACGGAATGCCTTAAGGCCCTCAAAGCACTCGATAGCGTAGTGAAGTGCTCCAGCGTATGCGCTGAGGCTGATGTAGTCGTCTGTCAGACTCTCTACAGGAGTCCAGGCACCGTCCTTGAAGGTGCTTCTGAGAATTGTGTTGGTCTTGGTGTAGGAGAATGTAAGCTTGCTCCAGTCGATATTTGCCATAGTGTTATCAGATTAATATTTCAAAAAGTTGATTGTTTTCGTTGATATATTCATAAGAGATACCGTGAGCTTTCAGTCTCTGCATGAAAGGTCCGAAATCTTCTTTTGATGCCAGCTCGATTCCGATGAGGGCCGGGCCGAAGTTTTTGTTGGTCTTGCGGATATACTGGATGTGAACAAGGTCGTCAGTAGGACCGATCACATCACGGATGAAGGAAAGTACTGCACCTGACTTCTGTGGGAAGTTCACGATGAAATAATGCTTCAGACCCTCGTAAAGGAGTGATTTCTCGCGGATCTCCTCCATGCGGGTGATATCGTTGTTGCTTCCGCTGACTACGCATGCCACTCTCTTGCCTTTGATCTTGTCCTTGTAGAATTTAAGTGCGGCAACAGCCAATGCTCCGGCAGGCTCCACGACAATAGCGCTCTTGTTATACATATGGATGATGGTGGTGCAGACAGCGCCTTCCGGTACCACTATGATGTCATCCAGTACCTGACGGCACACCTCGTAGGTATGTGTGCCTGCAAGCTGCACTGCAGCTCCGTCCACGAATTTGTCGATATGCTCGAGCTTTACAGGGCCTCCGTTCTCGATAGCGGCCTTCATACAAGGTGCTCCTCCCGGCTCGACGCCGATGATCTTAGTGTCAGGAGACATCTGGCTGATATAAGCTCCCAGTCCTGATGCAAGTCCGCCACCTCCGATCGGAACAAAAATATAATCGAGCGGTTCCTTGCTCTGATTAAGGATCTCGCGACCGATCGTGCCCTGGCCTTCCATTACCTTAGGATCGTCGAAAGGTGGGATGAATGTCTTGTTGTTCTCCTTGGCATATGCGATCGCAGCAGAGTTTGCGGCATCGAATGTGTCTCCTGTAAGGATGATTTCAATGAACTCCTTGCCGAACATCCTTACCTGCTCGATCTTCTGTCGAGGTGTAGTGACAGGCATGAAGATTGAGCCCATTATCTTGAGCTTGCTGCAGGAGAAGGCTACTCCTTGAGCGTGGTTTCCGGCACTTGCGCATACAATGCCGTTTGTTACAAGCTCAGGGTCAATAGTCCTGATCTTGTTGTATGCACCTCTGATCTTATATGACCTTACCATCTGCAGATCCTCTCTCTTGAGGTAGATCTCTGCTTCGTAAATGTCGGAAAGGTTGGCGTTCCTCTGGAACGGTGTTGGTTCGAGGATTTCGTCAAGTACCTGTGAAGCTTTTTCAATAGCCTCCACGGTAGGGAAGTACTTAGTTTCGCTCATATCTTAAAGATTAAAATCAGATATTGATTCCTTTGCCAAAAATATAACTAATATTATTGATTTCCTAATAAAATGTTGCAGGTCAGTCTAAAATTATGAGTGCGATGGATCTGTGGCTCAGTTCCAGTCTGACATTATCCTGCACTGCCTTGTTCAATGTCGCCTTCCACCAATTGTCAAATACCACGTCGTCGGTAGGATACATAAGGCCTTCTGACTTGATCCTCAGGCTGTTATCCGGAGAGAATATTGACACTGACCTTCCTGTGCCGCAATCAAATTCGATGGTGTCGTTGATCGGGAATATTGTCCCTTCGTCTGTCACCATTTCAATGGCGGTTCCGCCCAGGTCGAACATGCGGGTGTATTCCATCAGCAGCGAAACATTTCCGATCGTGTGATCTGCTCTTCCGCCTGTGCCTCCGAGTATATGGATCTGTTCCACTCCGTCAAGATTGGCCAATACCCATCTTACTGCCTTTGTCTGGTCATTGTGATCCTGCTCGTTCTCCTTTACGATGATGTCGGCATATTTTTTCTGCATTGCGGCCGACAGGGTATCCATGTCTCCGATCACAAGATCCGGCAGCCTCTCTTCTCCGAAAATCGCCTTTGAATTACGAAGGAATTTCAATAATGCTCCGTCGCAGCAGATTATGAAATCTGCCTGACGGATAAGGTAGCGGGGATATTCTGTCTTTGGGAATTTCCCGTCGCCGATTATGACAACGCTGCTATGCATATTGTCCGGTTATATTTGATGAAGTTCCCTTAGTGGTGGTATATGTCTGCGGCTCTCTGAAGCCGATGAGGAAGTCCTTGACCGCCATTCTCTTCTTGCCGGCCAGCTGGATTTCGGTCACTGATATAGCTCCGTCAGCCGTGCTGAATGCCAGATAGCTCTTTCCGTCCGAAAGGACTGTTCCGGGAGCTGCGGATGAGAGTCCGTTCTGCTCCAGCATTGTCAGGTATTCCTCACCTGTAACCTTCACAGACTTGTAGATCTTCAGCTGCAGAGCCTTATCATCCTTGCTCAGTTCTGTGAATGCTGCAGGGTAAGGGCTGAGACCTCTGATGAGGTTATATATGTTCCTTGTCTTGCCATCCCAGTCGATATTACAGAGTTCGCGGGTGAGCTTCGGTGCCGGATGAAGGATCTCGGATCCCTGGATGAAGCTCTTCTGAACGCGGAGTTCGACGTTTCTGTCAATGATAGCCTCGACAGTATTGACTACCAGCTTCGCTCCGATTTCCATAAGCTTGTCATGCACATCTCCGGCTGTGTCCTCAGGTTCGATACGGCAGTCGTATCTGTACATGATTCCTCCGGTGTCCATTCCTTCATCGATCATGAATGTAGTCACTCCTGTGGTCTTTTCGCCGTTGATCACTGCCCAGTTGATAGGGGCAGCTCCTCTATACTGTGGAAGGAGTGCGGCGTGCAGATTGAATGTTCCGAGCTTAGGAATCTCCCAGACCACCTTCGGAAGCATTCTAAAGGCTACCACTGCAAAGAGATCCGGCTTCCATGCCTTGAGGGCCTCCAGGAATTCAGGATCTTTCAGAGAAACAGGCTGGAGTACAGGGATATTGTGCTCTACGGCGTATTTCTTGACTGCGCTCTCATTGATCTTCAGACCTCGTCCGCTTGCTTTGTCGGCTACGGTCACTACTCCGACTACATTGTAGCCGTTCTTTATAAGCTCGTCAAGCGGAGCTACTGCAAATTCTGGCGTACCCATATATACGATACGCGTCTTTTTGAACAATCCCATTATCTTGGCCTTTAATTTCTTGAATGCGTTCTTTATTGTGTCTGTGCTGAATATCGCCGAGTCGTTGATTGCCTTCCATGACAGGAAGAGTCCGGTAGGAAGAAGCACATAACTTGAGAAGAACACTCCTGCAAATGGTCCTACAGCACCGTCCTTCGCCAGTTTGGTTCCTGAGATGTCGATAACCCAGTATGCAACGAAGAACAATACGGATATGATCGCAGATACACCCAATCCTCCCTTGCGGATAATCGCTCCTAAAGGAGCTCCGATAAAGAAGAAGATAAGACAGGCAATCGAAAGAGCGAATTTCTTCAGGATTTCGATGTCGATCAGCCTGAGGGTATAATTGTGGTGATATCTGTAGCGGGCGAATGATTCCAGCGACATCTGGATCTCTTCGGCGTTCTTCTTCGCCTTTTCCAAAGCCTCTATTTCAGCTTTGATGGATTTCCACTTGCCTCCATCCTCCTGTATGAATGGACTCGTCGGAATGTTCCTTGTAGCTGTGTCCAGCTGGGCATTGTACCTGAGTGTCCTGGATCTCCTCAAGTTTGTGAGGTTCTCCTCCTTCTCGGTCGAATCAAGTGTTCCGATAGAGTCCTGGCTGTGCTGCAGCTGCTTGAGGTTCATTGACTTGACCTGGTCGTCGAATCGGCTTGAGTCAGACTTCTGGAAAGCATAGTTTTCCAGAGGAATGATCATTTCCTGCTTGTGGAAGTCGATCTTCTGCAGCTGCAGGGTCGTGTCACGGTATTTCTTGTTGTTGGTTTCTTCGTAGTTGGTTCCGTTGTAGAGGATGAAGGTAAGGTATGTCTTGTCCTTGGACATCTTCATCATGGCAGAGTCGGCGATGGTGAGACTGGTGTTTCCCTTGTTCTTGGTGTGGTTGTACACCATCACTCCGTTCATCATGCCGGTCTCGTCATTGTGCTCGTTTACACGCAGGATATAACCTTCGATACCATTGTAGAATGTTCCTGTCGGTATCTTGATTTCGTCTTTGGTCTTTCCGATATCATCTCTGAGCGTATAGATCTTATTGTACGCTACAGGGATGAGGTCGTTAGAGACAAAGAATGCTCCGACGCTGATGACTGCGCAGCATATTCCCAGCGGGATGAGCACTCGCTGCAATGAAATGCCGGCTGCCTTGATGGCCAGCAGCTCGTTGTTTTCACCGAGGGAGCCCAGAGTCATCATTGATGCGAGAAGCGTTGCCAAAGGCAGGGACAATGGGAGCATTGTCGCACTACCCCAGGCCAGGAACTCCAGTATGACCTTCATGCTCAATCCTTTGCCGACAAGTTCGTCGATGTAGAGCCAGAGGAACTGCATCACGAGGATGAACACGACGACAAAGAGGATCGCGAAAAACGGTCCTACGAATGACTTTACTATGAATCTGTCTAAGCGCTTCACTATTATCTTGTAGCGAGTTCTACCAACTTAGCGGCAGCTGAGGCGAGGCCCTCGAGGTCCTTGCCTCCGGCTGTAGCAAGACCTGGCTGTCCGCCGCCACCTCCGAGGATAAGCTTGGCTGCTTCGCGTACATCAGCACCGGCATTGTGCCCTGCCTTGACAAGGTCCTCTGAGTACATCATGAGGAGCTGCGGCTTGCCTGCTGCCTCGAATGCTGCTGCGATGACGAAATTCTCTGTCTCTTTCTGGAGCATGAATGCAGCGTTCTTGAGCATTACAGGATCCATAGGAGTGTCGATTGTCACGATGTTTCTGCCATTTACCTCCTTGGCCATAGTCTTGAGCTGAGCCTTCAGAGCGATTGTCTTTTCCTTGGCGATCTCTTCCATCTGCTTCTTGAACGCCTCATTTTCCTCTACCATCTTTCTGATGGCTCCGGCCAGGTCAGGGACATTGTTGAAGAATGCCTTGGCAGTGCGGATGGTCTCTTCCATCGAGTTCACGAGAGTCTCGGCACCGATTCCGGTAACAGCTTCGATACGGCGTACTCCGGCAGCGATTGCAGACTCTGAGACGATCTTGAAGAAACCGATCTGACCAGTTGCTGCTGCGTGTGTACCTCCGCAGAGCTCGCATGAATCACCGAATCTGATCACGCGGACAGTGTCACCGTACTTCTCTCCGAAGAGTGCCATTGCTCCCATCTCCTGAGCCTCTTCCATTGTGGCGTTGCGATTCTCGTCGAGAGGGTAATTGGCTCTGATAAGAGTGTTTACACGGTTTTCTACGAGAAGGATCTGCTCCTGGCTGAGTTTCTCGAAATGTGAGAAGTCGAAGCGGAAGTTCTTGTCGCATACGAATGAACCCTTCTGCTCCACGTGTGATCCTAGGATCTCGCGGAGAGCCTGGTGGAGAAGGTGGGTGGCAGAGTGATTGTTCTCTATCTGGAGTCTTCTCTCTGCATCTACGTGGAGGCTGAAGCTCTCGGTGCAGTCTGCAGGAATACGCTCAGCTACATGGATGGTGAGATTGTTCTCCTTGACAGTATTGATGATATTGATTTTCTCGCCGCTCTCTGAGAGAATGTATCCGGTGTCACCTACCTGACCACCCATTTCCGCATAGAACGGTGTGCGCTCGAACACGAGCTGGTACATTGTCTTGTTCTTGGCCTTCACTGTACGGTGGCGTGTAAGCTGTACGCCCTCGAGCTCTGTCTGATCATAGCCGCAGAACTCGATATTGTCGCAGTGTGCGAACTCTACCCAGTCTCCAGACTCGATGGCTGTCGCGTTGCGGGCTCTGTCCTTCTGCTTCTGGAGCTCCACCTGGAAGCCCTCGAGGTCGATCTTGTAACCCTTCTCCGAAGCGATGAGCTCTGAAAGGTCGATAGGGAAGCCGAATGTGTCATAGAGTACGAAAGCATCTTCTCCTGAGATCACCTTGGTCTCTGCTGACTTGGCCATGATGTTGTCCATCAGGCGGATACCTCTGTCGAGTGTGCGGAGGAAAGCCATCTCCTCTTCCTTGATCACGCGCTCGATGAGGGTCTGCTGCTTCACGATTTCAGGATAGAACTCTCCCATATCGTCGATGAGCTGCTGCACGAGGCGGCAGAGGAAAGGCTCGTTGAATCCGAGGAAGGTATATCCGTAGCGCACTGCACGGCGGAGGATTCGACGGATCACATATCCGGCTTTTACGTTTGAAGGAAGCTGTCCGTCAGCGATTGAGAAACTGATTGCGCGGATGTGGTCGGCGATTACTCGCATTGCGATATCTTCCTGCTTGTCGATGCCGTACTTGTGTCCTGAAAGCTCCTCGATCTTCGCGATCATGCCGGTGAATACGTCAGTGTCGTAGTTCGACTGCTTGCCCTGGAGAGCCATGCAGAGACGTTCGAAGCCCATTCCGGTATCTACATTCTTGTTTGGAAGAAGCTCAAGCTCGCCGCTTGCCTTGCGGTTATACTGCATGAACACGTTGTTCCAGATCTCGATCACCAGATGGTGGTCTTTATTCACGAGTGACGCTCCCGGTACGGCTGCGCGCTCTTCGTCGCTTCGAAGGTCAATATGGATTTCCGAGCATGGTCCGCATGGGCCTGTGTCACCCATTTCCCAGAAATTGTCCTTCTTGTTTCCAAGGAGGATGCGGTCTTCAGGGAGATGTTTCTTCCAAGCCTCCATAGCCTCGGTGTCAAGGCTTGTGCCGTCTGCCTCAGAACCTTCGAATACTGTAGCATAGAGTCTGTCCTTGTCGAGCTTGTAAACCTCGGTGAGGAGCTCCCACGCCCAGTCGATCGCCTCCCCCTTGAAATAGTCTCCGAAACTCCAGTTTCCGAGCATTTCGAACATTGTGTGGTGGTATGTGTCACGTCCTACCTCTTCGAGGTCATTGTGCTTTCCGCTCACACGGAGACATTTCTGGCTGTCAGCCACCCTCTTCCATTTTGCCGGGCTGTTGCCGAGGAACCAGTCCTTGAACTGGTTCATACCTGCATTGGTGAACATGAGCGTAGGGTCGTTCTTCACAACCATAGGTGCCGAAGGCACGATCTGATGACCTTTGGACGCAAAGAAGTCCAGGAAGGCTTTTCTGATTTCTTTAGAAGTCATATATGTTTTCAGTTTTATTTCCAATAAGCGGCCGTTAAAGCCTATAACGGCAAAATAACTTACAAAAGTACAATAAATTTCTGAAATGACGTCATGTGAGAGCGATATAAATGCGGAAAGCCTGGCAAAACCAGGCTTTCGAGGCTTCCGTTATCGGATATCAGTATGGCTGTTTTGTGCTTAAAGGATTTTCTGCATCCTTGTAGAACTGCTCCATGAGCTGAGGTACATTCTTATCTTCCTTGATGTCTTTGATCACGTCGGCGAACTGGGCCACGACACTGTCCATTATCAGCTGTCCGGCTTCTGCAGTAGCTTTAGAGCCGTCTCCTGCATAGTGATTAGGGAAGCTTGCGTACCACCATATGCCGGTGTAGACGTGGTCAAGATTGCTGATTCTGTCCAGGTCGACTCCCTGCTGTGTGCCTGCCAGATCAGTATGCACTAACTCGGGGACAATGGACTTCACCACAGATGTCTCCTTGTTGCCGGCGTGCTGGTTGACCGGATCGTGCATTGAGACTGCCTCTGCCTGCTTGAGGACCTCCCTGTCATATGCCGGCTTGTACCAATAGAGAGCGTAATCTCTTTTTTCGGAAAGCTGCGATATTCCGAAGTATTCAAGAAATGCAGCGTTGCCGCCATGGCCGTTTATGATGATGATTTTTTTGAAACCATTGCGGCTCAGCTCATTGAGGGTCTCCTGGAGAACCTTCCAGATCAGTTCCGGAGAGTATGCGATTGTTCCCGGCTGATGCCTGGCCTCGTTTATCTGACTGAAATAGTACCAGGGGAATACGACTGCGTACTCCATTTCAGCCGCGCGCAATGCCATTTCCCTTGCGGTGTAGACGTCAGTTCCTAACGGCATGTGCGGACCGTGCTTCTCCAGGACGCCGATAGGGAGGATTGCAGTTTGGGAACTTTTCTTGACGGCTTCCTTGAACTGGACTGCTGTAAGTTCTTCCAATTGGACCGAAAGATCCTGAGCCTTGACCTTTATGCCTGATGTGCAGATGGCCAGAGCGAAGATGATGGCTGTTATACGTTTCATGATGTGTTGTGTTTCAGTGGTTAAACCTTGCGCAATTTACTTGATTAATTCAAGTATTCCAAATTTAGATGCTTTGTAATCATGGATTTTTTCTTAACTTTGCACCTTGTATGTCTAAGAGTAAAAGGTACATATTGAATCCGAGGACGCTTGTCTATGAAGTGAAGAGGCGTTCCAGGGTGTCGCGTGTCGCCAAGACCGTGACAATGTTTGTCGTGAGTCTGTTTATGACCGGCCTGTATGTCTGGCTTTACGGCTCCGTACTTGACCTTGAGTCCCCGAAGACCTTGTTCCTGAAGAAGAAGAATGCGGAGTGGAGCTCAAAGATGGAGGTGATGAACAGGCAGCTGGACGAATATGATGAGGCTCTGAAGTCGCTCCAGATGAGGGATGACGATATCTATCGTTCTATTTTCGGTATGGATGAAATCGCTCCTGAAGTCCGCAACGCCGGTTTCGGAGGAGTCAACAGATATTCCCATTATGACGGTATCGGAAGCGACGGACTTCTGAAAAAGACAGCCATAAGGCTTGATGTCCTGACCAAGAAGACTTATGTCCAGAGCCGTTCGTTTGATGAGGTCGCCCTGCTTTCGAAGAAGGCAGGTGATATGGCGTCCTGCATTCCTGCAATTCCTCCGGTGAATCCTGACCCTGCCATATACAGGCTTTCCAGCAGTTTCGGCTATCGTTCCGATCCGTTTACGGGAAGGTCGACAAGGCATACGGGCGTGGATTTTGCCATGAAGCCGGGCAATCCGATATATGCGACCGGTGACGGAGTCATCGAAAGCGTCAAGTTTGAATTCTTCGGCTATGGCAACCAGGTGGTGGTCGATCACGGATTCGGATACAAGACCAGATATGCGCATCTCAAGTCGGTGGGTGTGGTGGAAGGAATGAAGGTGAAGAGAGGAGAGTGTATCGGTCTGAGCGGTAACTCAGGAAGATCTTCCGGCCCGCATCTTCATTATGAGGTCCTTTACAAAGGAAACTTTGTGAATCCGGCCAATTATTATGACCTTGCCATTACTCCGGAAGAGTACAGCACGATGGTTCAGAATACGGCGGATGCTTCCGAGAAGATAACAATGCATCCTTCTCACAGAAGAAAAGAAAAGGGACGCATATGAGCAGTCAGTACATATTCGACAAAGACGATATAAAGTTCAGAAAGAAGAGAACATCAGTGTGGGCGGTTGTGCGCAGAATACTGGTGTTCTTTGTCGCTACTGCTTCGATGGCTGTGTTGTATTATCTTGTTTTTGCCCTCTTTTTCAGTACTGAGCAGCAGCAGCGCCTCAGAGACGAGAACAGGATGTATGAGAGGGAGTATCCTGAGCTTCAGCGTAAGGAACAGCTTATCTCCGATGTTATCGAAGGCCTGAGGCTGAAGGATGACAGGATTTATGAAGAGATATTCAGCATGTCGGCTCCGGACCTGGACCCATTGTCTTCTGTGGATTTCCTCAAGGGAATGGATTCGATTCCGGATACGGATATTGTCATTTATGCGGAGAGAAAACTGGACAAAGCTGTCGCGGCTGCAGATGCCGTCGAAGCCAATTTCATCAGAATAATGCAGGCAGTGGCGGATTCCGGCTTCGTGATGCCGCCGATGACAAATCCGCTTGAGAATTTCTCCTTCGCTCAGACCGGAGCTTCAGTGGGTGAAAAGATCAATCCTTTCTACAAGGTGCCGATAATGCATAACGGTCTGGATATGATCGCTCCTTCCGGTGCGCCGGTTTATGCTGCGGCTGACGGAGTCGTCAGAAACGTGACCCGCTCACGCAAGGGCTTGGGTAATGTCGTGGAGATCGATCATGGCAACGGATATGTCACCAGATATGCTCATCTTGCAGATGTCGAAGTCCGCAAGGGCAGGGAATTGAAAAAGGGCTCGAGGATAGGCTATGTGGGCGTGTCAGGCAATTCTTTCGCACCGCATCTTCATTATGAAGTGATGCGTGACACTCTGGTGATGGATCCTGTGAATCATCTCTTTGCTTCGGTGACGCCGGACGATTATATGAATATGTTGATAATGGCCGCAAGTACGGGACAATCATTGGATTGATATCCAGCTTAATGATATTGATATGGAAAAGTATTTATACACGATAGGTGAGGTGGCTCAGATGCTTGGCGAAAGCACATCTCTGGTGCGTTTCTGGGCTAATGAATTTCCTAAATACATCAAGCCTCAGAGAAATGCCAAAGGAAACCGTCTTTTCACCAAGGAGGATCTGGAGACATTCAAGCATATCCATCTGCTTGTGAAGGTTGAGGGCCTTACTCTTGAAGGTGCAGCCAAAAGGCTTAAAGGTGACCGTAAGGATGTCATCAACAAGGCTCGTGTGCTGGAATCCCTCAAGGCTATCCGTACACAGCTGGCTGAAATTCGCGAGGAACTCTGATCGGCATTGCAGGCCGGTCGTGGAGTCTTATAATATATAATGGTATGGAATATAAAGTAAAGGATGTCGTAAAGGTAATAGAAGACTTTGCTCCTCTTTCCTTGCAGGAAGGCTGGGACAACAGCGGTCTCTGCATCGGCTCTCCGGATTCTCCGGTCAGTTCGGTGCTCTTCGGACTGGACTGCACTCCCGAACTGGTGGATGAGGCTGTGGCCTGTGGGGCTGACATGATAGTGACCCATCATCCGCTGATATTTTCAGGATTGAAGAAGATTTCTCCCGACAATCCTGTCGGTGAGGCTGTCATCAAGGCCATCCGTGCCGGAATCAGCATCTATGCGGCCCATACAAGTGCGGACAAGGTCATCGCCGGAGTCAGCGGAGCAATGGCGGCAAGACTGGGCCTTGTCAATGTCAGCATTCTGGACGAGGACGGAGACGGGACGGGACTTGGAGTGGTAGGGGATCTTCCGCAGCCGTTGACAGCTCAGGAAGCTGTGGCTCTGGTCAAGGAGAAGTTCTCGCTCAAGGCAATGCGCACTTCCAGACCTCTCGAGGGCCGGATTTCGAGGGTGGCGATGTGCGGAGGCTCAGGCGGTTCTCTGATAGGGGCTGCGATCAAGTCCGGAGCACAGCTCTATATCAGCGGAGACATCTCTTACCATAACTTTTTCACCAAGGAAGGCTTTATGATAATGGATATAGGCCATTATGAGAGTGAAATAGAGATAGTTGACATTTTATTTTCTTTGATAAAGAAAAATTTTCCTACCTTTGCGGTTCGCATTACTCAGAATATATATAGTAACCCGATATTTTATTTTTAAGCGATATGGCTAAAAAGACAAAGAAAATCGAAACTCCGATTGACCAGAGAGAGACCTTCGTGTCCATTCAGAAGAGCTTCGCTGATTCCGACATCAGCGTAGGCGAGAAACTTCAGACACTTTATGCTCTCCAGCAGGCAGACACAGCGATCGACAAGATCCTCCAGCTCAGAGGTGAGCTTCCGATGGAAGTAGAGGCTCTCGAGGCTGAGATTGCTGACCTTAAGGCAAAGGCTGCGCGCATTTCGGAGATGGTAGATGAATATGGCACGTTCATAACAGAGAACAAGCTTGGCATTTCAGAGTGTGACGCTCAGATCGAGAAGTACAAGTCTCAGCTTGAGAATGTTGCTAACAGCCGCGAGTATGACTCACTCAACAAGGAGATCGAGAACCAGCACCTCCTCAGACAGATTGCAGAAAAGCACATTTCAGAGGCCAAGGAGCGCATCCTTGCCAAGAAGCAGGAGCTTGAGGTGATCAAGGAGAAAGTTGCGGTAAGAACAGAGGACCTCAAGGCAAAGAAGCAGGAGCTTGCTACAATCGTAGAGGCTACTTCAAAGGAAGAGGAAAGACTTCTTGCAGAGAGAGAGGCTTGCGCTGTGAAGATCGACGACAGAACAATGAGTGCTTACGAGCATATCAGACATAGCTGCAACAACCGTCTTGCAGTGGTTTCTGTATTCAACGGCAATGCTTGCGGAGGCTGCTTCAATACAATCGCACCTCAGAGACTTATCGACATCGCTTCCAACAAGAAGATGATTGTCTGCGAATATTGCGGAAGAATCCTGGTAAATCCGGACTTTGAATAACAGATCCGATGGCTGACGAGGGAAAAAGAAGGACCTCTGTCAGGAAGAAGAATCCGTCGGTCAATCTTGATACGCTTGGGCTTGAGATGGGTAACAGACCGCCTCAAGCTCTTGACGTGGAAGAGGCTGTCCTCGGTGCACTCCTGATCGAGCCGAATTGTGTCGATGAAGCTATGGATGAGCTCTCGCCGAGCTGCTTCTATAGCGAAAGACACAGGATGATATTTGAGGCGATGAGTTCTCTTAACAATGAACACGTCGCCTTGGATCTTTTGTCTGTATCCCAGAAGCTGAAAGCCCAAGGCAATCTTGAGGCTATCGGCGGTACCATCACTCTGGCGCAGCTCTCCCAGAAGATCGGTGCGGCTGCGCACATCGAATATTATATCCGTATCCTCAAGCAGAAATGTATTCAGAGAGAGCTGATTACGGCATCTTACGACATTCTGAAGACTTCATATGATGAGTCTGTAAATGTCGATGATCTGATAGATACAGCCCAGACCAAACTTTTCGCTGCCATCCAGAACAATGTCAAGAAGGATGTGCAGGAAATCGGAAAAGTCATCAACGATGCATTGGAGGATCTGCAGAAGAGACAGGATTCGGATGGTCTGAGCGGAGTCCCTTCCGGCTTCCCTTCGATCGACAAGATAACTCTTGGCTGGCAGGCTTCCGACCTTATCATCCTTGCGGCACGCCCTTCCGTGGGAAAGACTGCCTTCGTGGTCAATGTGGCCCGCAATGCTGCTGTGGATTTCAATATGCCGGTAGCCATCTTCTCGCTTGAGATGCCTGCAAAGCAGCTGGCAAACCGTATGATGGTGTCCGAGACAAAGTTAAGTGCCGATAAGATCAAGGGAGGTGTAAAGCTTCAGGATTGGGAATGGCAACAGCTTGATATCCAGCTGAGAAGGCTTGCGAAAGCTCCTATATATATTGACGATACCCCGTCCCTTCCGGTGATGGAGTTCAGATCCAAGGTGAAGAAGCTGGTGAAACAGAAGGGTGTCAGACTCGTCGTTGTCGACTACCTTCAGCTGATGCAGGGCCCGTCGGAGCTCCGCGGAATGCGTGAACAGGAGGTTGCAGCGATTTCGCGTACTCTCAAGGCTACAGCCAAGGAGATGAATGTACCTATCATCGCACTTTCGCAGCTCTCACGTCAGTCAGAGAACCGCCAGGGAAGCAACCGTCGTCCGCAGTTGAGCGACCTTCGTGAATCCGGATCAATCGAGCAGGATGCCGATATGGTAATCTTCATCCACCGATATGATTATCAAGGTCTTTCTGAAAATCCTGATGATGTGGGTAGGACTCAGATCATTATCGCAAAGCACAGAAATGGTTCCATTGCTGATATTGACATGAGATTCCGCCACGATGAAGTACGCTTTGTGGATGAACAGGAAAGTCTTGTCAACCAGGCCAATTCGATGCCGGTGGCCTCAGCCATGAATGATGATGTACCTTTCGGGCCGGCTCCGTCCCAGCAGATGCCGATGAATGATTTCGGCATGAATGATGAATTTATGTAGCATCTGACTTAAATGTTTGATGCAATGAATATTATAAGGAATCTTATTGTTCTCCTGTGTATGTGTCTGACATTCAGTCAGCTGCACGCACAGGGGAATCTTGATTTGAAGGGAACGTCCTGCGTTCCGGTGATGGCCGTCACCGAGGATGCACTTGCTTTCAAGGCAGGCGAGAGGATGGACTTTGTACTTCATTACGAATGGGGGGCAGTCAATACGGATGTCGGCTATGCCACAGTTACCCTTGACTCCCTGACCTATAACGGTCACAAGGCTTTTCTGTGTTCCGCCTATGGAAAGACGACCAGAATGTTCGACCTTTTCTTTAAAGTGAGGGAGGATTTCAAGTCCTGGTTCACAAGAGACGGCCTGCGCCCTTTGAAATTCACAAGAGATACTTATGAAGGCGGATATGAGGCTAAGAATACATATCACTATAATTGGAATGCGTCAGAACCTTATATCGCCGCGGATGTATATTCTTCGAAAAGAGGCATGAAGTCCCTGCCTTTGTCATTGACACCCTGTACCTTCGACCTTCCGGCATTGTTCTACTTTGCCAGAAACATGGATTTCGATGCTGTCCAGCCGGGGAAAAGATATCCGATGACCTTTGCGATAGATGATGATGTGTATAATGTCTACTTCATATTGCACGGTCGCGAGACACTGAAGATCAAAGGATTGGGAACTGTCAGGACAATCAAGTTCGCGGCAAAGCTGCTTGAGGGAGAGGTCTTCAAGGGTGAAGAAGATATGCTGATCTGGGTTTCGGATGATGCCAACAGGCTTCCGGTGTATTTCGAGGCTCCGCTTATAGTGGGCGTGGCAACCGGCCGTATGACAGCCTGGGAAGGACTGAAATATCCGTTTGAAGCCCTTGTGAAAAAGAAATGATATATTATGGCTAAGAAAAATGAGATTGTACACTCGGGAAAGATCATAGAGATCAATCCTGATTTCACTACTGTGGAGATAATGGTTTCTTCGGCTTGCTCGGAGTGCCACGCAAAGGGTCTGTGCGGCATGTCGGAGATGGAGGAGAAAGTGATAATGGTCCCTACGGATCCGTACGAACCAAGGCAAATCGGCGATATCGTGCAGGTGAAGACTAAAATGACAATGGGACTGAAAGCTGTGTGGATATCTTATGTGATTCCATTGGCAGTATTAATGATTTTAATATTATCTTTGTCAGCTGTTATAGAAAATGAGTTCCTCAGAGGCGGAATCGCCATTGCGGGCGTCGGACTGTATTATTTCGTCATCTGGCTTCTGAAGGACAGGCTGTCGGATCAGTTTGAATTTTATATCAACTAAATCATACCTATAATGACACAAACTATCATCTGGACTATTGCAATCCTCACCATCCTTGGTGCGCTTCTGGCAGTGGTACTCTACATCGTGGCTGAAAAGTTCAAGGTGGAGGAAGACCCGAGAATCGACGAGGTGGAGAAGGTATTGCCTGGTGCAAATTGCGGAGGCTGCGGCCAGGCTGGCTGCCGTGCCTTTGCTCAGTTCTGCGTCGAGTCGTCACCTAACCTGGACAAATGCTTCTGTCCTGTAGGCGGTAACGATGGAATGCAGAAGGTCGCTGCCGTGCTCGGCGTTGAGGTGGCTGTCAAGGAACCTCAGGTGGCTGTAGTACGTTGCAGCGGAACTTGTGAGAACCGTCCTCGTATCAACGAGTACGGCGGATATCAGTCCTGCCGCGTCAAGGCTGCGCTTTACAGCGGAGACACCGGCTGTTCTTTCGGCTGTCTTGGATGTGGCGACTGCGTGGCTGCCTGCCAGTTCGGCGCTATCTCTATGGATCCTGCCACCGGTCTTCCTGTAGTGGATGAGGAGAAATGTACTGCCTGCGGTGCCTGTGTGAAGGCTTGTCCGAAGGCTGTCATCGAGCTCCGTAACAAGGGACGCAGAAATATGAGGGTATTCGTATCATGCGTGAACAAGGACAAGGGCGCTGTGGCCCGCAAGGCCTGCAAGGCTGCCTGCATCGGTTGCGGCAAATGTGCCAAGGTCTGCCCGTTCGAGGCTATCACAGTGGAGAACAATCTCGCTTACATTGACTTTACAAAGTGCAAGCTTTGCAAGAAATGCGTAGCCGAGTGTCCTACCGGAGCCATCCACGCCGTGAACTTCCCTGTTGTAAAACCTAAGCCGGAGGCTGCTCCTGCCGCTCCAAAGCCAGAAGCCGCTCCTGTAGCTGAAAACAAACCGAAGGAGGAATAGGACTATGATGAAGACATTTTCAATTGGTGGTATCCACCCGAGCGACAGCAAGATTTCCAAGGACTGCAAGATCGAGGTTCTTCCGGTTCCTTCGAAGGTCTTCATTTCTGTAGCTCAGCATCTTGGTGCTCCTGCTACTCCTGTGGTGAAGGCAGGTGACACTGTAAAGGTCGGTCAGGTGATCGCCGAGCCGGCCGGATTCATTTCCGCTTATGTGCACTCTTCTGTTTCTGGTACTGTGAAGTCTGTCGGACCTCGCAAGGACCTGGCAGGAAACAATATGACTCATATCGAGATCGATGTGGAGGGTGATGAGTGGATCGAAGGTGCAGATCTTTCGGACACCCTCGTTACCGCTATACCTGAAGACAACAAGGCGATTCTCGAGAAGATCAAGATGTGCGGAGTGGTCGGACTCGGTGGTGCGACCTTCCCTGCACACGTGAAACTCTGTCCGCCTCCGGGAAAGGTGGCCCAGTGCCTTATCCTCAATGGTGCGGAGTGTGAGCCATACCTTACTTCAGACAACCGCATAATGATCGAGCGCAGCAAGGAGATCGTTGTCGGCGCAGCAATCATGAAGCAGGTTCTCGGCGGATGCAAGACTGTGATCGGCATCGAGGAGAACAAGCCGGAGGCAATCCAGGCAATGTCTGCCGCAGTGGCCGAGCTCCAGAAGACAGCGAAGGGATATGACGGAATCTCCGTGATGACTCTCAAGAAGAAATATCCGCAGGGAGGTGAGAAGCAGCTCATCGATGCTGTGATGGGCCGTCAGGTGAAGTCAATGGGACTTCCTATCGATGTCGGCGCAGTGGTTCAGAATGTGGCTACATCCCTCGCAGTATATGAGGCTGTTCAGAAGAATATCCCTCTCATTACCAATGTCATGACCATTACCGGCGACTGTCTCCCTATGGAGAAGCAGCACAACTACAAGTTCCGCATCGGTATGCCTCTCTCATATATAGCAGAGGTGGCCGGAGGAGTTCCTGAGCAGGCTGCGAAGATCATCAGCGGTGGTCCTATGATGGGTAAGGCTATTGCCAATATGGAGGCTACTACTGTAAAGGGTTCGTCATCGCTTCTTTACCTGACTGCAGAGCAGACAGTACGTGGAGTCGAGTCGGCCTGCATCCGTTGCGGTAAATGTGCCGAGGCTTGTCCTATGGGTCTTGAGCCTTTCCTTCTTCAGAAATATGCACGTCGCAATATGACAGACGAGCTGGAGGAGAATGCAGTACAGGATTGTATCGAGTGCGGCTGCTGCCTTTACAGCTGTCCTGCTAACATTCCGCTCCTGGACATCATCCGCATCGCCAAGGGCGACGTCATCAGAATAATCAGAACTAGAAAATAAGACAATATGGAAAAACTTTTGGTTTCACCTTCACCCCATCTTCATACGAAGACTTCCACAAAGTCTTTGATGAGGGACGTGGTGATCGCCATGATGCCGGCAGTGATCGTTTCCGTACTTTTCTACGGATGGTCTGAGCTGCTGGTTCTGGGCGTGAGTGTGGCTTCCTGCGTATTGCTGGAGTACCTTATCACTAAATATATGCTGAAGAAGCCTTGCACAGTGTGCGATATGTCTGCTGTAGTCACAGGTATTCTTCTTGCTTTGAACCTTCCTGCCACCACTCCTTGGTGGGTAGTATTCATCGGAGCAGTAGTAGCTATCGGTGTGGCTAAGATGACATTCGGAGGACTTGGTCAGAACCTTTTCAACCCTGCTATCGTGGGTCGCGTATTCCTTCTGATCTCCTTCCCGACATATATGACAGACTGGACAAGACCTCAGGGATTCATCGGCGGCGGTATTGACGCTCTTTCGGGTGCGACTCCTCTGGGTCTTGCCAAGGAAGGCGGCGTGGCTGCTATCGAAGGCCTCGATTATATGGATATGCTTTTCGCCAATATCGGTGGTTCGGCCGGTGAGCTTTCAGCAATCGCCATCCTTGCAGGATTTGCATATCTCCTTATCCGCAGAGTCATCAAGCCTTATATCACAATCTCAATCCTTGTGACAGTGGCTGCATTCTCAGGAATTTTCTGGGCAATCAACCCGGCAGAATATACAGACCCTGTATTCAACCTCCTTACCGGTGGTATCCTTCTTGGTTCTGTATTCATGGCTACTGACTATGTGACTTCACCGATGAGCAATGTCGGAGGCATCATCTTCGGTGTGGGTATCGGTATCATCACAATGCTGATCCGTTACTTCGGTGCTTATCCTGAAGGAATGTCATTCGCTATCCTCATTATGAACTCTGTGGTTCCTTTGATCAACAAGTGGTGCCACGCTAAAAAGTACGGGAGGTAATTGATATGGCAGTAAAATCATCATTCAAGAATATGACAATCTGCCTCCTGGCCATCTGTCTTGTCTGCTCGGGTCTTCTTGCAGGTGTATATGCACTTACTGCAGAGCCGATTGCGGCAGCGGCAGCAGCCAAGAACGAGGCAGCTATCAAGGAAGTCCTTCCTGAAACTGCAGTAACCATTGAAGAGGAAAGGGCAGTGGATTTCGAAGGTGCTTCTTACGCATACAATCTTGCTTACGACGAGCAGGGTAATACAGTAGGTTGTGCCATCAATGTTTCTCCTGTCGGTTTCGGCGGTCCTATCGTGATCAAGGTGGGCTTCGATGCAAACGGTGTCATCTGCAATACAAAGGTTCTCTCACAGGCTGAGACTCCGGGTCTTGGTGCAAAGTGTGTCGAGCCGGCTTTCTCAGAGCAGTTCAAGGGTTTCGATCCTGCTCAGAAGAATCTTGCAGTAAAGAAGGATGGCGGTGATGTGGATGCAATTACAGCTTCTACCATCACTTCACGTGCTTACACTGACGGTCTTGCACTTGCAGCCAAGGTGTTCCAGGCTATCGGTCAGACACCTATGTTACTTAATGACACCCCTGTCATTCCGAGCGAAGTCGAGGAATCTAAATAATGGAGGAACAGAATATGGGAAAATTTCAGCTTATAACTAAAGGCCTCATAAAGGAGAACCCTACATTCGTACTCCTTCTGGGTATGTGTCCTACATTGGCCACTACCACTTCGGCTATCAACGGTATGAGTATGGGACTTGCTACGACATTCGTCCTCATTCTCTCGAATATCGTTATTTCTGCGATTGCAGCATACATTCCTGACAAGGTGCGTATCCCTTCGTATATCGTGGTGATTGCTACCTTCGTGACTCTTCTTCAGTTCGTGATGCAGGCTTATGTTCCGGATATCTATGAGACACTCGGTCTTTTCATCCCGCTCATCGTGGTGAACTGTATCGTTCTCGGACGTGCCGAGGCATTCGCAAACAAGAACAGCGTGGGCGATTCGGCTCTTGACGGTATCGGTATCGGACTCGGCTTCACCTGCTCGCTTACAGTTCTTGGACTTGTACGTGAGATCCTCGGAAGCGGTTCAGCATTCGGATTCAAGTTCATCGAGGGTGACGGTATTCTTGCATTCGTGCTTGCACCTGGAGCCTTCCTCGCACTTGGCTATCTTATCGTGATCTTCAGAAAACTGACAACTAAAAAGGCTGAGTAATTATGGAATATATACTTATCATTATTTCAGCGATATTTGTAAACAATATCCTGCTTTCACAGTTCCTTGGTATATGTCCGTTCCTCGGCGTATCTAACAAGCTCAGTACTGCTGCGGGTATGTCAATGGCTGTGTGCTTCGTGATTACCCTTGCTACAGTGGTGACTTATCTTCTGAACTCGCTCCTGGCAATGTTCGGACTTGAGTTCCTTCAGACCATTTCGTTCATCCTTGTGATTGCTGCTCTCGTGCAGATGGTGGAGATCGTGCTCAAGAAGATCAGTCCTTCTCTTTATGCGGCCCTGGGTATCTTCCTTCCGCTGATCACTACCAACTGTGCTGTTCTCGGTGTGGCTCTCACAGTGGTTCAGAAGTCATCTCCGTTTGCGGCAGCTGCTGACGGTATGATGAACCTCGGAGAAGCTACTGTATATGCGTTTGCTACTTCGCTTGGTTTTGGTCTGGCAATGGTGCTTTTTGCCGGTCTTCGCGAGCAGCTTGCGCTTAATGATGTTCCTAAGGAGTTCAAGGGTATTCCGATCGCACTCGTTACTGCGGGTATCCTTGCCATGGCCTTCATGGGATTCTCGGGACTGGTTTAGAATTTATAAGAGTATAAATGGTGATATTGTTATAGGCGGCCCCCGCCTCCCTATCGGGAGGCACCCCCTAGCCGGGGGTGGCATGCCGCCTATAACAATATCACCATTTAACATATAAAAGGTTCCAAATCTGTCCCTTCGTTGATTCGGGGTGGTCGGGTACCTTTAGCAGGAGGATGGCATGCCGCCTGTAACAATATCACCATTTGACATATAAAAGGTTCCGGACCAGGACATTCGTTGATTCGGGGTGTGGGTGATGGTGTGGGAATATTGTAGAAAGGTAGTAAGGTAGAATACTGGAGGGATTCTGCGATTGTCATTCTGAGGAGGACATTGTCCGACGTGAGAATCTATCAAAGTATGGTCTTAATGATTTTAAACTATGGTTGATATTATGAATGAATTTGATATGAGTGCGAAGGAGTTGCTGGAGAGGGCTGAGGAGCTTAGGAGAAACTGTATGTTCGGAGAGGCGATAAATTTTTATCGGGCGGCGGCTCAGGCTCCTGATGCCTCGGAGGAGATAAAAAGAAAATCTCTCGCATCTGTGGAATTGATGCAAGAGATAAACGGTTTTGTGAACACCGACCTTATGAATCCATAAGGCCGGTGTTTCTTTAGAATCTGTATCGTACGGAGAGGGTAGGGATGAATCCCAGGAGACCTCTGTCGTAGAAACTGGTTTTGGCTCCGTATTGGATACTTGCGGGACCTCCAACAACTTCGTAGCCTTTGTTTGTATGGAAGCCGAAATATGGCCTCATGTCTATCGACAGTTGAAGAGGGAACCAGAATGTGTATTCTACACCTGCCTGTGCGACCAGTGACATCATGAATCCGTTGTCCATGATGCTGTGGCGGATGTCATTGATCTTGTAGGTTACTCTGTCAGCTACTCCTCCAAGGGCGAGTCCAGGACCGGCGTAAAGCGCCCAGGTACCTCTGTCTGTCCACGCAGGACGGGCCCAGATGATATTGTAAGTTGCAATTGCCTTGAATCCCACCGGAGCTTTGACGCCTGCGCCGAAGTCCAGTCCCATTTCACCTTCAAGGAAATAATCCCATCCGAAACTGTGCTGATATGATGCTTCCAAGCCGGTGGTGCCGAATCTCAGTCCGGCCGCTCTTGGCTGAGCCATAGCTGCAAACGATATTGATGCAAGCAATGCGATGATGAAAAATCTTTTCATTTCCGTTCTGTGTTTATTTGTTAAATATCCTATTCGGTGCCAAATATACGAAAAAACGGCGACCATTGGCCGCCGTCAGTAAAAATATCTGAGATTAGAATTTGTAGCGTATTCCCAGATGTGGGTACCATCCCCAGATGCCGAACTCTCTTGTAGTGACGTCAAGTGCAGTTGCGCTTACCATTCCGATCTGTGGTCTGATGTCCAAAGATAGCTGGAGAGGAAAATCAAAGGTATACTCGAGCCCTACCTGACCTGCAATACCCAGATTAAATACGCCCTTGCCTGCTCCAAGAGCAACACCGGGACCAGCGTAAAATCCCCATGTACCTGAATTTGTCCACGCTGGCTGTGCAATCATGAAGTTATATGTACCGGCTAAATTGAGGTATGAGAAACTTCCAAGTCCTAGATCTGCTTCGATGAAGTTGGCTCCGTTTACATTGTGCTGATAACTAAGCTCTACTCCATAGCCTGCACGGACTCCGAGTGCTCTTGGCTGTGCTGATGCAGCTGCTGCTAATCCTAGTACGAGAGCTGCTGTAAGGATGATTTTCTTCATAATGTTTAAAATTTTGGTTTGTCATTCTGTTCGTCAGAATACAAATATAGAAAATAATTGCTTTTATCCTACACTTTAATAATGGGAACGGCAGGCAAAAGATGTCTCGACTACGCTCGGCCAGACATAAAAGGGAGCCCTGAAAAAATCAGGGCTCCCCGTGTATGATATTTATGCGGATTATTCGCTAAGTTTCACAGTATAGGTCTTTACGACTCCGTTATAGCTGCACTTCACGACGGCTTCTGAGGTTACGGATTCAGGCTGGGTGATTTCGATCTGGACAGCCTTGTTGTCAGCCTTGGCTGTTACCTTAGGAACCTTTGTCTGGCCTGCAGGCACTGTGTAGCTCACTTCATACTTGTCGTAGCCTACGTATCCGTTCTCATTTGTGGATCTGACAGGATGCTTAGGCATTTCGAGAGCATTTCCGTCTACAGAGATTGTAACTGCAGGTGGGGCAGGATAAGTCATTTTCTGACCCTTCTTGCTGAATCCAAGTCCCATAAGTTCGCACAGATCTCCCTCTCCCTCGGCTACGAGGTAGATTGCGTGCTTCTTGTCGAGATTGTCCACGGCATCAGCGACGTCGATTGTGAATTTTGTGACCACTTCAGCAGAACCGGCAGGGATATTGATTTCACCGATCTTTGTGCCCTTCCAAGCCTCGTTGGCCCAAGGACCGTCGAGCCATACATTGATCTTGAATGCCTTGTCTGTCTTAGGAGTGAGGAATACGTTGAATGAAGTTCCGTTGCCCGGAGCTGTTCCCTCGAACGGCTTCAGACCCTTCTGAGCCTCAGTCAGACCGCCGAATCCGAAATATTTGTATCCTACGATATCCTTGTCAGATACATTTACCGGCATGCTGTTGTCCCAGAGATCCCAGTTATCCTGCTGGCTTCCGATGTCTGAAAGGAAGCATGCATATCCTGCAGAATAATACTTATAAGGAGGCATGCCGAAGATCTGGAAACCTTCCGATGTCACTTCCGCACCGGTGTAATGTGCTCCGTTAGAGGCTTTTGCATCCCAGATTCCGTCTTCTGCATACGGGTCGTATCCGCGGATGACTACCTGACCGCCTTCAGCTACAGGTGTCTCATCCCACTGAATGGTTACAGGAGCAACCATCGGCTGACGGGCAAATCCGAATCCTCTCGGAGGACGGTGGTAGAATGCATACCACTGGTCGCCGATCTTCTCAATACTTCCATGGGTGTTGTGGGCTGCATTTCTTTCGATCAGTGCAGAGCCGTCTTCGTTAAGTACGATACCGCGGGAGTCCACGAGAACTCCGCCGCTGCGCCAAGGTCCAAGCGGAGAATCTCCGTATGCATAGCGGAGAGTCGAGTTCGAACTTCCCAGACCATAGTCAGGGCCTGAATAACCTGAGAAGATCATCACATATTTATTGCCAACCTTTCTGATGGAAGAAGCCTCGAAGAAATTGAAGTCCTCCGGTTTCTGATCCTTGTAAAGAGCAGGGTATTCCTTTACTCCCGGAACCTGTCTTACCACTCCGTAACGGAAACTTGCAGGGATAAAGTATGGAATATATGTGCCGCCTGGTCTTGCAGAATACATTGTGTTCTGGTCGAGTTCCACTGCCGAAGATCTCTGGAATCCCCAGTAACCGTATGCACGGAATCCGATTTCATAATCAGGGTCGTTCGGGTCATCGATCTGTTCTACGAATACTGAAGGGTCGAATCCGAGGATACTGCCGTCAACTGCCCTTCTTCCGTCCTCAGTGGCATTGATCACTGTGAAAGGTCCGTCCGGACGGTCGCTCTTTGCAACGAGTGCCTCGCGTCCCCAGCCGCGGCTGTGCGGGTAGAGGTAGTACTCTCTTTTCCCATCTCTCTTGTTGACTTCCACCAGATCAGGAGCATACATCACATCCCACTGGTCGTCGATGTTGTATGTGAAGATAGGGCCTTCGTCCACCCATGCAGTGAGATCTTCTACAGGTGCCGACCACATTCTGATGTCCGGACCGCAGTAGCTTCCTACTCTGAGGTCATGCGAACCGATGATGTATGCGCGGAACTTGCCCGGATTGTCAGGGTCTTCGAAAACACGTGGTTCTCCGTCAGGAAGATGTTCCCATAGAGGAAGATAAGGGTTTCCTGTACCGATTTCCTGGGTCGGCGCAGATGAGTTGCAGGCGCAGAACATAGCCGCTGCACAAGCGATTACCAGATAGCTGTGGAGTTTCATAATTATTTGGTTATTAGTTATTTCTATGATATTGGAACCAGTCTATATCTATATATCCGCCTTCATCTGCGGTGGTGTAGTTGAAGATGGCGAACTTGGTGCCCATGAAGAATCTCTGCCAGTCGAAGCTTGTCCTGCAGTCCGGTCCGAGCCTCTTCCATTTCTTGTTGTCCAGGCTGTACCAGAATTTCACGATATCCTTTGTCGGGCCGGGTCTGAAGTCACCCTCGATACGGAGATAGATTACCGGCTTGCGCAGGCGGATTACATCTGTCAGAGAACCTTGCTTAACATGGGTGATCGCCTTGGTGTCATTGGCCAGCTTTACCTTTTCTTCGTCCATCGAAAGATAGAGACGGCCGTCGGTCTTTCTTACTGCCAGAAGCGTGGCGTCGCTGTTGAAGGCACTGAATCCGGCCCGGTCACCGTTCTTCATATTTCTCAGGTCAATGGCTACCGTCGCCTCGCAAGTGGGACCTTCCATTCTCTGGGTCAATGTGTTACGGGCATCGAACAGACTCATCGCCTTCTGCGCCTTAAGACGCAGATAACCAGGTCTTTCAGTCAATGACCACGCCTCGTTGACAGGATTGTGATTCCACTGCCAGCATAGTCCGAGTGTTTCAGCATCGAATCCGTCGCTGACTGTCAGGGCTTTGCGCTCTTGCCCCTGTACGGGTTTGCGCATTATCTCAGGAACCTTCCCGTCTTTGTCTCCTAAGATAGGCCAGCCGTCTATCCATGTACAAGGCATAAGATGCGGCACGCGGCCCACGCCTCCTCTGTCCTGGAAGAACATTCCGTACCAGTTGCCCTGCGGGTCATCGAATATAGTTCCCTGGGCCACTCCGTCTCCAAGGCCTCCGAAAGGAGTCTCGAGGATGACCTTCTTCTCGTAAGGACCTTCGATATTGTCAGCGCGGTAGCATACCTCTCTGCGGATTCCGCCTCTTGGCCAGGAAATCATCAGCAGATAGTACCTGCCGTCTTTCTTGATCATGCGGCTTCCTTCTAGAAGGTTGTTCTCCTGACTGTCACGCTCGAAAAGTCTCGTGTCAAGGCCTCCGTCCAATACGCCTGTAAGGTCAGGCTTGAGCTCTCTTATCTGCCCTGTGCCGTAAACCATGTATGCCTTGCCGTTATCATCAAAGAAGAAGGATGCATCGTGAAAATGAGGTATCACGGAATGGAGCTCCCATTTTCCGCGAGGGTCTTCAGTTGTATATACATAACCTTTATACGGCTGGTCATTCGGGGTGAAATAAGCGTAGAATCTGCCGTTATGGTGGCGTAGTGAAGTGGCCCACTGTCCTCTGCCATATACTGTGCCTTCCTGAAGGCTGTAGCGAGGTGTTTCCTCTATCCTGTCAAAGATATAGCTGACAATCTCCCAGTTCACCAGATCCCTGGAATGCATGACCGGTGCTCCCGGCATCAGATGCATCGTGGTGCTGACGAAATAGAAGTCGTCACCGACTCTGATGATATCAGGGTCCGGGCAGTCTGCCCATATGACAGGATTCGTGAAAGTGCCGTCGCCGTTATCGCTTGACTGGGCTTTTGCTGCAGCGCAGCTTATACAGATCAATGTCAGAATAAGGAATCTTTTCATACCGATGATGTCAATTTATGCAAATTTAACAAATGCCTTTTGCATAACATTATAAAAATCGTTCACATACTATCCTTTTTAGGTCATACAGATACAAAAATCACCGGAAAATGCTTTCCCGGTGATTCGTAAACTGTATTGGAGACTTTGATTTAGAATCCGCCTCCCATCATGCTCATATCCATTTCCTGTACTTCCACTCCCTCCGGAAGAACGAACAATGCAGGATCTACCTGTATGTCTTCTTCTACCTTTGTAGCCTTTGTGACCATTTCGCCGAAATCAGTCTTGATGGTAGTCTTAAGGGTGATTCCCTTATAAACCCAGGCGTGGACATTCACTCCCTGACCCATCATAAGCATTCTGTAAGAATATTTTGTACACATCTTTCCGGCTACTTCCTCCTGGCCTTCTTCCTTGATCTTGTTCTTCTTTATTGTCTTTTCGTCAAGATTGAGGAAATTGATCTTATTGTTTCCTCCCATCTGAGGTCCCATTCCAGGCATGCTGATAGCGGTCTTTGCGGCATCATCTATCATTACATTCTTTCCATCCACCTCGATGCTTCTCATCTTCTGTCCCATCATCTCCATCACTGTAGCCTGCTTTACGCCATAATCGTCGAAATAGTTCTGCTGGACTATCTTCTGTCCCATCATATCCATTTCCATTGTCACTTTTCCTGACTTCACAGAATAAATCTTCTCCTGTGCTGCGGCTCCCAGGCATAGCACCATAAGGCCGGCGATGATCATAAGCTTTTTCATAATCAATGTGATTTAATAATGTTGATTTCAATTTGACGGAACTGTAATCGTAAGGTTTAAAGGTTACGCTCAGATTTTATATCGCAAAGTTAAAGATTCGTTTGAATAATGCTATATTTGTAGATGCTCAAATGAATGAGAATATGAAAAGATTTCTGTGGATATTTGCTGCAATGTTTTTTGCAATGACGCCTGAGGCTCTGGCACAGGGTGTCGATATGGTTATTCCGGTGCCGGAACAGGTAATCCCGGGTGAAGGGGTATATCGATTTGAAGAATCGCCGCAGATCACCTTCAGACATTCGAAGAAAATGGCTCCTGAATCCTATAGGCTGGAAGTGCGCAAGGATGGGGTCAGGATCACTTCTGCGGATGATGCCGGTGCCTTTTATGCGCAGCAGACATTGGCTCAGATGATATCTGAAGACAATGGGGTGAAGGAAGTGCAATGCTGTGTTGTAAATGATTGTCCTCGATTCAGTTACCGAGGCCTGCACTTCGATGTTTCCCGTCATTTCCGCAGTCTGGATTTCCTTAAGAAGCAGATCGATGCGATGGCTCTTTACAAGATGAACAGGATGCATATCCACCTTACTGATGCGGCGGGCTGGAGAATGGAAATCGAAGCTTATCCGAAATTGACTTCTTTTGCGGCCTGGAGACCTCAGCAGAAGTGGAAGGACTGGTGGTATGGCGACCGACTTTATGCGGAAGAGGGAACAGAAGGTGTTTATGGAGGCTATTACACGAAGGATCAGCTGCGTGAACTTGTCGAATATGCTCTTCAGAGACATATAGAGGTGATTCCCGAGATCGAGATGCCGGGTCACAGCGAAGAAGTTCTGGCCGCATATCCGGAACTTTCCTGCAAAGGGACTGCATATTCCCAGGGAGAGTTCTGCGTCGGAAACGAAGAGACTTTCCGCTTTTTAGAGACTGTGCTTGAGGAAGTTATGGAGGTCTTCCCGTCTGAAATGATACACATAGGAGGTGATGAGGCCAATAAGGCTCACTGGAAGGAATGCCCGAAGTGTCAGCAGAGGATGCAGGCGGAAGGATTGGCTGATGTCGATGAACTTCAGAGCTATCTGATAAAGCGAATCGCGAGATTTCTCGAGTCGAAAGGCAGAAGAATCGTGGGATGGGATGAGATATTGGACGGAGGCCTTGCTCAGGGTGCGACGGTGATGTCCTGGAGAGGCGAAGAAGGGGGCATCGAGGCGATGAGGATGGGCCGCGATGTGATAATGACCCCGGGACGCTATTGCTATCTGGACCACACCCAGGATGCTCCATTCAAGGAGCCGGAATCAATAGGTGGCTATCTCCCGCTGGATTCCGTGTATGTCTATGATCCTGCGTCAAAGACAATGGATCTGCCGGGGCGTCTTCTCGGCATTCAGGGCAATCTCTGGTCGGAATATGTAGTGACTGACTCTCATGCCGAATATATGTATTGGCCGAGGGCACTGGCAATAGCCGAGACAGGCTGGAGTCAGCCTGAGCGCAAGGATCCGGCAGATTTCCGTCGCAGGGCATCGGGAGCGGTAGCAAGACTGAAAAGTATGGGATATGAGCCTTTCGACCTGGCTGAAGAATATGGCGAAAGAAAACTTGCCCAGACAGGACTGGATCATAAGGCTAAGGGATGTAAAGTCTTGTATAATAAACCTATACAGAAGTGGTATCCTGCAGCCGGGGAAACTACTTTCACGGATGGAATCATCGGAGGATGGACATACAGTGACCAGCGTTGGCAGGGATTCCTTTCAGATATTGATGTTACCATAGACTTAGGCTCGGTACAGACTGTAAGCTATGTCGGCGGTACATTCATGCAGCTTAAGGAACCGGGAGTGTTCATGCCGCAGAAGGTGGATATATATGTTTCCGAAGACGGTGAATCCTTTGAACACGTGGCAGAGGTCTGGAATGATGTTTCGGTGAATATCCCTGATCTTCTGTTCCGCAGTTTCGATACCATATGCGATGTTCGGGCCCGGTATGTCCGGTATCACGCCAAGCGTTCGACGATGAGGGGATTTCTTTTCCTTGATGAAATAGTCGTAAACTAATGGAAACGAGCACGAAAAATAGAAAATTCGTGCTCGTTTCATATGTTAAGAGTATGCAAGCGCAAGTCTAATTGATAAAATGTGTATATTTGCACATTATGCGCGCGTATGCGTTAATGATATTGCGATGGATATTGAACTTTTTCATGACATATTGAAAATAGATTCGACTTCAGGTAAGGAGGCCGCTCTTGCAGATTTTCTTCAGGAGAGGCTTCTTACTTCGTCTTGCCGTGTAGAGAGGTTTGATGTGGGAGACGGAACATCCAATCTGCTCTTCAGCTGGGGAAAGCCTGATATTGTGTTTTGCTCGCATCTGGACACCGTGCCTCCTTATATTCCGCCAGTCTTTGATGGGACTGCCGTTCACGGCCGCGGTTCCTGCGATGCCAAAGGACAGATATTTGCTATGTATGAGGCTTGCAAGGTACTGGAATCCAAGGGATATGACGGCTTCGGCCTTCTTTTGCTTGCGGGAGAGGAGACCGGTTCTTTCGGGGCAAAGGCATTCAGGGAACAATATTCCGGAGCGGAGTGGGTGATAGTCGGAGAACCTACTGACAATCACATGGCTTCGGCCAGCAAAGGAACCAAGTCGTTCGAAGTGACATTTGAGGGAAAGGCCTTCCATTCGGGATATCCTCAGTATGGCCTGAGCGCTGTGGAAATGTTCAATGATTTTATGAATGCCCTCCGCAGTATCGTCTTTCCCAAGGATGAAATTCTCGGAGATACGACCTGGAATGTAGGCAAGCTCCTCAGTGACAATCCTCAGAATATCCTCAGCGACAGGCTCTCATGCCGTGTCTATTTCCGGACAACCTTCGAGACAGACGAGATGGTGTGCAATGTGATGAAGAATATCGCCGGTGAAGATGCCCGCCTGAGATTCGGAAGAAGAAGGGTTCAGGATGGCTCGGATATAGTGGCGAAGGAAGTGGCGCAGTGGCAGAAATCAATGACTGTCAAGGCATTCGGGGGCGATTCTCCGACAAAGTATGAGATTCTTGACGGATTTCCGGCCAAGCCGGTTGCATTCGGAAGTGATGCACCTCAGCTGACCAATTTCAGACGGAAGATCCTCTGCGGCCCAGGCTCGATCCTTGTGGCTCACAGACCGGAAGAACATATCCTTCTGGATGATATCCGCACTGCGATTGACAATTATGTGAAGATTTTTGAAAAAATTAGAATATTATGATAGTTATGAAGTTTGGCGGCACTTCTGTCGCAAATTTCGAGGCGATTACCAGAGCCATCTTCATTGTAGGCGGCAGACTGGACAAGAAGCCTGTAGTGGTAGTGTCGGCCTTGTCGAAGGTCACAGATCTTCTTTACAGAATATCGGATGCGGCGGCAGCCCGAAATGCATCAGAAGCCAGGGCCCTGATGTCTGAGCTCAGGACCCGTCACGTGAATCTTGCGTCGGATCTTCTGGAGCAGAGTCCGGCACTGAAGGAGAATGCCGTGGCAAGAGTGAATTCTATCTGCGATTCCCTCGAAGAACTTGTAAATGCAGTGTGTGCGGTAGGAGAACTTTCTGACAGGAACAAGGCCATAATCATTTCAAACGGTGAGCTCCTCTCATCGACAATCATCTGCTTCGTGATGAATGCCAAGGGTATCAGGACCAATTTCATTGATGCCCGTAAGATGATGATAACCAGCAATGAATACCTCAAGGCAGAGCCTGATGTGAATGAGATTTCTGCAAGAGTTCCTGAAATTGTCGGCGAGGCTTTCAAAGGAATGGATGCTGTCATCACCCAGGGATTCATTGGCTCGAATCATTCCTCAGAGCAGACTGTTCTCGGACGTGGCGGATCTGATTACTCTGCTTCATTGATAGGTATGGCCCTTGATGCCGAGTGCATCGAGATATGGACTGATGTGGATGGAGTCCGTTCTGCCGATCCTCGAACAGTGGAAAACACCAAATATCTGGAGAAGATTTCTTTCGAGGAGGCAGCTGAGATGGCGCATTTCGGAGCCAAGGTGCTTCACCCGCTGACCATCGAGCCGGCTGTGAAGAAGAACATTCCGATTTATGTGCTCAATTCTATGAATCCTTCTGGCAAGGGTACTGCGATTCTCCGCAGTGAACTCATAGAAGATGGCGTGAAGTCAGTATCCTTCAAAGAGAACATCCGCGTCATCAATATCTTCTCCATGAAGATGATCAATACCTCGGGCTTCCTCCGCAGAGTGTTTGAAATCTTCAGCGAGAGCAAGGTCTCTGTAGATCTTATCAGTACCTCAGAGGCCAATATCTCGGTGACTGTGGATGCTTCCCAGAAGATCGACAAGGTGGTGGAGCAGCTTTCTGAGTTTGCGGATGTCATCGTGGATGACGATAAGTCGCAGGTTTCGGTGATCGGAAAGAATATCGTACGTCTGAACGGTATGCTGAAGAAGACTTTCGCCCCGTTGAAAAGGACCAATGTCTATATGATTTCGCAGGGCGCTTCTTTTGTGAATATCAGTTTTGTCGTTGACCGTGAGGAACTTGTGGAGGTGGTGAAGGATCTTCATTACCATCTTTTTGAAGTCGAGGAGGAACTGGAACAGTTCTAGTGGTCATTCCGAGCTTGTCTCACTGTCATTTGAGCTTGTCTCACTGTCATTCCGAGCATGTCTCACTGTCATTCCGAGCTTGTCTCACTGTCATTCCGAGCTTGTCTCACTGTCATTCCGAGCTTGTCGAGGAATCTAATCAAGAACATTATGAAATTATTTATCAGCGGATACGGAAAAATGGGAAGGATGATCGAGAAGATCATTCTTTCAAAGGGTGTGGAATATGCCGGCTGGACAGAAGCGGTCACTGAGACTGACCCTGCGTTGGCCAGGCAGTGCGTCTGCATTGATTTCACTACACCGGCAGCCATCAGGGAAAACTACAGATTTCTTGCAGAGAATTTCAAGGCTGTGGTGATCGGTACCACGGGCTGGGCGGATATCAAGGATGAAGTCGTCGCTTACTTCGAAAAATGCGGAACCCCGATGATCTGGGCTTCGAACTTTTCGATCGGAGTGAACGTCTTTTTTGCTGTAACTGATTATATATCAAAGATGTTGGGCGATGCCGGAGGCTATAGCCCTTATATGGTGGAGATGCATCATTGCCACAAGCTTGATGCTCCGAGTGGTACTGCAAGGTCGCTTGCGGATATCGTAGATGCCAACATGGGAGTTACAACTGATATCCAGTCAGTGCGCTGCGGAGAGATTCCAGGTATACATACCATTGGTTTCGAGGGACTTAATGACCGTATTACCCTCAGTCACGAGGCATTTTCACGTGAAGGCTTTGCGGCGGGAGCAGTCGAGGCAGCCCTCAGGACTGAAGGTCTGGAAGGCGTTCACGAGTTCCGTGACATACTTTTGAAAAAAATAGGACAATAATATGAATATAAATGAATTAAGAGGCTGCGGTACTGCGTTGGTCACTCCTTTCCGTGACGGACAGGTGGACTATGATGCGTTTGCAGCATTAGTGGATTATCAGATTAAGGGAGGAGTCGATTTCCTTGTTCCGCTTGGAACCACCGGCGAGACGCCTTGCCTTACAGACGAGGAGAAGATCAAAGTGCTGACGATTGCCAAGGAACATTCCTGCGGAAAGCCGGTTGTAGCTGGTGTCGGAACAAACTCTCTCGAGCATACGATAGCGAATATCAGACTCCTGGAACCTCACGGAGTGGATGTGTTCCTTGTGGTCGTCCCATATTACAACAAACCGCCTCAGGAGGGTATGTACCAGTATTTCAAGGCTGTAGCTGCTGCTACTTCAAAGCCGGTCCTTCTGTATAATGTTCCGGGCCGTACCGGTGCGAATCTTGAGGCTGCTACCACTCTGAGACTCGCTCAGATAGACAATGTCATCGGAATCAAGGAGGCTTCAAGCAACAGAGGCCAGATTCTGGAGATCATTGAGGGCCGTCCAGAGGGCTTCCTTGTGCTCAGCGGCAATGACGACGAGACCTTCCCGCTTATGAAGGCAGGTGCAGATGGTGTCATCAGTGTGGCATCCAATATAGCTCCTGAGCCTGTGGCAAAGCTCACGCACGCTATGATGGAAGGCAAGGTGGAGAAGGCCGCCGGCCTGCACGAGATGCTTTCGCCGCTTTTCCGCAATTGTTTCGTGGAAAGCAATCCTATCCCGGCAAAGGCGGCGCTTGCTGCAATGGGAATGATGTGCAATGAGCTGCGTCTGCCGCTTGTTGCTTCACAGCAGAAGACATATGACCTTATGGTCGAGACAATAAAAGACTTGAAATTACTATGACAGATATAGAAAGATTCAATGATACGATTGCCTCTCTGGAAAGCGGCAAGATCCGTGTAGCAGAGAAAGTTGAAGGGCAGTGGAAAGTCAATTCATGGGTCAAGGAAGTGATATTGAGCGGATTCCGACTCGGAAAACTTACAGATATGTCTCAGGGACAGTTCTCCTTCTTTGACAAGGATACCATCCCTGCGAGGAAGTTTACCGCTGAGAACGGCGTGAGGATTGTTCCCGGTGGAAGCAGCGTGCGTACAGGAGCATATCTGGCTCCGTCTGTGATCATGATGCCGCCCGCTTATGTAAATATCGGAGCTTATGTCGATGAGGGTACCATGATAGACTCTCATGCTCTTGTGGGTTCATGTGCTCAGGTCGGAAAGAACGTGCATCTTTCTGCGGCTTCGCAGCTCGGAGGTGTTCTTGAGCCTGTGGGTGCTCTTCCGGTAATCATAGAGGACAATGTTTTCATCGGTGGTAACTGCGGTATCTATGAAGGAACGATCGTAAAGGAGAATGCTGTGATCGGAACAGGTGTTATCATCAATGCTTCGACTGCTATCTTCGATGCAACGACCGGCGAATATATCCGTGCCAATGAAAACGGCCAGATGGTCGTGCCTTCTGGAGCGGTAGTAGTGGCTGGAAGCCGTCCGATGTCGAAAGGCCCGGGAGCAGAACAGGGTATCCATCTGTATTGTCCGGTGATCGTAAAGTATCGTGACGATAAGACTTCCGGCTCGATTACACTGGAGGATATGTTGAGATAATTGTCATTTCGAACTTGCCGAGAAATCTATGCGGGATTATAAAGATATGTTTTCCGAAGATGTCGGCTCTTTCTTCCGATCTCCTGTAAGGGAGATTTTCAAGAGGGTGGACCTGAACTCCATATATTCCTTCGCCGGTGGGTATCCTTCGGCGGACACATTCCCCTTGGAAGAAATCCGCAGGACAATGTCCGAAGTGATTGCCAAATATGGTGGTCAGGCTTTTCAATACGGTGCCACTCAGGGAGTCATGCCTCTGCGAGAGGCTGTGGCCGAGCGCTATGGTGTGCCGGTGGAAAGAGTGCAGATAACCTCATCATCACAGCAGGGAATCGATGTGTGCACCAGGGTGCTGGTGGATCCGGGTGATGTGATATTGACCTCGAGTCCGTCATATCTCGGGGCTCTTCAGTCTTTCCGATCATATAGGGCGGATATCAGGGGAGTGGCTCATATCGATGACATCGACTCCTTCCGTGATGCATATGTACGGGTCATTGAACAGGCATTGAGTGAAGGAAAGAGGATAAAGTTTCTCTATATGATCCCCGATTTCCAGAATCCATCAGGTGAGTCTCTTACCCTGGAGGAAAGGAAGATGCTGGTGGAACTTGCCCGCAGATATGGATTTCTTATAGTGGAGGACAGCCCGTACAGGGAACTCAGATACGAAGGGGAAGATATTCCGACAATGTATTCGATTGATCCGGATATTGTCATTCATCTGGGATCATTCTCGAAGATCTTCGCCCCTGGTTTCCGGCTTGGCTGGGCCATCGCCCATCCTGAGATATTGGACAAGATATATGTATGCAAGCAGTCCCTGGATCTTTGCCCGCCGGTTTTCGACCAATATGTGGCAGCGGAGTTCCTGCGAAGCGGAAGTCTTGATGCAAATCTTTCCAAGAGCATTGAGCTTTATAAGGGTAAAAGGGACCTTCTGTTATCTCTTTTGGAGAAACATATGCCACAGGAGGTGCATTGGACCCATCCTCAGGGCGGTCTCTTCCTTTTCCTGACAATGCCGGGAGACTTTGATGCTGTGAAGTTTTATGATACGGCTCTGGATGCCGGTGTGGCATATGTTGCCGGTGAATTTTTTCATCCGGACGGAAGCGGAAAGAACACGATGAGGATGAATTTCTCGTTCATGACTGAGGAAAAGATCACGGAAGGCGTGCAGCTGCTCGCTCGTCTGCTTCGTGCTGAAACAGGCGCTGATGCAGTTCTTGAAAAATAAATATCTGATGAAGCTGAAATTTTATAAATATCAGGGTGCCGGTAACGATTTTCTCATTGCGGACAATCGGGACGGTTCCATTGTGCTTTCTAAGGATCAGATTGCATCCATATGCGACCGTCGTTATGGAGTCGGCGCAGACGGACTTATGCTTTTGGAGAGCAGTGACGGCTATGATTTCCGTATGGTCTATTACAATTCAGACGGTTCGGGAGGAATGATGTGCGGTAACGGAGGAAGATGTATTGTCGCTTTTGCTGCAGATCAGGGTATCCGAAGTTTCAGATTCATTGCTGCAGACGGCCCTCATTATGCTGAGGTCGTTTCGGATGACGGGGTGCAGAAGACGGTCAGACTGCAGATGAAGGATGTGGATATCTGCTGTCACCATGATAGTCTGGAAGGTGTCAATGTGCCGTCTGACGGATATTTTCTGGATACGGGTACCCGTCATTTTGTACGTCTCGTGGAGTCATTGGAAGAATACGATATTGTTTCCGAAGGCAGGGAAATACGATATAAGGCGGCAGAACTCCAGCCTGTCGGAGCCAATGTCAATTTTGTCGAACCGGCCGACGGCTTTATCAAGGTAAGGACATACGAGAAAGGTGTGGAGGACGAGACTTTTGCCTGCGGTACCGGAATTGTAGCCTCGTGTATTGCTGCATATGAGTCGGGAATCCGTCCGTCTGAGATAAGCGGGTCTGAAGTCAGATATGATGTGGAGGCTAAACGTGACAGCCTCAGCGTATGCTTCAAGCCTTCAGACCGTTCGGGAGGAGTCGCTGAGGAAGTCTTTCTGACTGGTCCGGCGAGATATATTGCTGAAATTCAAATCCAATTGGGTAATTTATACTATATTTGAAAATTGAACTAACAAAGATAAAGAGATGAAACGTTTTTTAATTATTCTTATTGCCTTGGTTTCTTTGACTTCTTGCTTCAAGGAAGGTGCGAATGTAAAGCGTAAATATGTGTTGGAGGCGACTTTCCAGTATGGTGGCGTCAGATTCGGGGCCGACAGTACCTTGGTCAATACAACGAATGTCGAAGGATTCGGTTTTGATGCACTGAATTTCAATCATAGTCTTGATGCCAATAAGAAATTCCAGGGAGGATTCCTTCTTTCCTGCACAGAGATGCCTAAATCCGGCATGACATCCGGTCTGATGAATACCTATAGGGCGAATGTCCCGGCAGCTGCCTCATGGGGCAATATATATACCGTATATCATCAGAGCCCCCTTCCGGGAATAATGCCTAAGCACGATGTGGGGTTTGCATTTGATGAGAATGGAACCTGCGATATGATCGGCTGTTATGTTACCAATACTGTAGAAGTTGCCAATTTTGTAAAGCTGAATTTCAAGAAGGGTGACAGACTTGCCATCAAGGCTACAGGTTATCTTAAAGGTGCGGTTACAGGAGAAGCTGAAATCGCCTTGGCAGAATTCACAGAGAAGAAGGATTCGATCGTATCAATATGGACTCCTTTCGAACTTGGCAAGCTCGGTTCAGTGGATTTCGTTGATTTTGAAATCATTTCTTCCAATCCGGATGTTCCTGCATATTTCTGCATGGATAACATGGTGGCGACAATTGATATTGAATATTAAGAGCTATGAAGACCAATCAGGAACTTAAGAACAGCGCCTTGGCTGCATTGAAGGGCAATTGGGCTCCGGCTGTGCTGGGTGCCATATTCTTCACTTTTGCGACTTGTCTTATAACTTCTCCGGGCTATTGTGCGAATATGGCTGCTTTTGACATGCCGTTTTTCAACTCGATAAATCCGAAATTGCTGAAATTATTTTTGAATTCATCCTTTCTGCTCAATTTCTTTCTCCTATATCCATTGTCGTTGGGATATTCTGTGGCGCATAAAGAGCTGCTTCAGAATGGTGATACAGCCATAACGAGGAATACTGTCCGACTTGCTTTCTCGGATTACGTGAGGAATGCCGTTTCAATTCTTCTTGTTTATCTATATACTCTTCTGTGGACTCTCCTGTTCATTGTTCCGGGAATAATAAAGGGACTTGCATATTCATTGACGCCTTTCATTGTCAAGGATAATCCGCAGCTTTTACCCAACGAAGCCATCAATCTCAGCATGAAGATGATGAAGGGACATAAGTTCGACCTTTTCTATCTCTATCTCAGCTTTATCGGATGGATTTTTCTTGCAATCCTGACTTTGGGTATAGGTCTTCTTTGGGTTATCCCATATATGCAGACATCTATGGCAGCGTTTTATCTGGATGTGAAGAACGATTATAATAACAATATTTAAACCTGACCGTTTATGAAGACTAATCAAGAACTTAAGAATGCGGCATTGGCTGCGTTGAAAGGAAAGTGGACACCGTCAGTTATGGCTACACTCGTATTGTTTGCGGGTATGATGATTCCTATAATCCTGGCTCTTGTAGTAGAAGGTATAGTAGATCCGAGTCTGGAGTCGGAAACAATGTCTGTATGGTCCATCCTTGTTTTGTATGGATTCGTGTTCCTTCTTTACTATCCTCTGTCGATGGTAGGATATTACAATGCATTCAAGGATCTTCTCAGGGATGATGAAGGCAAGGTGGTTTCCAATATGTTCACAGGTACATTCAAGACTTATCCAAGAGCGTTGGGACTCTCGCTTCTGTATATGATTTTCGTGTTCTTGTGGACCTTGCTCCTGTATATTCCGGGATTGATCAAGGCGCTGGCCTATATGATGGCTCCGTACATACTGAAGGATCATCCTGAACTTTCGCCGAACCAGGCTCTCAATCTCAGTATCAAGATGATGAAGGGCCATAAGTTCGACCTTTTCTGCCTGCTCCTCAGTTTCATCGGCTGGAGTTTCCTTGCGATGTTCACTATGGGAATAGGTTATTTGTGGCTAGCCCCATATATAGCTACAACAATTGCTGCATTCTATGAGGATGTAAAGGCAGAATATGAGGGAAGGCAGCAGATAGCTGCATAATTAAAGAAGTCCTGCAGGAATCTGCATTATGATTTCCTGATATTCAGGATCAAGAGACAATATAAGATCTTCGTGGAGCGGTATCATTATCGCTCCATTTTCTGTTTCTACCTCTATGCATGGATTGTTCGGAATGTCGATGAAGTCGGTGATTTCGCCGACTTCGTAGAGATCGCTGTCCATGTCGTCAGCATTCTCCGGAGTCAATACCATCCATCCCACCAGAGCGGCATAACCGTCCTCTTCGAGGGACATTTCCGGAAGATTGTCCGCTTCTATATAGACCGGCTTTCCGGCAATTTCTTCTACGTCTTCCATAGAGCAGATGTCTGTCAGGCGGACAAGGGCCTTGGTATTTCCTCTTTTTGCGAATGATTCAATATAAAAAGGAACCGGTAGTCCATCAAAAATGATGAACACCGGTTCGTTTAAGTTGATATCTTCAGGAGCGATTTCGCGGAAGCCCATCACGAGCTCCCCATCGGTACCGTTAGATTTCAATACCTGGGCTATCTGCTGCAAGTTTTCGTAACCTGCCATAGCGGAATTAAGCCTCAGTGTTTTCAGCCTCAGCCTCTGCAGCAGCTGCTTCCTGAGCAGCCTTCTCAGCAGCGGCAGCCTCAGCAGCTGCGCGTGCAGCTTCCTCAGCCTCAGCCTTTCTCTTGGCGATAGCCTCAGCTCTCTCCTGATTTACCTTAGCCTCAGCCTCTACAGCAGCCTTCTGAGCTGCTACAGCGTCCTTTCTAAGACCATCTTTCTTTGCGCTGACCTTGGCAGCCTTCTCTGACTTCCAAGCTGCGAGCTTAGCATCAGCCTGCTCCTGAGTAAGAGCACCCTTCTTAACACCTTCCTGGAGGTGCTTTGCAAGGAGTACACCCTCATAAGAGAGGATACGCTTTGCAGTAAGTGTAGGCTGTGCACCTACGTTTACCCAAGCAAGTGCACGCTCGTGGTTGAGCATGATTGTAGCAGGGTTAGTGTTAGGGTTGTAAGAGCCGAGCTGCTCGATGAAACGACCATCGCGTGGTGCGCGTGAATCTGCCACTACAATGTGGAAGAATGCGAAATTCTTCTTACCGTGGCGCTGAAGACGAATTTTAACAGCCATTGTGAATCTGTTTTAAAAAGTTAATTATTAAAATACCATGCTTCCTACCCGAGGAAAAGCGCGCAAAGATAGTAAATAAAAATGAGAATACAATGATTTCGCTGAAAATGAATGCATTGAATGTATTGCAAGATCTGCCTGGAATAAAAAAGTGAAAATTTTTGCAAAAAAAGTGAAGAAAAATTTGGAGTTTAATTTTTTTGTCGTACCTTTGCAATCCCAAAACAAACAAAGCGGTGGTGGTGAAATGGTAGACACGCTACTTTGAGGGGGTAGTGGGAGTAATCCTGTGCGAGTTCGAGTCTCGCCCACCGCAC
>JBGVCR010000059.1:0-3823 GCA_045118995.1 Candidatus Cryptobacteroides sp.
TCTCTTGTCTTGAAACAAACTCATGAAAAACTTCTCGGGGTTAGCCTAAGCGGCCGGGGCCGACGGCCCCGTTGAGCGCTCCTCATGAGCTTGAAAAGCTCACTATAACTTTATTTGGATTTCAAACATAGGAACTATTTACACAAACAAATCGCAATCTGTCACATGAAAACAGAAGTAAATCCACAAGAGACTACCAGAGCATTCGCGTACGATTTCTGGATGACGGCACCTAACCCGATGGTGACTTTCATCAAGACAATCAATGTTACAAGACTTGTAAGAATCAGCAAGAGAAATGGATTGAAATTCAATATGCTGCTTGATTGGTGCATCGGTAAAGCTGCTGCACCGATCAAGGAATTTTATATGCTTCCGGTCGGTGATAAACTTATGCAATACGATAGCATAGCGGTCAACACTATTGTAAAGAACAAGACTGGAGAGGTAAGTTCCTGCGACATACTCTTCAATGAGAAACTTGAAGAATTCAATAATGAATACTTGAAATATACTTCTGAAGTCGCTTACACCTGTCAGGACAGAGACCTCTCAGAAAACAGCATGGTAATAGGCACATCTGCTATCATCGACACAGAACTTGATGGCGCAATAGGTATGAACAGCGGTATTTTCAATAATCCGTTCATCATCTGGGGCAGGTACAAGAAGAGATTCTTCCGCTATTACCTGACACTCTCATTCCAGTTCCATCACACCCAGATGGACGGAGCCCACGCCGGTAAATTCTTAGCCAACCTGCAGAACGAAATCAACAGGTTGGCATAGATTATACTACCTTGTTACCGGCACCTGAATTATAGTCAGCCATTTCTCCGGATCTTCTTGATTCCATATACCATCCACGTATGAGTAGCGTGGCGGAGCATCAATCGTATATCCGTTTGCCTCAATCCATTCAAGTACTTCACGAATATTTTCGTTCAGGCGGTTGTATGGGCCATAAACCTTCATACATACAGCTTCTGCGGCCTGAGGAATCTGCTTGAACTTGATTAGATCAGAGTCCTTTCCCATAGCTGTAACCTGCTCGCAGTACTCGATGTCTATATTTTCCTTCCTGTATCCTCCGTGCTCGATGGTATAGCAGTAACCAGGCTCAGGACACTCACATCCCAGACGAGCCATCTCCGGGCCGATTGTCATGTAGCACAGTTTTCCAAGTTCATCGTACGACGGAATTTCGGCACGATGCGATGCGACAATAATCGCAGGTAATGAATCAATGTAGATCTTTTCCATTTCATTAAGTTTCTTTTGGAAGGTAATCATCGCAGACAGCCGGTCCCTGCACTCGGTCAGCAGCTGCAACTGTTCCTGGCAAGTGCGGATCTTCTCTTCAAGCATATCGATTGAAGGGCGTTGAGTCTCGGAATCATACATAGTACGAATCTCCTCCAGACTGAATCCCAGCCCCTTCAGGCGTACAATATTCAAAGCCTTCTGCATCTGCACGATTGAATAATACCGGTATCCGGTACTATAGTCTATGATCTCCGGCACAAGAAGCTTGATTTTCTCATAATGCCTCAGAGCCCTCACGGTAACACGACACAGGCGTGAAAACTCCCCGATTTTTAATCCATTTCTGTTCATAACGCGTTATTTGTCTGCAAATATATAGTATGACCTAAGGTACGAGTCAAGAGGAAATTGTATCTTTACGCTCACTAACTTATAATACTATGGGCTTTTTTCAAAATTTCACTGCTCTGATCCGTGAAACACTTAACTTGAACGGACACATCGATACCGCAGCAGCTGAACGCTCGATAAGAAGCAATATTGAATTCAAGGGACCGAATGCATGGATTCTTGCCGTGGCTGTCATTATTGCATCTGTGGGACTGAACGTGAATTCGATCCCGGTCGTAATCGGTGCGATGCTGATTTCTCCACTCATGGGACCGATCTTCGGATTGGGCCTCGGTCTTGGAGTGAGTGACATTCAGCTTATGAAGTCATCAGGCAAGAACCTTCTGGTTATGGTCAGTATCAGTCTGGCGGTAGCGTTCCTCTATTTTCTGATAACTCCACTGAGTCTGAGCAATCCTACCGAGCTGCTTGCCAGGACATCTCCGACCTTCTATGATGTACTGATCGCTCTATTCGGTGGCTTTGCAGGAATCCTTGAACAATGCCGCAAAGATAAAGGAACAGTTTTCTCCGGAGTAGCTATCGCCACAGCACTGATGCCGCCTCTTTGCACAGCCGGATACGGACTTGCATGCAGGGAATTCAGCTACTTCCTCGGTGCATTATACCTGTTTGTCATCAACTGCACATTCATCATGCTCGCAACATATGCAGGTGTCAAATATTTCAGGTTCCGCCCTACCGAATATCAGGATGAGGCTATCGGCAAACGAACAAAGAGATTGACCTCAGCTCTTATCATCATCTTCATCATACCAAGCATCTGGTCAGCAGTAGTTCTCATACAGCAGAATAATTTCGATGTAAATGCCACCACTTTTGCCGAGCATAGAAGCACATACGGCAAAAGCATTCTTTACGACTACAAGATCGATCATAAGGAAAACACAACCTTGACTCTATTCTTTACTGGTGAGGCTTTGAACGACAGGGATAAAGAGGAGCTTTATTCAGTAGCATCAGAGTATGACATCGAGAAGGAGCAGATTCAGATCCGCGATTATTCCGCTCAAGACCAGTCGGACATGAATGCCTTCAAGGATATATACGAGAAGAAAGAAAGCATCATTTCTGCCAAGGAGCAGGAGATAGTTCTCCTGAAGAATGAACTGGAAAAGATCAAGAACAATGAGCTCGAATACGACAAGATATCGAAGGAGATCTTCAGCATCAAGTCATCGGTGCAAAACGTGAGCATCACAAAGGGACAATCATTCAATCGTGACTCCACTTCAGGCAATGCCGTAATCTCAATAGTCGTCGACTCCGCTGACTCTATTTCCATCAGAGAACTTGAAGAACTGAAGCAGTGGCTTAAAATAAGGCTTGACACTGAAACAATTGATGTAACCCATCGCTAAATACCTATAAATGAAAAAGATAATAATCATCGATGGCAACTGCGTAGTACACAAGATATGAAAAAGACATCAATAACAAATGACCATACTATGACAGAAAAGGAAAAGATGCTTGCCGGAATTGTGTATTCTGCAGTGGACAGGCAACTGCTGGATGAACTTAATGCTGTCAAGGAGATCATTCACAGATATAACGCACTCTCCCCTGCTGATAATGCAGGCCGTCTCGACATCCTCAAGGGTCTGCTCGGGCACATCGGAGATGACCAGATCATCATCAATCAGCCATTCTACTGCGACTATGGAAAGCAGATCAGCGTGGGTAAACGTTTCTTCGCCAACTTTCACTTCACGGTGCTTGACGAAGCAAAAGTTACTATCGGAGACGACTGCTTCATCGGGCCTAATGTGAGCATATATACTGCATGCCACAGCACAGATCCAGTCGAAAGGAACACCCGTAACGAGTGGGCGGAACCCGTCACTGTCGGTAATAATGTCTGGATTGGAGGAAGCGTCACTATCTTGCCCGGAGTCACAATCGGTGATAACGTGACCATCGGTGCAGGATCCGTTGTAACGAAGGATATCCCTTCAAACGTGGTGGCAGCCGGCAATCCATGCAAGGTAATCAAAGTATTATAGTAAGCATCCGACGAAATGCATATTGTAGCGGGCAGCGATGCTCGCTACTTTTGCATAAAAAAGGAAAGCTTATGATGACACGTGAAGAAATCCTCTCGATCGAGGAGTACTGTGCAGAGCATAAGATCTCGCACAAGAAG
>JBGVCR010000060.1:0-2369 GCA_045118995.1 Candidatus Cryptobacteroides sp.
CTGGCATTCATGTACTTCGCATTCGCCTCGGTGTTTGTATGCTTCATCATGTACATCTGCAAGTTCAATTATGAAATGATAAAGATCAGGAGGACAGAAAATGAAAAATAAGACTTATATGCTCCCGTACAGATTCCGCAAATACGGATATGGGCTTATAATCGCTTCGGTTCTGTCGTTTGTACTTGGCCTTCTTATGGCAAACGTATGGGGGATTATTCCTCAGACCCATACAAGGTTCATATCTATGGTGATGTATCTACTCTTCTTCCTCGGCATCTTCCTGGTCGTGATGACACAGGAGAAGGATGAGGACGAAATGATCGATTCCATCAGACGCAGGTCCATTGCCGCGACGGCATTCATCGCATTCGGAATTTTCATGGTTACAAATCTGTTGATGGCCTTCCTGCACGGATTCAGAAGCCTTCAGTCGATGTCGTTTGTGTCGTCACTGGTTACCGTTCTTACCGGAACCGGACTTACAAGTGTCAACACTTATATAATTCTTTATCTGATCATTTTCCGTATATCCATCTGGAAAATGAGAATGCAGTGCAAGGAGGACCAGGCATGAAGAACACGGTAAAGGTAGAAAGAGCCATCAAGAACATCACCCAGCAGGAACTGGCGGACGCGGTCGGAGTGTCCAGGCAGACCATCAACTTCATCGAGACCGGTCGCTATATGCCCTCGACCATCGTTGCGCTGAAGATTGCCAGATACTTCGGAAGGCACGCTGACGAAATCTTCCAGCTCGAAGAAAACGACTGATTCATAAATCAGCAACTTAACAAATAGACATGACTTTTCCCCCGCAATGCTCCCTCATTGCTGGGGATTTTTATTGCTCCGAAATACTCCAATAGAACCGGATCTTATTTTTCTTTCCAAAGCGGTCGACGTCGAAAGTCAGTGTATCACCTTCGCCTCTCTGTCTCATCTTTGCGTATTTGGTATTGAATGCAGAGAAATTGCCTCCGTCAAATTTCTCGATGACATCATATTGTCTCAATCCTCCTATGTATGCAGGGGACTCCTTGCCGATTGATTTTACGAATGCAGTCTTGAAATCATCATCCGGGATAAGACTGAGTGCCTTCCTTTCAAACGACGAATTCTCATTTAGATATTCAGCCCAGTTGCCTGTACCGTTTCTTTTGAAATAAGCCTTTCCATCAGCAAGATTAATGGCAATATCGAATTTTGCCAACAATTCCAGACCTATAAAATGAGGAAAATCTGCTGCCCTTTGGTCCTTCTGCCTGAAAGTAACCATCAAAGTATCATTGATTACGTCAGGGGAGTATATGACGAAAGTATGGTCTCCAACATATGTCTTATAGTAAAGCAAGGCATTATCCTCCATGAACTGCCGTTCCTCATCAAGTTCCCCTTCGTTGAAATTGAATGCAAGGGCGGAACTGCAGCCAGTATCGAGAAGCAGTTCTTGTTTCATTGAAAGCTTATCCTCGCTGGAAAAACTTATCGGAAAATCAGTCAGATATATCTTTTCCCCACGCCTCTCTATATTGCATACAAAGTCGCAGCTGTCTCTCTGACTGACCGACAGCGCATCGGAAACTGATATCGAAAGGTTCTCGAAATCAAAGTTCCATGTTCGGGTGTCATCCTGAGGAATTGAGAAGATGCCGTCGTATTCAAACTCATCCTTTAAGCCATCGAACACCATGAACCAGTCATAATGAAGGGTTCCTCCGTAGAAAGGTATGTCAATGGGATGGAAATATGTGGTTCCGAAGAAATCCCTTGATGCTGCAGGAAAATATACACTGCTTTCCGTAGACTTACCCTCACGCTCCAGTTTTTTCATATTGAGGCATTGTGCAGCTGTCAGACTATCCAACAGCAAGCCCAGACCACCGGTGTCGAAAATCAGGGAGCTCTTTCCGGAGCCGATAGGAACATCCATAATCAGCAGCCTGGTTGATCCTTCTGCGGAATATGTGAAATTTCCGTCCTTTGCATCCAGAATTGCAACAGGAGCGACCTCCTGTCTGCAAGAGATTACCAAAATGCAGATTATAAAAAGAATAAAATTTATGGCTTTCATATTATCGTTTCAATGGAGCTAAAAGAATTACATCATTGCTTTCAGGAGTGATAGCCTTCAGGATTTCCGAAATCCTCGCTTTTGATGCCCCTGAAAGTTTCCCTTTGGAAAGGGCAGCCTTTCCTGTCTTTATGAAATCCTCAGCAGAAAACACTTCCATATAATATCCTTGCGTAAAAGGCAGATATTCCGGCTTCCTGTTCAATATGTCATCAGTAAAGTCAGCCACGTATGAATGTTCCGTTTCACGTTCAGTAACCACAAAAACAGGCTTGCCATAGCTGTAATATCCGCT
>JBGVCR010000061.1:0-5193 GCA_045118995.1 Candidatus Cryptobacteroides sp.
TGCGATCCTGACTATCATCGGTTACGCTATCAACGATACAGTGGTTATCTTCGACCGTATCCGTGAGTACAAGGAGCTTCATCCTAAGGCAGACTTCCGTCAGAACGTGAACGAGGCCCTCAACAGCACTCTCTCACGTACTATGAATACATCACTCACTACTCTCGTGACAATGCTCGCGATCGCAATCTTCGGTGGTGAGGTGATCAGAGGTCTTGCAGTAGCCCTTATCCTCGGTATCGTGATCGGTACTTACGCTTCTATCTTCATCGCTACACCTATCATGTATGATGTAACAAAGAAGGCAGCAGCAAAGAAGGAGAATAAGTAATTAATTTACTGTTGATAAATTTTCCCCCTGACAGTCAGGAACATGACTTCAGGGGGATTATTATTTTTTGACGGGCTGATGCCTTTTTCATATCTTTGTCCTCCTTAAAAATCACAGTCATGTCCTTCGTCCACCTACACGTACATACACAATATTCCATTCTCGATGGCCAGTCAGCCATCGCCGACCTTTTTGCACGCGCTAAAGAGCTGGAAATGCCTGCATTAGCCATCACTGACCATGGAAACATGTACGGTGTGAAGGAGTTTCTGAAGGTAGCCAAGAAGTTTCCTGAAGTGAAGCCTATTATCGGCTGTGAGATCTATGTAACCAGACATTATGACCACAGACTGAAGGACAAGGACCACAGAGGATATTATCACCTTATCCTCCTTGCAAAGAACTACAACGGCTACAAGAACCTGATGAAGATCGTGTCCACCGGTCACATCGAAGGAAAATACTACGACAGACCGAGGGTTACACACGAGATCGTGGAGCAGTATTCCAAGGACCTGGTGTGCTGTTCTGCCTGCATTGCAGGAGAAATTCCGAAGGCTATCATAGCAGGTGACATGGAAGCAGCAGAGAAGGCCGTGATGTGGCATAAGAGAGTGTTCGGAGATGATTTCTACCTCGAAGTCCAGCAGCACAAGACCTTGATTCCCGGCCAGTCTCAGGAGGTTTACGAGCATCAGCTGGTAGCCAATGAAGGTATATACGAACTGGCGGCAAAGACCGGTACCAAGGTCGTGGCTACAAATGACGTGCACTTCGTACGCAAGGAGGACGGACCGGCACACGACCGTCTCATCTGTCTCACCACAAACGCCAATCTTGACGATCCCGACCGTCTCAGATACACCCAGCAGGAGTACCTCAAGAGTGAAGACGAGATGCTTGACATGTTCTACAAGCATCCGGAAACTCTGAGCAATACACTCGAAGTTGCGGACAAGATCGAGATATTCAAGGTCGACAAGGATCCGATTCTTCCTAAATTCGATCTTCCGGAAGAATTCCTTGCTGATATTGACACTTATCTTGAGAGATATAAGGGAATCATCGACGAAGGACGCTGCGACAAGAGTGGAAATGAACGTGGAGAAGAGTTCTGCCGCTCTGTGGCGTATCTGTGCCATCTGACATACAATGGAGCACATTGGAGATACGGAGACACTCTCTCGGACGAGCAGGCCGAGCGTATAGAATTCGAGCTCAAGACCATCTGCAAGATGGGATTCCCGGACTACTTCCTCATAGTCCAGGACTTTATCGCCGCGGCACGTTCTGAAGGCATTTCTGTAGGACCAGGTCGTGGTTCAGCAGCCGGTTCAGCAGTAGCTTACTGTCTGAAAATCACCAATATAGACCCTATCAAATACGACCTCCTCTTCGAGCGATTCCTTAATCCGGACCGTATCAATATGCCCGATGTGGATATAGACTTCGATGACGACGGCCGTTACCGCGTGTTCCAGTACATCGAAGAAAAATACGGAAAGGAGCAGATATCCCACGTGATCACATACGGTACAATGGCAGCCAAATCAGCCATCAAGGATGTGGCCCGCGTAAGCCGTATGTCCATCGATGAGTCCAACAGGCTCACGAAGATGATTCCGGACAAGCCTATCGTACAGATGGAGGATGCAGAAGACCCGTTCAATGAAGGAGACACTCTGGAAGAAGGACAGAAACTGATCGAGAAGGAAGTGGAGATCGATGATCCGGAAAATCCAGGAAGCAAGATAAAGGTAAAGAAACAGTTCAAGAAGTATAAGAAAGAGGTTTCCTACAAGCCTAAGCTCAAGAACTGCTATAAACTGATTCCTGAGCTTAAGGAAGAGCTTACCAACGGTTCTGAAGAGACCAAGGACGTTCTGAACTACGCCGCAAAACTCGAGGGATGCGTACGTCAGACCGGTGTCCACGCCTGTGCGATGATCATCGGACGAAGCAATCTCACCGAATATATACCTATCTGCGTGGCCAACGACAAGCTCACCGGAGAGGAAGTATGGGTGTCGCAGTACGACGGACACTACATCGAGGAGGTAGGTATGCTCAAGATGGACTTCCTGGGTCTGAGGACCCTGTCCATCATCAAGGAATGCCAGGCCAATATCAAGAAGCGTTTCGGAATCGAGTTCGATATCGAGAAGATTCCGATCGACGATAAGGAAACATACGAGCTTTACAGTCGCGGAGACACCACGAGTGTATTCCAGTTCGAAAGTCCCGGCATGAAAGAGTGGCTTATCAAGCTCCAGCCTACCCGATTCGAGGACCTGATCGCGATGAATGCCCTCTATCGTCCGGGTCCTATGGACTATATCCCTGACTTCGTGGAAAGAAAGCAGGGCCGCAAGCCTATTGAATATGACCTTCCTGCAATGGAAGATATCCTTCAGGACACATACGGTATCACAGTATATCAGGAGCAGGTGATGCTTCTGTCGCGAAAACTTGCAGACTTCACCCGAGGTGAGGCCGATACCCTCCGAAAGGCAATGGGAAAGAAGATCATCGACCTTCTTAACTCATTGAAGGATAAGTTTATAAATGGTGGTATAAAGAACGGACATCCTCAGGAAATACTTGAAAAGATCTGGAAGGACTGGGTGAAATTCGCCTCATACGCCTTCAATAAGTCCCACGCGACATGTTACGCCTGGGTAAGTTACCAGACAGGATGGCTCAAAGCCCACTACCCTGCCGAATTCCAGGCAGCCAACCTTACCAAGAATCTCTCCAATATGGAAGAGATCAAGAAGATAATGGATGACTGCAAGAAGAACGGCATCAAGGTGCTTAATCCGGATATCAACGAGTCTGATGCAAAGTTCACGGTCAATAAGAGTGGAGACATCCGCTTCGGACTTGGAGGAATCAAAGGATTCGGTGACAATATCGTCCGTGCAATCCTCGCAGAACGCGAGGAAAACGGCCTATTTGCCGATATCTATGACTTTGTGGAGCGTATGTCCGGCGTAGTCAACAGAAAGGCATTCGAGACCCTTCTGCACTCCGGAGCCTTCGATAGTTTCGGTATCTGCCGCAAACAGTTCACTCAGCCGGGCAAGAGCGGAGACATATTCCTTGACACTCTTCTGAAATATGGAGAACTCTACAAGAAGGACAGCATGGAAAGTTCTGTCTCACTGTTCGGAGAAGTGGAGGAAATGAAGCCTGAAAGACCTGAAATACCTCCTATGGTCGGAGACGAGGATATTCTGGAAAGACTGCAGTACGAAAAGGATCTGGTGGGTATGTACCTGTCATCACATCCTTTAGATCAGTATGCCTTCGAGCTGGAGAACTTCACCACATGCCCTGTAGGAGAAATTGAAGCACTTGTAAGTGACTGTGAATCAAAGAAGATAAAGCAGAAGGCCAATATTGCCGGCTTCATCACTTCGACCCAGCAGATGACCACAAGAACAGGCCGTCCTTGGTCTAAGACAGTGATAGAGGATTACAGCGGAAGCTATGAAATCGCTCTTTTCGGTAAGGATCATGAGAATTTCATGAGCTATATGCAGATGCACAGCGCTATCTTCATCGAAGGTGAGATCGAGGAAAAATATTATATCAAGCCGGAAGAAAAGGCGCAGGGAAAGACTTCCCCTTATGCATTCAAGGTCAAGAAGATAATGCTCCTTGGAAACGTGACGGACACATATGTGAAAGGCTTTGCGATCAAGATTTCCACCCCTATGCTGACCCAGGAGTTCCGCGACTCTCTGGTCAATATGATAAAGAGGAACAAAGGCAATGTTCCATTGTCAATGTTCCTCCACGATCCTGAAAAAGGATGGAATATCGAATTCCTTTCCCGTAAGTTCCGAGTAGCCGTCACAGCACCATTCATCGAAGAGCTGGACCGCCTGAAAATCGGTTATACAGTGGTTAAAAAATAAGTGTTGCGCTGATAGGATAATGGTCGGAAACGAATTTCCTGTCAGCGTATTTCTTTGTAATGGTCTGATATTCAGGATATGAACTGAATCCTGAGACATAAATATAGTCGATCACACCCTTTCCTTTGCCCCATCCGTTGAAAGTATCATGATTGTCTGTCTTCTGCGCGATCTTTCTGACACTCTGCATCCTTGAGTCAAGTTCTGCAAGATTGGTGTTGTCCGGAGTCATATTGAAGTCACCGGTAAGCACCATCGGATATCCCTGAGGATTGATGGCATCTATCCTGTCCACGATGAGCTTCAAGCCGTTCTTCTGTGCTTCCTTGCCCTTATGGTCGAGGTGAGTATTGACAAAATAGAATTTCTTTCCTGTCTTCTTGTCCTTCATCAGAGCCCATGTTGCCGTTCTTCTGCAATGGGCATCCCATCCTTTGGATGGCTTGTCTGGAGTCTCTGAAAGCCAGAATGTGCCCCATTTGAGCAGGCTTACTGTCTTTTTGTTCCAGAATATGGACATATACTCGCCTTTCTTCTTTCCGTCATCACGGCCCACTCCTACGGATTTATAGTCACGACAGTACTCTTCTATGAACCTTATCTGGAATTCGAATGCCTCCTGCACTCCGAATACATCCGGTTTCTGAGCATTGAGCATCTCTATCGTTGCCGGACATCTGAATTCCCATGAATTAGTTCCGTCTTTGGCTATACCCATCCTGATGTTGTATGACATAACCTTAAGCTCTTTCTGCTCGTTTTTCTTCGCAATACCACTGACTGGCAACAGAAAGAAAGCCGCCAAAGTCATAAACAAGATTTTCTTCATTACATTATATTTAAGACATCGGCAAATTTAAGTAAAATATACTACTTTTGCATAAATTGTTTTCAAATCATGGCAGAAGAACATTTTTCAGACCTCGGAAGAGTAGAGGC
>JBGVCR010000062.1:0-4016 GCA_045118995.1 Candidatus Cryptobacteroides sp.
TATCTTATCAAGACAGAAAAGTAGTATGAAAAAGAGTCTATTGTTTATCATTATCTCAATGGCATTCCTTTTCGCAGGTGTAGATGCTATTGCACAGGATACAAAACACGCAGATCCACGTTATCTTGAGCTTGACGAACATCCGACATTCAAAGGTGGTGGCCCCAATAATTTTGCGACATGGGTTACATCGCATGTCAAGTATCCAAAGGCCGCTAAAAAGGCAGGTGTAAAAGGTACAGTCAAAGTGTGTTTCGTCGTTGATACCGACGGTAAAATCACGGATGCACATGTCCATGAAAGTGTTCATCCGGAGCTTGACGCAGAAGCAGTCAGAGTCGTCATGAAATCTCCCAAATGGGAACCTGGCAAGAAGGACGGTAAGCCTGTAAGAGTAAGTTATACCATGCCTGTAATGTTCTATTTCGGGAACTAAGAACCTACTTAGTTAAGTTGTTGTAATATTTAATTTGACACATAAATCGAAATTATACTATTAACTCTTGAACTTATATCGTAACAATTTGCAATGTTGCTCAGACGTTTATACACAATACTTACTGCAATATTGATCTCCGTCGTAGCTAAAGGAAATCCTTATAATGGCAGAGATAGTATTGTCGTTGCAGAAAGACAAGACACCCTCAAGGAAGCAAGGATAACTTCGGACAAAGTCGTTAAAGTCGCTAAGACGCAGACAGGACACAAGCACTTGAACAAGCCTGATTTCATCTACGGAAATGTTGTGTTCAGCTCTCCGGATATAATCAAGTCGCTGCAAAACTTGCCTGGCGTAAGCGCCGGTACGGAACTCATGTCGGGACTTTATGTTCATGGAGGTGAAGGATCGGACAATCTTTTTCTTCTTGATGGTGTGCCGATGTATCAGATCAGTCATTTAGGTGGTATCTTTTCGTCTTTTAACACTGATGTTGTAAATGGCTTGGATTTCTATAAAAGCGGATTCCCTGCACGATATGGAGGTAGGATGAGTTCAGTCGTGGATATCAACACAAAGGATGGTGATTATCATAATTATCACGGATCATTCATGATAGGTCTCATAGATGGCAGACTTCAATTTGAAGGACCGATCGTCAAAGGAAAGACATCTTTCAATATCGCCCTCAGAAGAAGTTGGATGGATGCTGTGCTAGCTCCCACGATTGCATATCTGAACAAGAAAAACAAGGACGGTGAAGTTATTGGAGGCAATTATGCCTTTCACGATCTGAATGCATCAATAACTCACAAGTTCAGCGATCGCGACAAGGTAAGTCTCAAGATGTACTATGGACGAGACCGTTTGAAGTTAAACCAGGCAATTCCAGAGGAAGTTACATATACAGTTGACAATCAGGGTACCCAAAAGACGGTCAGAGGAGAAGACCACATAAACACGGACATTTCATGGGGCAACCTGCTTGCTTCATTGAATTGGTATCATGTCATTAATGATAATATGCACCTTGATGCTGTAGCATATTACTCCGGCAGTGATGCGGATGTCTGGTATAAATGGAAAGATTGGCGTTTTTCTACTATAGAGCATTATGATGCCATTGATGAGACCAATGTTTCCACCGTGTCAGACATTGCTGCAAAAGCCAATCTTGATTGGAGAGCAGATAATCATCATATAAGGTCCGGTATTTCATATCAGCATCATATCTATCACCCCCAAAGGTACTCCGCCATTGACAATGACGGCTCTGTAATTGAAGAAGAATCCGGCATCCGATATTCAGGAGACGAAATATCTGTATATGCTGAGGATGAAATCACTCTGTGGAAGCGACTGAACTTTAATGCCGGTCTTCGTTATATTATCTTTTCGGTACCTGGCAAGTTCCGCCATAAGCTTGAGCCGAGAATCGCTTTAAGTTATAGGTGCACAGAAAACTTGGAACTTAAAGCATCATATACGCATATGAATCAGTTTGCCCATCTGATATCAACCCATTATCTGGATGTCCCTACAAACTGCTGGCTGCCTTCTACCGAAAGTATTGAACCGATGTATTCAAAGCAGGTAGCAGCCGGAATATATTCGAAACTGCCGAAGAATATCCGTCTTAACGTAGAAGCATATTACAAAACAATGGATAACCTTTTGGAATATGCAGGCTCAAATACTCTTTTCCCACCTTTAGACTCATGGGAGTCATCATTCCATAAGGGACGGGGACGTGCATATGGTCTTGAGACAGAATTGGGATGGGATTCGTCGCGTCTGTCGTTCAGTGCCTATTATACGCTATCCTGGAGTGAGAGGAAATTTGATGGTATATGGCATGACTGGTTCCCGCATAGATATGATAACAGGCATAAACTTACATTGATGGGATTGTGGAAAGTCACAGACAAGATTGACATATATGCCAACTGGAATTACAACAGTGGCGGCTGGATGACGGTTCCGACCCACATATACAATCCGGGAGAGGTGTTCGACAGGGTCTATACTGCTCCGAACAACGTCAATCTTCCTGATTACCACAGACTTGATTTGGGAGCACATTTCAGGAAGACCACAAAAAGAGGGAACGAAAGAATCTGGAATATCGGCATCTACAATGCCTATTGCCGGAAGAATGTAGTCTTTGTTGCTATAAGTGAAAGAGACGATAAGAGTTTATATGGAGAAGGAAGAGCAATCTTTCCAATCATTCCTTCATTCAGTTATACCCTAAAATTCTAAAATAATGAGAGTAATAAATCATATCATTATATTAGCACTAAGCATTGTCTGCATCTCATGCAAGGTCGATTTTGACTTTAGCGGTCTTGACGGTCAACCATTGCTGTACCTTGATATGAACATGGCATATGATCCTACTTCATACGAGGATGGGATAATTCCGGAGGATGTGCATTTAAGCCTGAATGGTTTTGTTTATGCAATTCCCTCTGCAGCCGGAGAGCGGGAGTTTCCTGAAGAGATACGATGCCAACTGGATGTCTATCACAATTCAGATCTTGTCTGGACAAGAAATGATATTCTGCTGCATGAATTTGAGGGGCTGGTTGCTGCAGAAGTATATGGAATAATTCCCGGTGATGAATTGAAGGTGGTTGCAAAGGCGGAGGGATTCCCGACAGCAAGTTCTACCGTTGTTGTTCCGCAGGCTGCGCCTAAAATTGAGGTCTCACACTCAAGGATAAACGAGTCGAAAATACGCATAAGCATTGCTTTCAACGATCCGGCAGAAACAGATGACTGTTATGCATTTACTTTTACCAAGGCATACTGGTATGAAGACAGTCTTAATCCGAGCGGAGTAGAATGGTTGGAACCATCATTCGGTAATACAGAGGAGACCTCCTTTCTTGACCTCGGGCCTTTTGATGTAATATGGCAGGATGGAGATAAATATTATGGTCTGACAGACCGTGAATTCAATGGTAAGAGAACTGAGTTTGAGATAAATGTGGAATATCCGTTACATGATCCGGAACAGTACAAGTATGCTTTCTATAAGATAGGAATACATAAAGTATCGCAAGAAAGATTGAATTACGAAATAGCTTGTCAGGATAAAGGCAGCAACATACTCGGTTTTATAGGCCTTGCACCCACAACATTTGCCTACACCAACGTTTCAGGAGGTACCGGATGCGTATCATGTTCCAATGTCAGTACAACTGAATGGATTGCTGTTCCACCAGTAGAAAAAGTAAATTGATACTAGTTTAGGCCTGTATTGACGCAATGACGCCAAAGTCCTGTTCTACTGTATGCCTGAGCGTACCCTGCTGAGGGTCTCCAGTGACATCTGAAGATACGAAGCTATATGTCCGATTGGTGCCCTCTGTATGATTCCGGGGAAGAGTTGCATAAGTTTCGTATAGCGGTCCTTTGCAGACTCGAAGCGGAGGATGTCAGCCTTTACCTGGGACAGCATCAGTGAATCCTCCATGAAACGGCGGTACAGGTATGCAAGGTCTGCATTGGTCTCGGCAAGCTCCTCCATCTTGTCACGGGGCATCTCCCAGATTACGGTCGGTTCAAGCGC
>JBGVCR010000063.1:0-43709 GCA_045118995.1 Candidatus Cryptobacteroides sp.
TACAATTTCTCAAACGTTAGGCTTTGTGTTATTTGAGAAAGTACCTATAAATCAATTGTTTAACAAAAATCAAAATTCCGTTTCTACTGACGAATATCCTAACTTATTCAGTATTAGTTAGTTTAAACGGGACAGTAGTGAAATGAAGTAATAGAAGAATCAACAAATACTATTTGTTCCCCAGGCACACGAAAAGGACTTTGTATTTCGAAGCGGAGGTAGTTTCCATATTACTGCTCATCAGCGATAATGATTCTTTCAATTCTTCGAGGGACGGAAGTCAGGATCTCGTATGGAATCGTTCCGAGGATGTCGGCGAGCTCGGCAATACTCGGTTCTTCACCGAAAATCGTTACAGTGTCACCGACCTTGACATCAAGACCGGTGACATCCAGCATTGTCATATCCATACAGATATTGCCGATGGTCGGTACACGGTGGCCATTGACCATAAAACTGCCCTTGCCACAGCTCAGATGACGGTCAAGTCCGTCTGCATACCCCACAGGAATGGTTGCGATCACTGTTCCCTCCGGGGCAATCTTGCCGTGACGGCCATATCCGATAGTCCCGTCTTCAGGCCTGAGTGTCTTGATCTGGAGGACTTTGCATTTGAACGATGCTACAGTAGAGAGATGATTGCCAGGCAATGCGCTTACGCCATAGATGCCGATTCCAAGACGGACCATATCGAACTGATATTCCGGAAATCTCTCTATACCGGCAGAATTGAGAATATGATAAATTGGCTTATATCCTATAGCATCAGTAAGTCTGTCGGCGCTTTCTTTGAAAAGGCGAACCTGACCGAGGGTGAAATCATCGCAAGACGGATCATCAGCCGCCGCAAGATGAGAATACACGGACTTCACCTTGACACTGATGCAAGAAGACAGGAATTCGAAGAGTTCAGGAAGTTCGTCACTCATAAATCCCAATCTGTGCATCCCGGTGTCAATCTTTATATGGACCGGAAAATCTCTGATTCCCCTTTTTTCCAATACGCCGCACAATATCTTGAGCGAATACATATTCGGAATGCCTGGCTCAAGACCGTAGTTGACGATCTGCTCGAAGGAATCCGTACCTGCTGTAAGTACCATTATAGGGGATTTTATTCCGGCCTGTCGGAGCTCAATTCCCTCTACGGGATAGGCTACTGCAAGATAGTCTGCTCCTGCCTGCTCCATAAGAGAGGCAAACTGGACAGCTCCATGTCCGTATGCATTGGCCTTTACCAGCACCAGAAGTCTGGTGGATGCTTCGAGTCGGGATCTGAAATATCTGTAGTTTTCAAGGCAGCCGTTCAGATTGATCTCAAGCCTTGAAAATTCATTGCTGATGTACATTGCTGAATTTCGTCAATAATTGAGCTGCAAAATTACTAAATATTCTGACAAAATTATCATTTTCGCAGCAGGCTTGTTTTTTGCAAATATATGCCGCCGACATGGAAACCGCCGATCCTGGCATTGGCAGGACAAAATGTCAGTACCTAGGAAAACAAACAATTAAACTTATAGCGTTATGAATATCTGGTTCATTATGATCGCCATCATGGTTCTGAGCTTCATCATCCAGCATATGCTGCAGAGCCGATTCAACAAGTATTCGAAAGTGGGCCTTCCTAACGGGATGTCAGGAGCTGAAGTCGCACAGAAAATGCTACGCGACCACGGAATCTATGATGTGAAGGTCGTACCTACAAACGGTATGCTCACAGACCACTTCAACCCTCAGACAAAGACCGTAGCCTTGAGTGAAGGTGTATATGCAAGCAGAAGCGTGGCTGCAGCCGCAGTAGCTGCTCACGAATGCGGACACGCAGTACAGCACGCCTACGGATATGCTCCTCTGAGAATGCGATCAGCCCTCGTTCCCGTGGTAAGCTTCGCATCCAATATCGTTCAATGGGTACTTCTTCTGGGAGTGATCATGATCAACAGCTTTCCGGGACTCCTGTGGTTCGGTATCATCCTTTTCGCGACCACTACCCTCTTCAGCTTCATCACCCTCCCCGTGGAGATCAATGCAAGCACCAGGGCCATCTCTTGGCTGACGCAGTCAGGGATCACCGACGTACAGACACGCCCGATGGCGATCGATGCTCTCAAATGGGCAGCATATACTTATGTAGTGGCAGCACTCGGATCGCTTGCAACCCTTCTTTACTATATCGGACTTGCACGCAGAGACTGACAATCATTTCGATAAAGCACTTGTTTTTAAAACAAGTGCTAAAAAACTTGATTATTTGATTTCAGTAATCTTTGACGGCTTCCTGACAGCCTTTCTTGCAGCCTTCTGCGCTGCCCTGCACTGCTCCGGAGTCATTCCCTCAGGACAGTAAGTATTGCCGACCGGATTCTTTCCAAGCACAGCCTGAAGCCAGGTACACGAAGCGACATATCTGCCGAAAGGCCTGCTCAGGTGATGTCCGTCACGTGTCAGGTCATCTCCAAGAATAGATGTTCTGGCATTCTGGATGGCAGTTCCGGACGGTATGAGGATCTTGATATCCTTGATCTGCGGGATTACCTCATCAACAGTTGCGACAATCGCATTGTACATCTTCATCTGATCATTGTCATACCTGTGATATTCCTTGTGTTTAGAATCCTTTGAATACGCCCATGTCTGATGAAACATAAACACGGCATCCTCAGGCACACGAGCCTTGACATATTCCACAAGTTCAGGAAGTAAAGCATAACTATCAGGTATTCCCGAGAATGCACTACCCTGCTGGAAAGAGACATAATCCCAGTCCTCATCCGCAAGACCTCGCTCCATCGTATAACCATAATCGATAGTCCTTACTCCCTCTGCATCAATCTTACGGTACTCATAGTCGGTAATGTTTCCACGGAGATTCCTTACATGTCTTTCGATCGAACATCCGCCTTTATAGATATTGCCGATTACGATTGTCAGGCCCTCGGTTTTTGCCAACCCGTGCAGATGATCCTCGATAGCATCATCAGAGAAACTGTTGCCGATAGCCAGAATCTTGATAGTATCATTCTGGGCCAGACAGAATATAGAGGAAACGAAGACTGCTGCCAGCAGCGATAATATCTTTTTCATAGTCTTTAATTCTTATTTGCCGACAAGTACATATCCGCCATAGGGACGAGTACCATAATATCGAAGAATGCCAGCATTGCCACTGCTCCGAACGCACCGATTGTAAGAGCCATCGCCAATGCATAGAGGAATGAAAGTGCGTGAAGAAGGATCAATGCGATCGCAGCAAGCAGCCATACCTTAAGCGAAGTAAGACGATAAAGGATCAATGCCGCAGTTCCGAATGCCAAAGGTATGAAGAACATAAGGTTCTCTCCGAGAGTGAACAGAAGAACAGCACTGAGAATGAACATAAGAGCCAAGGCGCCGTAAACCTTGTTGGCTGCATATTTCGCAACGGCATTGGATGCAGCGCTTGCTCTCATTGACCCCGAGGTTTTGCGGACTGACGCTGCCCTTCCGCGAAGATATACAAGCACACAGACCGCAGCCATCAATACAACCGAGACAATCATCGCAATATTGTCAAATGTAACGCCGTATATGACTCCGAAGAGCTTGAACTTTGCTCCGCAGATAACAGCACTGAGATAAGCGACCAATTCGCCCAGGACGAGCATTCCTACTCCTAAGCCAAGAACCATAAGAGAAGACTTGAAGACCTTTGAAGCATTGAGTCTTCCGCGTACTCCCTCAAAAGCAAAAGCAAGAAGGAAGAGGACAAAGACAATGACATTCACCACCTTATACATTCCCTTGCTGAAATTGAAGAGTCCCAGTACTGGAATCGTGAAGTTTACCGTATCATTTTCAGCCTTGAAATAATCCCTGTCAGCATAAACTTCGTTTGTAAGATATTCCCTGGTTACCGGAACGATCTGAGCGCCATAATGCTGGATGGATTTCTCGCTGATGTTGCTGAAATTGTCAAGGTCCGTATGATAATGATTGACATCAACAATTGTAGAGAAGTTCATTCCCGGAAGCTCATCCTTCACTATGGTGAAATCAGTGAAGTTCGGCATGAAGCTGTACACCACTGTGGTTAAGGAATATGTGAACGGATATTTTGCTGCCTCAGCATAAAGATCCATTACCTTCTCATTTCCAGGGCATGTCTCGAAGAGAAGGGCTGGTCCCCAAGGGCCGCGGGCCTCTATATTGATCATAAAGCCGACATTGTCAAAGATCTCCCTGTCATTTGCCCATGCAGCCTTCATTCCCATCATTCCGACCTCTTCAGCATCTGTGAAAAGGACCTTGATACCCTGTTTCCAATCCTTACGATATTTGAGAGCCTGACTCACGGTCTCGAGGATAGTGCTGACACCATATCCGTCATCAGCCGCGCCGTAAGACCATACGGTATCCTTTGGCATAGGCTGTGAATATCGGGAATCATAGTGAGCCACAAAAAGAAGATATGTCTGGTCCTGCGAAGGAGTCAGCGGAGAAAATTCCGCAAGTATATTGACTGCATCGAAAGTATATACAACGTGCTTGTTCTCAGGACCGACAAGAGAGTCATATTTATAAAGGCTGATGGTATCGGCGCCGAGTCCTTCAAGTCTGTCGATCAGATATTCACGGACTTCCGCCCTTTCCTGAGGATGAGCTACCGAATGGTGCTCTCTGGACATGACTTCAATGTCCTTTACCGCTCTGGCGGCTGAAAATCCCTCTGCCTCAGCAGATTCTGCACTTGGACGAGTCCACAGGCCATAAGCAAGAAGACCTGCGATAACGACTGTGACCGCAAGGATCAATGGTCTGAATTTATTCATTTCTTTAGGTTTTAGTATTATACAAACTGCAAATATAGAGAGTTTTCATAGAAAATCCCTATAATTATACCCATACACCCCTCCTTTAGTATCTCAATCCAAGAGAAAAGGAGGGGCTGAAAGGAAAGCCAGGCAATCAATACACCGCAAATTCATATATCCTGACCTTGATTCCGTCGTTCTGATCAGCCTTGGTGACATCCAGTCTGACATATCTGGCCTGCACAGGTTCCTTCAGACGACGATCGGTCTGATATTCATCATTTTCATAAACAGTATCTACCGTCTTCCACGGCTCAGTTTGACTGCTTCTGACCTGAAGACTGTATTCCTTTGTTATATAGCTCTGCGATTCCACTCCGGCGTGCAGTACCGACCAGCCTTTGATTTCCGAGACCTCCTGCAGGTCTATCTCAATATATTTAGGCATTGTTTCGGATACATCACACCACTTGGTATCGATGTCATCATCGACAGCGAATTCAGCCACTTCACGGCGATTGATTTCACCAGATCTGGCGACAACAGGCTTCCCTGCGCACAAATTCCGGTAAGAACCTTCAATAACAGGCTCAGAAGATGCAGGTATACCTATACGGAAAAGATCCGAGCAAGGTACTGCCACATTATTCACATCGAGCACTGCCGTAGCAGCAAAAACAACCACCTGACTGTTATCCGGAAGCGTAAACGAATCCGCCCCAGCCGGTATATCCAATGGTATGCAGAACATATAGGAATAATCGTAAGGCAGATCACGATTGCCGGTCATGCTATGCCTATGAGTTCCCACATACGCAACATCCGCAGCCTTGAGGAATTCTTCGGTATGTCCGGTATGCCCCCATTGTCCTATGAAGCCGGCATAATATGGGACAGTGACTTCCTGCGCCTTCCCACCTACTGCGAAAGTGCATCTGGTGTCGTTACGCATTGCCGAGGCTAGCAGATATAGCTTGTTATAGTTTCCTTTCGGCAGCGCGATCTTATTTCCCTTACATTTAAGAGCATTTGCGACAGTCGGATCACCCAGATTGAAGTCTATACCCTTGAAAGACAAAGTTTCAGGAATAAGTTCTGCAGCATATGAATTACCTGCTCCATCGAAATTGACCTCGATCCGGAATGGATTGTATGAAGCCGTCTTTTTGTCAAAGGGAAGGTCAACAGGGGCAGAGACCATGGTTCCCGGAGATTGCGGCTTTGCAAGACGGACAAGATAAGTCTTCATGCCATACGGGCCAATCTCGAAATCAAGGGTATTGCCGGATACCGAAGCAGGTCCTATCTCCTGTTCATTTCCATTCAGTTCTTTAGCCTCAAGTATATCAGCAGCAAACCTGATTCCCGCATTCTGTGACGAAAGGCCGGAAGTCTCATAGAAACGCACCACATAAGCGTCAGAATCCTCAGCCTGCTTCAAGGCCCTGAGCGCTACATTTTCATTAAGCGGCTGCGCAAATGTAAAGCTGCGTCCGTACGTTCCTTTATGCTTGGTAGCGACAAAGGCCTGCAAAGGCTGGTTGAGCATCTCTGCCTTCTGAACGACATCGCCCTGACGGTAATCTCCATGATGTCCTGCTATCGAATAGGTGAAGACGTGTCTTCCAAAATCCTGGCTGCTCTGATAAGCATAATTTCCGTTTGTGGAAGGAGTATGGAGCAAGGTCAGACGGAGTGTATTGTCAGAGGGCTTGTCCCAACCATATTTGCTGTCATTCATCACTGCCACTGCGTAGGAACCGTCCGCATCGGCAATCTCAGCCCATTGCTGAGCATATACTTCATAAGATGTCATGGTATTGTTCCCTCTGGAGATCGTACCAACTCCAAGGTCATACACAGCTTTTTCATTGAAAACCGAAAGCGGGAATTCAGCCTTCAGAAGAGCATCTGTGGACTGCCAGAAGACATCATTCACGATATCTATCCTATCATCATAGGTTCCATCTGTAAGGCTGACATACTGTCTGAAGACAGAGTCTCCCCACTTTCTTTCCACGCAGACTGTAACACGCAGCGGTCCTTCTTCGACAACATTGACTTTCACATCTTCGCTTACAGCAACAGGCTCAGCATCAATAGTTTCCTTAAGAATTTCCCAGGCAGGCCATTTGTATGATTTATTTTCAGTAAACAATGCCAGACGCACAGCCTTTCCCTGCTCGACGAGCTCACGGTCATTTCTTTTGTCCCATATAGAACAGATATCTCCATTCGCATCAAAAGCAAGCCTGTACACAGAGTTTTCCATACCCTTTTCCGAAACAGCCAAGGCTGAGGATGCGGAAACATTGACAGAACTTTTGCGGACATCATACACTGCATATCCTACAGGAGAGACAGAGGCCTTGAAAACAAGTTTTCTCACGCCATCTCTTACTGTCATCTGGCTAGGTACGCGTCTGCCGTCCGGCCCGTATACGACGGCATTTTCCGGCATACCGTCATAAGAGATTTCGACGAGTCCCACATTATCATTTCCTACCGGATTATATACTACGACGGGAGTTCCCTTGACCTGAGTGTCAAGCAATCGGGAAAATGCTCCGACCGATGCAGTCATCACATTGGCAAAATGCTTCATCGAAATGAGTTCGTCATTCCATGAAAACTCATAGGCTCTCGGAATACTTGTACCGGTGATATCATCATGGAACTGATGCCATATGAATCGCTTCCAGGCATCAGTAAGAAACTCTTTAGGATATGATGAGGTTCCGGCCCAGTCTGCTATTACAGCGCTCCTTTCGGCAGCATCAGCCAGAAGTTCGTTGCGCCTGTTAAAAAGTTTCATCGCAGCCTGGGATGTATAACATCCTGTTGCATGAACATCCATAAGGAGTTCGCTTTTCCATACAGGCAGGTCAGGATGATCCTCGTAAGGGAGATAATCCTTGAACATCCTGTCCGACTCTGCACTTATGATTCTTACAGGGCCGTCGGAAAGAACGCTTTTCTGCACTGTTCTCACTGACTGGATTGTAGGAGAACCACCTGTATCTCCGACACCATAATAATGATACACGACATTGTCAGGATTTCTTTCACCCAACTCCTGCAAATAAGCACTCCTGCTCAGATCCTCGTCCTTCCATTTTGTGGAATACTTGCGGGCATCCGCAGCTATCATTATACGTGAGCCGTCGACTCCTTCCCAGAAACCGATATCAAACGGAATCTTGCTGTCTCCGTAGAAAGGATTATTACGCCAGGACAGCTTCTGCGTAGAAAAGCCTATAAGTCCTGAATGCGCGGCAGCAGTCGGAAGGGTCCAGCCGAAGCCGAAACAATCAGGAAGGAATATATCCGTGCCCTGGACGCCGAATTCATCACGATAGAAATGCTGTCCGTAAAGAATATTACGAGTGAACGACTCTATTGAAGGGATATTAGGGTCATTGGCATCCCAGGTACTGCCTGAGATATGCCAACGCCCCTGATCCACATACTTTCTGATCTGTTCCCAGTATTCCGGATAATACTCCTTCATCCAGGCATATTTGACCCCACCCTCGAAATTGAACAGATACTCAGGATACTTTTCCAGAAGGAATAGATTCCTTTCTATAGTTTTCGGTATGAATTCACTTATCGAGCGCTGCACATCCCAGTTCCATTGTGAGTCAAAATGTGCATTCGACACCATATATACCTTTGTCTGCTCTTGGGCATAAGACAGGAGCGACATCAGTGATGCAGCAGCCAGGAACAGTATGTTTTTCATAGTTCTAAAGTTTGTTATTCAGCCATCAGCTTCTTGTACTTGAATCGCTTAGGCTCTTCATTACCAAGACGACGCTTCTTGTTTTCCTCGTACTCCGAATATGTTCCTTCGAAGAAGTACACCTGAGAGTCACCCTCGAATGCAAGAATATGAGTAGCGATTCGATCGAGGAACCAACGGTCGTGCGAGATAACCACCGCACAGCCTGCAAAGTTCTCAAGACCCTCCTCAAGAGCACGGATAGTATTTACATCCACATCGTTGGTCGGCTCGTCGAGAAGAAGGACATTACCCTCGTCCTTGAGAGTCAGAGCCAGGTGGAGACGGTTTCTCTCACCACCTGAAAGTATGCCGCAAAGCTTTTCCTGATCAGCTCCCGAGAAATTGAAACGCGAAACATAAGCTCTGGCATTCACTTCCCTCTTTCCAAGTCTGACGAACTCGGAATTCTCCGCAATTGTCTCATATACTGTCTTTTCAGGATCAATGCTCTTATGCTGCTGATCCACATAAGCTATCTTGACTGTCTCTCCAAGGGTGATCTCTCCTGCATCAGGAGCATCAAGACCCATGATGAGACGGAAGAGAGTGGTCTTACCCGCACCGTTAGGACCGATCACGCCTACAATACCTGCAGGAGGAAGCACAAAGTTAAGGTTCTCGTACAGAAGCTTGTCACCATATCCCTTTGAAACATTCTTGAATTCTATGACCTTGTTTCCGAGTCTTGGTCCGTTAGGAATGAAGATCTCGAGATTAGCCTCCTTCTCACGTCCGTCATCAGCGGCAAGCTTCTCATATGCACCCAGACGGGCCTTTGACTTGGCATGGCGAGCCTTAGGAGCCATTCTTACCCACTCGAGCTCACGCTCCAGAGCCTTGCGGCGCTTGCTCTCCTGCTTCTCTTCCTGAGCGAGACGGGTGCTCTTCTGGTCAAGCCATGAAGAATAGTTGCCCTTCCAAGGAATACCCTCTCCTCTGTCAAGTTCAAGAATCCATCCAGCCACATTATCAAGGAAGTAACGGTCATGGGTAACAGCGATCACAGTACCCTTGTACTGCTGCAGATGCGCCTCGAGCCACTGGATACTCTCTGTATCAAGGTGGTTGGTAGGCTCATCAAGGAGAAGCACATCAGGCTGACGCAGCAAAAGACGGCAAAGCGCCACACGACGGCGCTCACCACCACTGAGGTTTGCCACCAATGCATCTGAAGGAGGACACTGAAGGGCATCCATAGCTCTCTCAAGCTTGGAATCAATCTCCCAACCTCCGCAGTGTTCAATCTTCTCTGTAAGCTCACCCTGTCTCTCGATAAGCGCAGCCATCTCCTCATCCGACATAGGCTCACAGAACTTAAGGTTAACCTCTTCATACTCCTTGAGGATGTCCATAACTTCCTGGACTCCCTCCTGAACCACTTCGATCACAGTCTTGTTCGGATCCATCTGAGGTTCCTGCTCGAGATATCCTACTGAATATCCAGGTGCCCATACGACTTCGCCCTGGTATCCTTTCTCGATACCGGCGATAATCTTCATCAATGTAGATTTTCCGGATCCGTTCAGACCCACGATGCCGATCTTTGCACCATAAAAGAATGAAAGATAGATGTCCTTGAGGATCACCCTATTGTTATGAGGAAGGATCTTACCTACCCCGTTCATTGAAAAAATAATCTTCTCGTCTGCCATAACTGACTATAATTTAATTTTTTGCAAAGATAACTCTCCGGCACCTAATCCACAACTTATTTTTTCATCCTGATTTTTCTGTTTCTCTCCTTCTTGCACCATTCCCCGGGAGTCTCTCCCATAAAGAGTCTGAATGCCATATTGTAGGAAACGTCCGAATTGAATCCGCAGCCGCAGGCAAGCTCGTGTATCTTCAGATCGTTGTTATTCCTGAACATTTCCATAGAATAAGTAACCCGATAATAATTCACGAACTGACAGAAATTCCTCCCCGTAAACTGGCTGATAGCCCTGGAGATGTAGAGTTTATTCGAATACAGCACCTTCGAAAGGTCGTTTATTGTAAGTTCATTATCCAGAAAAGGCTTCTGAGCCTCAAAATATGCCACTACCCGTTCATAGATATCCTGATAGATGTCATCTATGCCCATCGGATCCATGGCAGTCTCTACCTTGGTAACCTTCATCGATTCGACTATCCTGCGCTCCTGGGCTCTCCAGAACACAAACAGAACTTCATCAGCCTCCCTTACTGCCAGAGCTGCCAGCATCAGGCAGGTCAGAAAAGGGAAAACCATAAGCCCTCCCCGCCACCCGACGGGACATAGAAGAAAGGCAGGAATGTAAATCATGACCAACAGAAGATGAAGCACGATATATACAGCCTCAACAGCCAGACTGACATTAGTCCAGACGGTACCCGCCTTGAGGATCAGCTTCACTTCACGCAACCTGCGGATTATCCCGAAAAGAAAAAAACCGGCAGGAAAAAGAAGAAAGAGAGTGCATCCCGTCAGAACGACTGCTTCAGACGGGACAAATTCCAGCCCTGACACAGACGCTATATGAAACCCTGCAGGAACAATATAAAATGCTGCCAGAGCATAGAGCAGCGGACGCATCTTGTCACGGTCTGTAAATGACGATTGGATCATGAGCATCCCTGCCAATGCTGGTAAAAGTTCCAGCATCAGCAACCCATCTGACACCCGGCCTGTAAAACATCCTATGACCATGGTAACCGCAACTGCCATCATAAGAACAAGCGAAGGCCACCTGTTCCGTTTCTCAGGAGCATCAGCAGCCCTGAACATCAGATAACCAGAAACTGCAAGGAGCAGAAAAGATATTGCAGATGCAATGAAAACTATCATAAACACGTCATTTAACAATCCATTTGAGCAGGCAAAAATAAACAATGTCGCCATTCCGGAGCACTCCAGAACGGCGACACATGTCAGATTTTTCTTTTTTTTATGTGTTTTTAACTTTTTTTATGTTCAATTTCAGGCCATTACTTCTTTGACTTGACTTTTATCGCATCAAATCCCTGTCCATAGACACCCATAACAGAAGAGACAGACAGGAATGCATCCGGATCTATCGACTTGACATATCTTAAAAGAAGGTTCAGATCGGTCTTTCGAGTCACCACCATAATCACCTGCTTGTCCTCTTTCGAGTACCATCCTTTGGCAGGCAGGACAGTAACACCTCTCTTCATGTCGAACGCAATTGCATCTGCCATCTCATTCACTTTCTTTGTAAAGATAAAGGCCTGGACAGACTGCTTTGAACCCGAAATATAAAGGTCGATGGCATATCCGCAGACAGTCACCTGCATAAGACCGTAGACTACGATCGCCACCTTCTCCGGATATGGAAGCAGAGTACCTGTCCTATCGTACGAAGGCAGGAGAAGAGATGAAAGGATAATCATTATATCAATGATAAGGATCACTCTTCCCGGCGATGCCGGCTTGAACTTGCACCACACGAGGGCAATGATGTCCGTACCACCTGTACTTCCTCCCTGAGACATCGAAAGTCCGATACCCACACCGGCCATTATACCTCCGAGAACAGTACATACGATCTTGCTGTCCTGAGAGAATTCATCCACGAAATCCACCGGAATGAACTCCTGAGTCAATCCCAGCATGATGGATGTCATAAAGATGGCATATATGGTCTTGGCTCCGAAGCCTGTACCAAGAATCTTGGTTCCAACGATAAGGAGAATGATATTCAGTACAAAATATGTGATGGAAATCGGGATCAGCCCATTGGTAGCATACTGCAGGATCGCTGCAAAACCTGTAACACCACCACCGATCATACCATTGGGTGTCAGGAACATCGCCCATCCCAACGCATACATTGTGAGACCGACCGTAATCAGGAAATACTCCTTGATCAGTGTACCTATAGATGGTCTGTAATTAAGATTACCCATTATTGAATCTCCTCTGTCTTATTGTTTTTCTTGATCTTAAAACCTGTCTTGACTTCTTCGAAGCCTTCACCGAACACGCTCATCGCTGTAGATACTGAAATAAATGCTTGTTTATCAATAGCCTTGATCTCGTTCACCACCTCATTCATCTGATGCTTCCTCGCAACAATCAGAAGTACCTTGCTGTCCTTCTGCGAGTACCATCCTACAGACTGAAGAGCTGTCACACCGCGATGCACCTCGTAGATGATATGATTGGCAATCTCTTCATATTTTGACGAGAAGACAAGAATCTGCACGGAAGATTTGTTTCCAAGAAGGACAAAATCCACTCCGAACGAGAAACCAAGCATCATCACATATGCATATATCATATCCACCAATCCTTTACCGGGAACAAAAAGCAGACATGATATGATGACCAGGTCAGTAATTAGATAAACTCTTCCCGGTGAAACCGGCCAATACTTGTTGATCATCATCGCGATGATATCCGTTCCACCTGAGCTGCCGCCACGAAGAAGGACGAGGCCGAGTCCGACTGACTCCATCGCAGCACCTACCAACGCCACCAGAAGCTTTTCCTCCATCATCACATGAAGGCCCGGGAACATCGGCAGCACCTCGAAAAGTACCGAAGTGAGGGCAATGACATATATCGTCTTGATACCAAAGCCCTTACCGAGAGTAAGGAAACCAAGAAGGAGAAGTCCTATATTGACAATCGGATATGTCCAGCCGATCGGAACTGCTCCACCGGTAGCATACTGTATGATGGTACATAATCCGGTAAGTCCGCCGCTGGCCAGGCCGTTCGGAATGACGAACGAAGTCCAGGCCATACAGAAAATCAGCGAGCCGACTGTCATAAGGAAATAATCCCAGAGCGTAGTCTGGATTTTGTTCTGTTTCATAGGTCTATAAAGAAGATTATTTCACGACAATGTTGACAATCTTTCCAGGAACGACGATAACCTTTACGATATTGCCTCCTGCTACATATTTAGCAGTCTGCTCCAGGCCACGGACGTGTGCATCCACCTCTTCGCGTGGCATATCGACAGGAAGTTCTACAGTAAATCTCATCTTTCCGTTGAATGATACCGCATAAGTGCAGGTGTTCTCGATGGTATATGCCTCGACATACTCAGGGAAAGCAGCATATGTGATGCTCTCCTTATGTCCGAGGGCTTCCCAAAGTTCCTCTGCAATATGAGGAGTGAAAGGAGAAAGGAGAATGATAAGCTGCTCAAGGATCTCGCGCTTGCTGCACTTGAGGTCGGTAAGTTCATTGACAGCAATCATGAAAGCACTTACAGCAGTATTGAATGAGAACGACTCAATATCGCTGCGCACCTTGCCTATAAGCTTGTGTAGCACCTTAAGCTCGGCTGGATCTGCCTTCTGGTCTGTCACGATGAAACCGTCACGGTCGTAGAAGAGTCTCCAGACCTTCCTGATGAAACGGTTCACTCCGTCAATACCCTTTGTATCCCAAGGCTTAGACTGCTCGAGAGGGCCGAGGAACATCTCATAAAGTCTCAGAGTATCAGCACCGTATGTATCGCAGATCATATCCGGATTCACGACATTGAACATAGACTTGGACATCTTTTCAACTGCCCATCCGCAGACATACTCGCCGTCTTCAAGAATAAACTCTGCTGTAGCATATTCCGGCATCCAAGCCTTGAATGCTTCAATATCAAGACGATCGTTATGCACGATGTTCACATCCACATGAATCTCTGTAGTATCATACTGATCCTTGAGACCTACAGAAACGAATGTATTGGTATTTATGATACGGTACACGAAATTAGAACGGCCCTGGATCATTCCCTGGTTGATAAGCTTCTTGAAAGGCTCCTTCTCGCATACATAACCAAGGTCAAAGAGGAACTTGTTCCAGAAACGAGAATAGATAAGGTGACCGGTCGCATGCTCGGTTCCACCGATATAAAGGTCAACGTCTCTCCAGTACTCATCTGCCTCGCGGCTTACGAGGGCCTGATCGTTATGAGGGTCCATATAGCGGAGATAGTACGCGCTGCTGCCCGCAAATCCAGGCATTGTGCTGAGTTCGATCGGATATCCTTCGTATGTCCAGTCGGCTGCACGTCCAAGAGGAGGTTCCCCGGACTCGGTAGGAAGATATTTATCCACCTCAGGAAGCTGGAGCGGAAGGTTCTCGAGAGTCATCGGTGTAGCTATGCCATCCTTGAAGTACATAGGGAACGGTTCACCCCAATATCTCTGGCGAGAGAAAATAGCGTCACGAAGACGATAGTTGATCTTTCTGTGGCCGATACCGTGTTTCTCTACATAGTCAATAGCTGCCGGAATCGCCTCCTTCACAGTCATTCCGTTAAGGAATCCGGAATTGCACATTATACCTTCCTTTGCGTCGAAGCTTGACTCGCTTACATCGCAGCCTTCGATAAGAGGGATCACAGGAAGATTGAAATGTCTTGCGAAGGCATAGTCACGGCTGTCGTGAGCAGGAACCGCCATGATCGCACCTGTACCATAACCGGCAAGAACATATTCTGAAATCCATACAGGCACCTTATCTCCTGTAAGAGGATTTGTCGCATATGAGCCTGAGAATACACCTGTCACTTTCTTGGTCTCGGTCATTCTTTCACGCTCGGTCTTCTTCTTGGCCATTGCAAGATACTCCTCGACAGCTTCTTTCTGCTCTGCAGTCGTGAGCTTCTCCACCCACTCGCTCTCAGGAGCAAGCACCATAAAGGTAACTCCGAACACTGTATCAGCACGGGTTGTGAAGATAGTCATGTCATATTCGTCAGCACCGTTGGATACCTTGAAGTTCATTTCCGCTCCCTGGCTCTTTCCGATCCAGTTACGCTGCATATCCTTGAGAGAATCAGTCCAGTCGAGATCTTCGAGGTCCTCGAGAAGACGGCCTGCGTATGCAGATACGCGGAGCTGCCACTGAGTCATCTTCTTCTGCTCCACAGGGTGGCCACCACGAACCGAATAACCTTCCTTCACCTCATCATTGGCGAGCACAGTACCGAGAGCCGGACACCAGTTAACTGCTGTTTCTCCCTGATATGCAATACGATACTGCATCAGCACCGCTGCCTTCTGCTTCTGGTCAAATGCATTCCACTGCTGGGCAGTAAAGGCTTCCACATCACCACAGGCTGCATCTACAGCCGCACTTCCACCCTGAGCAAAAGCTGCCTCAAGCTCAGCGATAGGGCGAGCCTTCTGCTGCTGATTATCATACCAGCTGTCAAACATCTGGAGGAATGCCCACTGAGTCCACTTATAGTACCCCGGATCGCAGGTACGCACCTCACGCGACCAATCGTATGAGAAGCCGATCCTGTCCATCTGCTCGCGGTAACGGGCAATGTTCTTCTCTGTAGTCAGAGCCGGATGCTGACCGGTCTGGATAGCATATTGCTCTGCAGGAAGACCGAATGCATCATAACCCATCGGATGAAGCACATTGAATCCGCAAAGACGCTTGTATCGGCTATAGATATCGCTCGCGATGTATCCGAGCGGGTGTCCTACGTGAAGTCCCGCTCCTGACGGATATGGGAACATGTCGAGGACATAGTATTTTGGCTTTGAATTGTCGATTTCAGCCTTGAATGTGTGGTTGGCAGCCCAATATGCCTGCCACTTACGTTCGATTTCCTTAAAATTATATTCCATAGGTCTATATAAATATCTTACAAAAATAAAAAAAGATTTCTCGACTTCGCTCGAAATGACATGTAAATCGCTTGAAATGAAGTGTAAATCAATCGAAATGACATGTGAATTCAAGCGATTGGCACATCAAATCATTTCTTTATGCCAAAAGATCTGCCTCCTTTCTTCTCCAGACGGAATTCCACAGGTATTGTCATTGAAACACGCACCTTCTCACCTGCCCTTCTACCAGGCCTCCATTTCGGAGATGCGCTGACTACCTTGACTGCCTCGGCATCAAGTTCAGGAGATACACCCTTGACGACTCTCACATCAGAGACCTTTCCGTCTTTTCCGATAATGAAATCCACCATGACCCTACCCTGGATGCCTTCCATCAGAGCCGCCTCAGGATACTTGAGATACTGATATACCCATTTATCCAGAAAGGCACGAGGATCCGCACTGTTCAGGAACATAGGCCTTTGATCACAGTCATTATATGAGACAACGTCATCAAAATTCTTGTTTCGGGCCGGAGTATCAGAAGGTCTGAATGAGAAACCATCCTTGGCACTGGCCAGGGCAAGCACACAATTATATATATACTCCAGTTCTCTCTCCATATTTTCGTAATCAAGTATCGACTGGGTATCCCTCTCAGTATTATGTTCATGATATCTGCCGGTAGTAAGGTGGATTGCCGGTATCTCCTTATCATAGAACGCCCTATGATCAGAAGGATAGATTTCCGCCGCAGTGATTTCAGGAAGAATAGGCTGAAGCTCTCCTGTAAGGGTACGAAGCAATGCATTGAGATCAGCATTCGAGGCTGTATACGCATAAAATCCGTCACTGCCTGTTCCAAGCATATCAAGATTCACCATTGCGTCAATATTATCCGCATCCTTGAAAGAACGGTTCAGGAAATACCATGATCCTGCATAAGTCTCCATCGATGCTCCGAATGCGACAAAGAGCACAGAGCGCCTGAACATCATTGCATTTGTCTGTACCATTCTGGCGAGTTCGAGCATAATGGAGAGTCCTGAAGCATTTCCATTGGCGCCATAGAAGATCTTTTCCACAGGCTGGCCGTCGACCGTCATCGTCATTGTACCCTTATTGTCAAGTCTGGCTCCCACCACGATATAACGGTCACGAAGAGTATTGTCGTAACCCTGAACATAGCCGACCACATTACGTGAAGTCAGAGTATCCCCCTCAGCTGTCCTGATACCGAAGATATCTCCGCCGGCAGGAGAAAGAAGGTCTACTCCATATTCCTTCAATACACGCGTAACATATTCTGCGGCAATTCTTTCTCCCTCGGAGCCGGCTTTCCTGCCCTCAAGATGGGCAGCAGAAAGTTCCCTTACGTGGGATTTCAGGACAGAGATTGTCTCCCCGTCATACAGGTCTTCATATGAAGCACCGCCTCTGAACTGAGCGGAAGCCGCAACAGCCATCGACAGCATCAGAAACGCCGATATCAATTTCTTTAAAACCATAAGCTTATTTATCCAATAAGATCCACGAATCCTTAGGGCAGAAAGACTCCGACCTGAGTCGATTCAAATCTTCGAAAGTACGGGCTATCTTGTCAGAAGGACATACTCCTACAGCAATCATACCACGTCTGCAGTCCAAAAGCTGGGCTGAAAAGCCTTTGGCCTCAGCTTGCGAAGCCAGCTTCCGGGCATTATCTCTTTCACGGAACACTCCCAATACAATACGGTAACGAGGGCCATGGCTTTCTTCTACCAATCCTCCGAGTCTGGAAGCATCAGATATGACCACTCCCTGAGCAGCAAGCGAGTCAAGAGCAGCCAGGGAGTCAGACACGACCTTTTCCTCCACTCTCCTGATGGAGTCAAGACGCGCCTGAAGAGCAGCCTCTTCCGCCCTCATTATCTGAACTCTCTTGGCATCTATATCCTTGCTTGTCGGTCTTCCCGCCAGAACACGAAAGAAATCGCATCCGCTCACGGTCAAGGCAGACATAAGTATAAGCAATATCACTGACTTTTTCATATCAATCGAAATAGCACATTCGTGCAAATTTAACGATTTAATGCACTGAGACAAAATAATTCTTGATATATTTGTAAACCTAAAGCACAGATTTGCATTGAGAATCATAAAGTCACATATCCTGATGCTGGTCACAGCGTTATTCTTCTGCACACCGGGAGAGCATGAGGCAAAGGCACAGGAACTGATTATGCCTCAGAGATGGGAATCATCCCTGTCAGATGTCAGACCGCTTTTCAGCCAGGACACATTGACAATACGGATATTCGGTGACATCATGATGCACAGCGCACAGATTTCCAAAGCCCGCGACACAGAGTCAGAGTATGACTTCAGTTCATACTTCCATTTGATCGAAGACAAGATCAGCGAGGCCGACATATCCGTGGCAAACATGGAATTCACCCTTGCCGGAGAGCCATACACGGGATACCCTTGTTTTTCTGCTCCTGACACTCTTGCCGGGCATCTTGCAGAATGCGGCTTTGATGTTTTCCTTGCGGCCAACAATCATATTTTCGACAAAGGGCCGAAAGGTGCAGAAAGGACACTGGAAATTTATCGCAGGCTGCAGCACAGTGAAGGTATCAGATTCACAGGACTGGCCGGAAACGAAGATGAGCTGAGAAGCAACAATCCGCTGATTATCAGGGCAAAAGGCATAAGCATAGCATTGATAAATCTCACATATGGTACTAATTTGGGAGGTGGCGCAAAATGGCCGGCGACCAATTACATAGGAGAGAAAGAAAAAGCTGCTGAGGCTTTTTCCACAGCAAGAGAGAAAGGAGCGGATTATATCATCGCGCTGCCGCACTGGGGCCCGGAGTACCAGCTGAAGCATTCCAAAGCACAGGAGGAGACAGCCCGTTGGCTTGCCGGACAAGGCGCAGATTTCATAGTCGGAGCCCATCCCCATGTAGTGCAGGATACAAGTGCCATAGGAAGCACCCCTGTGGTATATTCTTTAGGAAATGCCGTTTCGAATATGAGTGCCGTCAATACTCAACTGGAGTTGATGGCCACCATAAGGATAGTGCGTCATTGCAACGGTGACCTGACTGTACTGCCGCTGGAGCTGGATTATCTATGGTGCTCAAGACCGGGAGGATTCAACGGATCATACACCGTGATACCTATAGCAGGATACATAGACCGCCCGGAACTTTGGCAAAACAGGAACGACTATGATAAAATGATATCGACATACAGGAGAGTAAGAAAAGAAATAGAATAAATGGCAAGAAAAAACATCAGACTTGAAGCAATCGACCCGCTGGAAATCTACGGCGCGGCGAACAAGAATCTCGAGGCTTTATGCAGCTATTTCCCAGAGCTTAAGGTTGTTGCACGAGGGAATGAAATAATGCTCGAAGGAAAGGATACGGATATCGAGGAATTCGAGACAAAGGTGAAGATGCTGATAGAAAGAAGGCATCACAAAATGAATATAACCCCTTATGATGTGGAGGATCTGTTCGACGGAGATATTTCACCCGACAGATTCAAACTCTGCGGAACCTCTGTCATTGTCCACGGAAACGACGGAAAACCCATCAAGGCACGCAACCGCACCCAGGAAGAGATGGTGAAGTCGTATTTTGAGAACGATCTCATATTTGCTGTCGGTCCTGCCGGTACAGGTAAGACATACATAGCCATAGCCCTGGCAGTCAGAGCTTTGAAAAACAGAGAGATCAAGAGGATAATCCTTACCAGGCCGGCAGTAGAAGCTGGGGAAAGGCTCGGATTTCTTCCGGGAGACCTCAAAGACAAGCTGGACCCTTATCTCCAGCCGCTCTACGATGCACTTGGAGACATGATTCCAGCCAAGAGGCTTCAGGAATTCATGGCAGAAGGTACCATTCAGATAGCCCCTCTGGCATATATGCGAGGCCGCACACTGGATAGAGCATGCGTGATTCTGGATGAAGCACAGAACACCAATCTGGGACAGCTCAAGATGTTCCTGACCCGAATGGGATGTGACGCAAAATTCATTGTGACCGGAGATGCCAGCCAGATAGACCTGCCAAATAAAAAGGACTCAGGCCTGCTGAGAGGAATTGAACTGACTAAAGATATAAAAGGTATAAAGACAATATTCTTCAGGAACGAGGACATAGTACGACATCATCTGGTAGCAAAGATTGTAAAGGCATTCGAAAAAGGGGAAACGGTCTGAACCGTCTCCCCTTTTCTTATTAAGATCTGTTTCTGCCGTATTAGCTTGGCTGACCAGTCTTCACAACTTCATTGTACTTGTTGTAAGCAGCCTCGTACTCAGCACCCTTTGAGATGTTACGGTAGTAGATATTCTTGAGGTACTCTGCGATGCTTACCTTGAGTGTATTGTCCTTAGTCACGTTGTATGCCTTCTCGAATGGCTCCAATGCGTCAAGAAGAGCCTGCTCGAACTGCTCTACGAGAGCGTTGTACTTCTTGTCATCAAACTCATTTGAAGCCTGCTCAGAAAGCTCTACTGCTCTCTCATAATAAAGGATACCTGCTCCGATGAAACCGAACTCATACTCAGGGTTGATCTCAGCACACTTCATATATGACTCGACAGCCTTTTCATAGTTCTTGAGCTCCTTGTAGATGTTACCCTCTACATAATAGAGAGATGCATTGTTAGGCTCGTTCTTCTTAGCCTCGTCAATGAGAACGAAGAGACGATCTGCATTCTCACCGCTTGTCATATAGTAGTTGATGAGTCCGATAAGGATGCTCTGGCTCTGAGGGAACTTCACGAATCCCTGCTCGAGGAGCTCAGCGCCTTTCTTGGCATCACCAAGGTTTGTATAAACATCACCGAGCTTAGCGTAAACCTCACCACCCTCATAGTAGTAGTTTGCTGCAAGGCACTGCTCGAAGAAGTTCTTTGCTCTCTCATAATCCTTAACGGCCCAAGCAGTGTAACCTGCATTGTAAAGGGCAGTAGTATCCACCTTTGAAAGCGGTGCAGTAGCTGAAGCCTCTACAGCCTTCTCGAAAAGCTGGCTTGCCTTTACAAGGTCACCGAAAGTGTAGCTGTTCATACCCTCGTCAAGATATTTCTGAGCGATAGTTGAAAGTCCTGTAACGATATCCTTTGTCTTAGACTGTTTTGCATCCACTTCGTAAGCCTTCTTGTAAGCCTCGAGAGCTCCACCGAGAGCGTCCTCGACAACAGGCTGAGTCACATTGATGAGAACGAGCTGGCCTGCAGGGCTGAAGTAGAACTCCTTATTGGAATAAGTCTCCTTGATAAGCTGATCGGTACCAAGAACAACTTCCTCTACTGATACAGGTCTGTCGTTACCCATAATAAGCTGAAGTTCCTGCTTTGAAGCACCAAGCCAAGCACTTCCTGCCGGAGCATTGTATGCATCCATATAAGAAGATGCAAGCTTAAGCCATGTTGCCACCTTTGTAGCCTTCTTAGCATCCTTAGATGCTGCTTCGGCGCTTTCAACAGCCTTCTTAGCTGCCTCTGGAGACTTTGTCTGTGCATCAGCCACCTGTACTGCAAGGAGAACTGCCAATGCGATCAAAATTCTTTTCATAATGTTCAGTTATATTAAGTGATTATTCGTTATTCTGCTGTGAATCCTGCTCGGCAGACTGCTCAACCGGCTGTTCAGGAGTATCTTCCTCGCTCTTGTTCACTGCCGATATTGCAGCAATCGAGTCTCCCTCTCTGATATTGATCAGACGGACACCCTGAGTCGCACGTCCTGCCACCTTGATATCCGAAACAGCCATTCTGATAGTGATTCCGGAACGATTGATGATCATAAGGTCATTCTCATCGGTAACATTCTTCATTGCCACCAGTTCGCCGGTCTTTTCTGTGATGTTCAGTGTCTTGACACCTTTACCGCCTCTATTTGTCTTGCGATATTCGTCGAAATCAGAACGCTTTCCATAACCATTCTCGCTGACTACAAGCAGGCTGTGAGCCTGAGCGTCTTCAGCGGTAGGATCATATGCTATCATTCCGATTACCTCGTCATCATCATCAATATTTATGCCACGCACTCCGGAAGCTGTTCTTCCGAGGGCCCTTGCATCATTCTCATCGAAGCGGCAGCAACGTCCGTGACGACCTGCAAGCAATATCTCGCTCTGTCCGTTGGTCATTACTGCATCGAGAAGCTCGTCTCCGTCGCGTACTGTAATGGCAATCACACCGTTGGCGCGAGGTCTTGAATAAGCCTCAAGTGATGTCTTCTTGATGATTCCTCTCTTGGTTCCGAGTACGATATAATTGTTATTGATATAGTCCTCGTCCTTGAGATTCTTCACATTGAGGTAGGTCTTGATCTTGTCATCAGGCTCTATGTTGATCACGTTCTGGATGGCACGGCCCTTCGATGCGCGTGAACCTTCCGGAATTTCGTATACCTTGAGCCAATAGCAGCGTCCGTTCTGAGTGAAAAGGAGCATTGTGCTGTGCATATTGGCCACATAGATATGCTCGATGAAGTCCTCGTCGCGTGTCGCACTACCCTTCATTCCGACTCCTCCTCTGTTCTGGAGACGATATTCTGTAAGGGAAGTCCTCTTTATATATCCGAGATGAGAGATTGTGATCACCACATCCTCATCCGCATAGAAGTCCTCTGGGTTGAATTCCTCGGCAGAAAGAGCGATTTCAGTTCTTCTTGCATCACCGTACTTCTCCTTCATCTCCATAGTCTCATCCTTGATGATGCCCATCTGGAGCTTCTCGTCAGCAAGTACATCTTCGCAGTAACGGATGAACTTCATAAGTTCGTCGAACTCGTTCTGGAGTTTCTCTCTCTCGAGTCCTGTAAGCTGGCGCAGACGCATCTCAACGATAGCGGTAGCCTGGACATCGGTAAATCCGAATGTAGCCATCAGCTCGTTCTTGGCTTCCTCTACACTCTTTGAAGACCTGATGATGTTGATGATCTGATCGATCACATCAAGAGCCTTGAGAAGTCCTTCGAGGATATGCGCTCTCTTGCGGGCCTTTTCCAGATCGAATCTTGTCCTTCTGAGAACGACTTCGTGCCTGTGTCTTACGAAATACTTGATAAGCTGCTTGAGATTCAGAGTACGCGGACGACCGTTCACGAGAGCCACATTGTTGACAGAGAAGCTTGACTGGAGCGGAGAATACTTGTAGAGCATATTGAGCACTACATTCGCATTCGCATCCTTCTTCAGGCGGATCACGACGCGGACACCCTTCATGGTAGTCTCGTCGTTTATGTATGCGATTCCGTCCACCTTCTTGGTTTCCACAAGCTCGGCGATCTTTTCGATCATCTCGCGTTTGTTCACCATATAAGGGATCTCTGTAACGACAATTGTCTCACGGCCTGAATCATTCACTTCGATTTCAGTCTTGGAACGGATCACGATACGGCCACGGCCAGTCTCGAATGCATCCTTGATTCCCTGACGTCCCTGGATTATACCTCCCGTAGGGAAATCCGGTCCCTTGATATGATGCATCAGCTCCTCGATGGTGATTTCAGGATTGTCAATATATGCACAGATGGCGTCGCAGCACTCTGTAAGATTGTGCGGAGCCATATTCGTAGCCATACCGACAGCAATACCCGAAGCACCGTTCAGAAGAAGAAGCGGGAGCTTCGTAGGAAGAACGGTAGGCTCCTGAAGGGAGTCGTCGAAGTTATTCTGAAAATCTACAGTATCCTTGTCAAGGTCTGCAAGAACCTCATCAGAAAGCTTTGAGAGTTTCGCCTCAGTATAACGCATCGCAGCCACGGGGTCACCGTCCATAGATCCGAAGTTACCCTGTCCGAATACGAGAGGGTATCGGAGGCTCCAGTCCTGAGCCATACGTGCCATTGCGTCATATACGCTGGAATCGCCATGCGGATGGTATTTACCGAGAACCTCTCCGACGATTCTGGCTGATTTCTTTGTCTGGCTTGAATAAGTAAGTCCCAGGCCTTCCATTCCGAAAAGCACCCTTCTGTGGACAGGTTTCATACCGTCACGCACATCAGGAAGAGCTCGGGAAACGATAACAGACATCGAGTAGTCGATATACGCACTTCTCATCTGCTGATCGATATTGACCTGTTCAATCCTGCCAGTCTTTACCTCATTTTCCATATATTATCTTAACTTTTTTATGCTCGATTATACATCTTGGCAAAGTTACGAAAAATTTAATAAATTTGTGCAATCAAAAACAAAAGAAAACAGTTTCTAATATGGAAATCAGCATATCGGACGAGCTCAGCTCGATAATAAATTTCGCACGGGAAGAGGCGATGAGGACCGGCAGCTACGGGATCGCCCCGGACCATCTCTTTCTCGGTATACTGCGCCACCGGGAGAATACCGCCGTGGACGCTCTCCGGGGCGCGATGATAGACATCGACGAGATGAAGCAGTTCATCGACGAAAAGATATTCACCAACGAACATATCCCCTACTCGGACATCGACAAGATCTCATTCTCCAGAGGCGCGCAGAACGTACTGAGCTTCACCATATTGGAAGCCACGAAACTGCGCAGTGCCCAGGCATCTTCCCAGCATCTCCTGCTGGCTCTATGCAAGTCAGGAAGCTCATACGGAAGCACATACCTGAACGACCTGGGAGTGGATTACATGCACATCTACAGATACCTTGACAGAAACGAGCTTCTGGACAAAGACACAGCCATACAGTCACCGGAAGGGACGGATGAAAATGCGGAAGATGTACCGCATATCCGCATTAGAGCCGTCTCAGCAGAAGAAAAGAAGGAAGAGCCTCAGCTCCCTCCTCTTGAAGAGTTCGGTTATGACATCACCAAGGCGGCAAGAGAAGGCAAGCTTGACCCGCTGGTAGGAAGAGAGGACGAGATCCAGAGAGTCATACAGATCCTCGGACGCCGACGCAAGAACAACCCTATGCTCGTAGGTGACCCGGGAGTGGGCAAATCAGCGATTGTGGAAGGCATCGCCATTAAGATTGTGACAGGAGACATCCCTCCGGTCCTTGCTGATAAACGATTGATATCCTTAGACTTGGGTTCAATCGTAGCAGGTACGAAATATCGCGGTGATTTCGAAAAAAGACTCAAAGCCATAATCAACGAAGTGGCACAGAGTCCTGATGTGATATTGTTCATCGACGAGTTTCATACAATTGTGGGAGCCGGCGGAGCTTCAGGCAGCCTTGATGCGGCCAATATGCTCAAGCCAGCTCTGGCACGTGGCGATATCCAGTGCATAGGCGCGACCACCCTCGACGAGTTCCGCAAGATAGTGGAGAAAGACGGAGCTCTCGACAGAAGGTTCCAGAAAATCATCGTCGAACATACGGATATTCCCCAGTCGATATCTATCCTCGACAGGTTGAAGACCAATTATGAAAAGCACCACAATGTGATATACACAGACGATGCGATAGAGGCCTGCGTGAGAATGTCAGACCGTTACATCACAGACCGCTGTCTGCCGGACAAGGCAATCGACGCTATGGACGAAGCCGGCTCGATGGTAAGACTGAAGAATCCGAAAAGGACAGGGTATGTAAGTGCCGAAGACGTGGCTTCGATCATATCCAAGATGACAGGAATACCATCCGGACGAATCGCAGAAGGAGAGGGCAACAAGCTCATGAAGATGAAGGCGAAGCTTCAGGGCCGCATCATCGGACAGGATGAGGCAATCGACAAGGTAGTCCGCGCCATCCAACGAAACCGCGCCGGCATCAAGGACCCGGGCAAACCTATCGGCACATTCCTCTTCTTCGGTCCTACAGGAGTGGGCAAGACTCAGCTGGCCAAGGCCTTGGCAGAGTATCTCTTTGATTCAGAGGACAATATCATTCGTCTGGACATGAGCGAATACATGGAGAAATTCAATGTATCCAGACTGATCGGAGCGCCTCCGGGATATGTGGGATTTGAAGAGGGCGGACAGCTGAGCGAGCGTGTAAGAAGAAAGCCTTACTGCGTAGTCCTGCTCGATGAGATCGAGAAAGCACACCCTGACGTGTTCAATGTACTTCTGCAGGTTATGGATGAAGGTCGTCTGACCGACAGCACCGGAAGGACTGTAAGCTTCAGGAACACCATCGTGATAATGACATCCAATGTCGGAAGCCGCGAGCTTGACGAATATGGCAGCGGAGTCGGCTTCAGCACAGCTGGAAGAAATGTGCAGGGCAACAGGAAGGCTGTCCTGGAAAAAGCCGTAAAGAAGGCATTCCCGCCCGAGTTCATCAACAGAGTGGACGAGCAGATCTTCTTCAACTCCCTGACCAAGGAGAATATCGGAAAGATCATCGATATTGAGCTCAAAGGCCTCAAAAAGCGTGTCAAGGATGCAGGTTTCGACCTTACCGTGACATCTGCCGCCAAGCGTCTTGTAGCTGACTCAGGATACGACCCGAGCTATGGAGCGAGACCTCTTAAGAGGGCGATCCAAAGATATATTGAAGATCCTGTCTCCGAGCACATCATTACAGGCAGAATGCTGGCCGGAAAAAACGGCCTGGAGTACACGAAGATCCGCGTCAGTCTGTCTGAGGACAAGGAGGGTACGGTCGTAGAGTGGTGTTAAGCGATATTGAAGTCCATCACTTCAAGACCCATTTCATCTATCATATCAACAAGCGTCCTGTAAGATGCTTCTGATGAGATCATCGAGCTGATGAAAGAGAGTGTGTTATCTGTATTCATATCCTTGATTTTTAAGGGTTCATCCGTTTTGTTGATGCAAAGATAGAGGCTCATTGTGCCATACCAAGGCACACCCACCCAAAATATCGTAAAAAGATGGTAAAACTTATAATTTTCGACCTTGACGGCACATTGCTGGACACCCGAGCGGACATTGCCGGCGCCTGCAACCACGCACTGAAGATGTGCGGATTCCCGGAAAGAGCGCTTGACGAGTACAACATGCTGGTCGGACGCGGAATATACAATCTGTTCCGCGGGGCCCTGCCCCCGGAGAGTCGGAGCGAGGATATGGTATTGAAGATGAAAAGTCATTTCGTCCCATATTACAACTCCCACATATGCGACATGACCAGACCTTATCCGGGAATCATTCAGATGCTTGATCTTCTTGAATCAGCGGGCATTGCATTTGCCATTGCATCGAACAAATACCAGGAAGGCACGGAAATACTGGTGGAAAAGCTTCTGAAAAAATATGATTTCGTCAGGATTCTTGGACAGAGGGACAACAAACCCATCAAGCCGGATCCCGAAATCATACGAGAAGCAATGGAGGCTCTGCCGGGCATATCATCGGAAGAAGTCATCTACTGCGGTGACTCTGACGTAGATATGCAGACTGGACTTAATGCCGGCATAAGGACGATAGGAGCCACATGGGGATTCAGGACAAGAGAGGAGCTGGCTGCATACAATCCTTGGCTTCTTGCCCGGAATCCTGATGAAATTTCCACTGCCGTGCTATCCGATTCAGAATAAAAACATAACTTTGCAGCAAAGAGCACCACGATATGGAACAGAGCGAAAGATATGTTGACAAACTTGCCAAATACATTCTGGCCGCAGCCGGAATAGGTATAATCTGCGCTATCTGCTGGTTTTTCAGAAGCGTCATCATTTATATATTGGCCGCAGTTGTGGTATCACTCATAGCCAAACCGGTAATGGGCGGTCTGCAGAAAATAAGGATCAAGGGCAAAAAAGCGCCTGACTGGTTTCTGGCAGCCTTTTCATTGACACTGGTCATTACGGTGATCCTGTCGATATTGACCCTTATCATACCTATCACAAGCGGAATACTCAAAGGAATATCCTTTGGCAGCATCGAGAATGCCGCATCACAGATATCGGTTCCGCTTGCCAACCTCAATGACTTCCTGAAAAACACATTCCCGCAGCTGGGCAGCGGATTCAGGATAGAGATGACGCTGACACAGGAACTGCAGAAACTCTTCGGAGCATCAGCCATCTCATCTATAATCGGATCGGCCACATCATTTCTGACAGATCTGGGAATCGGCCTTTTCTCCGTGGTATTCATCGGTTTCTTCTTCATCAAGGATGACGGACTTTTCACCGAGATCATCTGCGCCCTGGTTCCAGACAAGCACGAAAAGAACACAGAGAAAGCTATTTCAGACATAGGCCATCTGCTTTCACGTTATTTCATCGGTGTAATGATCGAAGTATGCGGAGTAGCCCTTCTCAACTTCCTCGGACTGCTGCTTATCGCCCGTATGGGCTTCAATACAGCCATCGGTATAGCCTTCCTTACAGGAATCCTGAACATAATCCCATATGTCGGACCGCTTATGGGAGGTGTACTCGGCACCTTGCTGTGCCTGATCCTGAAATACAGCAGCATCACACCTATCGGACTGGATGTCAGCTTCTGGATGTTTACGGCCATCCTTGTAGCCATATTCGGCTTTACCCAGTTGGTGGACAATTTTCTCTATCAGCCTGTAATATATTCAACAAGCATAAAGTCCAAGCCTCTGGAGATATTCATCGTCCTTCTCATCGTTGGACATATCGGAGGTCCGCTGTCAATGATTGTCGCCATTCCTTGCTACACTGTAGTCAGGGTGATCGCATTCAGATTCTTCAGGCACATCAAGGCAATCAGAAGGCTGATCCCATCGGAGAGGCTTATCACCGGAGACACAGAATAACACAAATGAATATGATTAAGAAACTATTGATCATCGCAGCAATAACAATGGCTGGAATCACAAGCGAAACCATGCTGGCCCAGGAGCACAGCATAACACCGGACGGAACATATCTTTTCGTACAGAGAGACACCTGCGACCTTTTCATGGATGTATATAATCCCGCTGCAGGTAGCGAGACCACTGCATTCGGAATGGAAAAACCTACTATAATATTTATGTTCGGAGGCGGGTTCATCCAAGGAACCAGAGACGACGTGGATTACCACAAATGGTTCAGACAGATGACTGACAACGGCTATAGAGTGATTTCCATCGACTATCGCCTGGGACTCAAGGGTTCGAACAAGGTTGGAGTCGCACAGGTAAATGTACTTGACAAAGCTATCCACATGGCAGTAGAAGACCTTTTCAGCGCGACAAACTTCATTCTCGATAATGCCGACCAGTTCGGAGTAAGACCGGACAATATCGTCATCAGTGGCTCGTCTGCCGGAGCGATCACTGTAATGCAGGCCGAGTACGAGATCGCGAACAACACAGCATGGGCTTCAGTACTGCCTGCAGGATTCAATTATGCCGGAGTAATGTCATTCTCAGGAGCAATTCTTTCAAGAGAAGGAAAGGTGGATTTCGAAAAGGATCCATGTCCTACCCTCATGTTCCACGGTACATCAGATAAACTTGTACCATACAATCAGATAAAGGTTTTCAACCTGGGATTCTTCGGAGCAGGAAAACTTATCGAGAGATTCAAGAAATACGGCCTTAACTACAACATGTACCATTTCATCGACTATGGACACGAAATAGCAGGTTCAATGGACACGACTCTCGACCTTCAGATCAAGTTCCTGGAAACCAATATCATGCAGAAGAAGATGAGAATCGTGGAGGCTTGGATCGATGACCCTGACGTATATAAGGGCTCCGGTCCGCAGTCAAGAAAGGAACTCTACGGAAACTAATACAGCCAGAACAATAAAATTCCGACCGATATACCGGTGCCCCCCGTCTCCTTATCAGGAGGCACCCCCTAGCCGGGGGTGGCATGTCACCTATATATCGGTCGGAATTTTATTATCAGAAACCTATTCTGCGAGCTTATCAAGTACAAGTTCCACAAGTTTTCTCACCTGTGGCTTGTAATCAGGATTACTTGCCTTATGATGTCTGTGAGCAATGATGCAGCATACCGTACCGGCATTGTGTCCCAGATGAGCCGCTATTCCGGCAATTGCAGATCCTTCCATCTCGAAATTGGTGACTTTCAGATCATTGAAACGGAACGACTCGAAGGTGTCAAGCATGTCCGGCATGGCAAGAGGCATTCTGATGACACGTCCCTGAGGTCCGTAGAATCCTGAAGCCGCCACAGTCATTCCAGGTACAGTACAATCTCTGAACAGATCTGACATTTTCTCTCCCGCCTTCACGAAATAAGGATCCGGAAGATGCCTGTTCCATCCTGTATGCTGCTTGAAAGCCTCTTCAATATCAAGAAGGGCAATCTTCTCACGGTCAGCATACCAGTTAAGCAAACCGTCACATCCGATCGATATATGTGAGAACACGAAAGCTCCCAGAGGTATCTCAGGCTGAATGGCACCTGATGTTCCGATACGGATGATATTGAGCGTACGATGCTCCGGTTTAACTTCGCGTGTCTCGAAATCCACATTTGCAAGGGCATCAAGCTCATTCATCACGATGTCGATATTGTCTGTTCCTATACCTGTGGAAAGAGCTGTTATCCTGACTCCCTTATATTTTCCGGTTACAGAGACAAATTCACGTGAAGAATGTCTGAACTCCTTTTCCTCGAAATATTCGGCGATCATATCGACGCGACCGGGATCTCCTACAAGAATGACATTGTCTGCAAGTTCCTCAGGACGGAGGTGAAGATGAAACACCGATCCGTCACCATTGATTATAAGTTCTGATTCTGCGATTCTCATATTCTCTAAAATTATCTTTCAATACTAAGTTTTCCTATAATGTCACAATTAAAAAAGGAATGACATGAGCTGTTTTCCTCAAATGTCATGAGATGGGAATTGTACCATTATTTTGCCAAATATAGTTTTTTAACGTGAATATTCCTACTTTTGCTAAATAATACTAATTGAACCCAATATGTGGCAAAGAATCCAGACATTATACTTCGGCATCGCGACCGCCCTCATATTTTCCATGTTTTTCTGCATTTTTGCGACCATCATCGGTCCTGACGGAGCGGAAGCAAGCATAAGATATTCAGAGAAAATGCCATATCTGGTTCTGATGATAATGCTCATAACCGCTCATATCGCAGCTACAGCCAGCTTCAAGGCATTCTTCCTTCAGGCCAGAGTGGGCGTGATCGCAGGCTTGCTGGCAATAGGGTTTCAGATCTGGCTGGGCATCGACATATTGATCAACAGAAACGATATGACGTTCTCATTCACCGCCCTCTTCCCTCTCGCGGCAGCCTTCCTCGATTTCATGGCAGCAAAGAAGTCAATGGTCGACGAAATGACCGTACAGGCTGTCAAGAGCGCAAGAAAGGCCGGCAAGAAAAGAAGGTAGTTATCCGAGATATTTTCTGAATACGACACAGCTGTTGTGGCCTCCGAATCCTAATGAATCAGACATCGCTATGGTAAGATCTGCCTTCACCGGATGGTTCGGAGTATAATCCAGGTCGCATTCCGGATCCAGTTCATCCAGATTTATCGTAGGCGGAACAATTCCCTCCTTAAGAGCCATCACGGTAGCCACAGCCTCTGCAGCTCCGGCAGCTCCGAGCATATGCCCGATCGATCCCTTTATAGAACTGATATGAGCTTTATAAGCATCCTCACCGAGTGCGTTCTTGAAGGCCTGGGTTTCAGACACATCATTGAGGGCCGTACCTGTTCCATGGGCGTTGATATACAGAACATCGTCAGACGAGTATCCGGCCTCTTCAAGAGCTTGTCTGAAAGCAGCAGCCTGAGTGGCACCGTCAGGACGAGGAGCCGTAACATGATGAGCATCACAGGTATTGCCGTATCCGCAGACTTCTGCAAGTATCTCTGCACCTCGGGCCACCGCATGCTCATATTCCTCCAGAACCAGAATTGCAGCACCCTCAGCCATCACGAAACCGCCACGGTTCTTATTGAAGGGAAGAGACGCATATTTCGGATCTTCGCTGCGGGACAAAGCCTTCGCATTGGCAAATCCCGCAATAGCCAGAGGAAGAAGTACAGCCTCTGAACCGCCGGCAATGATGGCGTCGGCATATCCGTGCTTGATGGCCCTGTAGGCCTCACCGATAGCGTGGGTTGAGGTAGAGCATGCTGTCGAAACAGGAAGGCACGGACCGCAGGCCTTGTTTCTTATGGCTATATTGCCGGCAGCAATATTAGCTATCATCGTCGGAATAAAGAGAGGGGAAACCCATTTGGGTCCTTCATTCAGAATCTTTTCAGTCTCTCTTATCTGAGTGGTAAATCCACCTATTCCGGAACCCACATAGACTCCGAAACGGAAAGGATCAATGTTACCGTCTTCCGCTGAACTGAGACCTGACTGCTTCACAGCCTGCCATGCAGCTGCGACCGCATAAACACTGAACTTATCCTGTTTCCTTGCAAAAGGAGCTTCTATATCATAATCTGACGGATTAAAGTCCTTAACTTCTCCGGCAATCTTTACGGGAAGGTCATCGGTCGGTATCGACTTAAGGAAGTCGATTCCGCAGACTCCGTCAAGTAGATTCTTCCAATATGTCTGCACATCATTTCCGACAGGGGTGATCACACCTGTACCTGTCACCACAACTCTTCTGTTCATTTCGTATTGTCGTTAGTTAATAATCTTGTATTATATACATGAACTATGATTTTTTCAGCTCCCAGAATAATATCTTCCACAATTGTCCGGGCTGATTCTATAGTCTTTACCATTCCGGCACACTCGCCAGCCATGTAGCTTCCGTCAATGCTTCCTTCCTGCACGGCCCTTCTGAGCGCCCCGCTTCCAAGCGCCAGCATCTGGTCATGATCCACCGAAGGATCGGCCTCCATCCTGGCCAATGTCTTGGAAAAAGGAGTCTTGAGGGAACGGACAGGATGTCCGAAACTTTTTCCGGTAACTATTGTAGATATATCTGTCGCCTTTATGATTTTATCTTTATAATCCGGATGGATATTGCACTCCTTTGCAGACAGGAAGCGGGTTCCCACCTGAACGGCATCCGCACCAAGCATAAAGGCTGCAGCAGCACCTCTTCCGTCACATATTCCTCCAGCAGCGATTACCGGTATATCAAGGGCATCGGCCACCTGAGGTATAAGAGGCATTGTATGCAATTCACCTATATGTCCACCGGATTCTGCGCCTTCCGCCACCACAGCATCAGCTCCGGCAGCCTGCATCTTAAGTGCAATCGCTACAGAAGGGACCACAGGAATGACTTTTATACCCGCCTCTTTCCACATCTGCATATACTGCACCGGAGATCCGGCACCAGTTGTCACGACCTTAACGCCTTCTTCGACGATCATTGCAGCCACTTCGGCCGCATTCGGAGCCTGAAGCATTATATTGACACCGAAAGGTCTGTCAGTCATCTCACGGCATTTCCTCACCTGCTCCCTGACGGCCTCAGTTCCGGTATTGACAGAAGTTATCAATCCAAGTCCACCTGCATCCGACACGGCAGCAGCCAATGAAGCATCGGCAATCCAGGCCATTCCACCCTGAAAGACCGGATATTCTATGCCGAGCATTTCACAAATTCTGCTTTTGATCATATACCTTGATTTACGCAAAAGACAAATATAACATATTTTTTCTTTGACTATCCCCATAAGATGCCATTGCTTCATTACAGAGTGAGGTTCGTGGCGAGTTTTTGGTATTTGGGGCAAAATTTCATACATTTGCCCGACCTAAACCAGAAAAAATGTTTTTAAAAGATAAGATTCCCGGATACCTGCTTGGAAAATACCAGCTTATAGGAACAGTCACTTTCTCTGTCCTCTTTGCTGTCGTATTCCTCAATATATATATACCGTTTTCAGATACAGCGTGGTTCGGACTCGGAGATTCATCGATGTTTGTCCTTACCATCATATTCATCGGAGTATCGATCATGACCCTGATCGTCAGCCGTATGATGATGTATAAGATCAAGAGTCTTTTCGAGATAAATTACACAGAATACATCATATGGTGCCTTCTGGAGATTGTCACAATCAGCGGATTTTATACAGGCCTGACTATGGGGCATAATCTTCCTCAGAGCGAAACTGCATGGGAAATATTTGGAAGAGCGATGCTCTATGGAACGATTGCGCTTGGAATACCATATCTGATCTCCGGAATGTACTTTGCGATCATCGACAAGAACAATACCATCAGACTGATGAATTTCGAGAATGTAGTGACCGATGAGCCGGCCAAGGCTGAGACCCACACCAGCAAGATCACCCTTTTCGACAACAGCGGTGCTCTCAAATTGTCTCTGAACCCAGAAAATCTATACTATATCGAGTCCGACGACAATTACATAAAAGTATGGTACACAGACAATAAGACTGAGCTGAAACAGTATATGCTACGCTGCCGTCTGAAGACAGTGGAAGAGAGTTTCAGAGGTGCCGGCCTTGTGAGATGCAACAGAAAATATATTGTCAATATAAACAAGGTCGCGACATTGAGAAAGGAAAGCGACGGCTATGTACTGGATCTTGCCAATGAGGCTATCCCGCCTCTTCCTGTGACAAAGACATACACAGACAACGTACTCAGCTACTTCACTGAGGTACAACCACTTATGGATCCTATCGAGGAATAATACTATCAGTCCTCAAGCTCACATCCGGTAAAGAAGAAATCACTTTCCGCCTTTTCCTTCGTGAAGCAATAATATGTCATTTCGCACATTGAACAGACCTGGCCTTCACAACTGAGAGAAGTCTCGATAAAGGCGAAATTTCTTTTCATCTCCTTGATGCGGCCTCTTATCTCTACAGTCACACCTTCGCCTGTAGGAACAGGACGACGATATTTCATACGAAGGTCTGTCGTCATTCCTGCAGTCTGGAGCTTGCGGTTAACAATCCAGCCACCAAGTTCATCCATCAGCGTAGCCTGAATGCCTCCGTGGAGAGTCTTGAGCCAGCCCTGATAGTTATCGCTCGAATTCCAGAGACAGACCAGATCCTCTCCATCCTCATAGAACTCCATCTTGAGTCCTGCAGGATTATCCGGACAGCAGGCAAAGCAATTGTAACCCTGGGACTGAAGGCCCAGGTATGGATTGCGGATCTTCTTCATTACTCAGCAGCCTTGAGACGCTCGGCGTTCTCAGCGATCTGAAGCTGGTCGATCACATCCTGGATGGCTCCGTCCATAAATACAGGAAGATTGTACATCGTGTAGTTGATACGGTGATCGGTCACACGAGACTGAGGGTAGTTATAGGTACGGATCTTCGCAGAACGGTCACCACCGGCCACCATTGTCTTTCTCTTTGCAGAGATCTCCGCGAGATACTTCTCATACTCCATATTGTAGAGACGGGTACGAAGTTCTGCGAGAGCCTTGTCGAAATTCTTGAGCTGTGACTTCTCATCCTGACACTGCACCACGAGACCAGTAGGGATATGGGTAAGACGGATGGCAGAATAAGTAGTGTTCACTGACTGGCCGCCCGGACCTGACGAACAGAAGGTATCCTTACGGATATCGTTCATATTCAGCTCAATATCGAACTCATCAGCCTCCGGAAGCACTGCCACAGATGCTGCTGAAGTATGTACACGGCCCTGAGTCTCTGTCTGAGGGACACGCTGCACACGATGTACTCCTGACTCGTATTTCAACACACCATATACGCCGTCACCAGAGACCTTGCACACGATTTCCTTGAAACCGCCTGCCGCACCTTCAGCCTGGCTTGTGATTTCCATTCTCCAGCCTCTTGTCTCAATGAACTTAGAGTACATACGGAAAAGGTCACCGGCAAAGATAGCAGCCTCGTCTCCACCCGAACCGCCACGGATCTCAAGAATCGCATTCTTGCTGTCCTGAGGATCTGCCGGAATGAGAAGGAGCTTGATCTTCTCCTCCCACTCAGGAAGAGTAGGCTCGATCTCCGCAATTTCCTCCTTGGCCATCTCACGAAGGTCTTCATCCTTCTCTGTAGCAAGGATTTCCTTTGCCATCTCGTAGTTCTCAAGTATCTTCTTGAACTCGTTTCCGGCTGCGATGATAGGAGTAAGTTCCTTATACTCCTTGTTCAGCTGGACGAACCTCTTCATATCTGAAATTACCTCAGGGTCAGAAAGCTGATTCTGAAGCGCCTCATATTTCTCCTGAAGGCCTAAAACCTTCTCCAAAAGTGAATTATCTGCCATATCTTATAAATTATCGCACAAAGATAATAAAAAAATTAGATTTCCCGACTAAGCTCGGAAGGAGTGGCTGATGTAATCAGATGCTGCACAACAGCTTGAGCGCAGACGCATCCGAAGACCGCCGGGATGTATGATATCGTACCCACCTGGGACTTCTTGTTGCGGTCCTCGCAAGGAACTATTGACTCTTTGTCGGGGAGTTCCTCCGAGAATACCACCTTGAATCCTTTCCTGATGCCCATATACCTGAGTCTCTTGCGGACAATATAAGCCAGAGGACAATTGAATGACTTGGAAACATCGGTAATACGAACCTTGGTAGCATCGTATTTGGCACCCGCACCCATCGAAGACACCAGAGGAATGCCGTTATCCATGCAATACTTGATCAGATGCAGCTTCGGAGAAAGGGTATCTATCGCGTCTACAAGGAAATCTATCTTATATTCTCCAAGGACTTCCCCGGCCTTTTCTGCCTCGAGATATTCCTTGATGACGATAAGATCAAGTTCCGGATTTATATCTTTGAGCCTGGAGGCAAGGACATCGCATTTAGGCTTGCCTACTGTCGAATCCAATGCCAGAAGCTGACGGTTCTTGTTGGTCACGGACACATCATCACTGTCCAATATGATAAGATGGCCCACGCCGGCACGAACTATCATCTCCGCAGCATAGCCGCCTACGCCTCCGACTCCTATCACAGCTACAGTGGAATTACGGAAATGCTCAAGCATCTCCTCTCCTACCAGCATAGCCGTCCTTTCCTGCCAATCGTACATCATAGTCCCTTGGCTTTACCCTCGTCCCAGATAGCATCCATCTCCGCCAGAGTCATATCCTTGAGATTGCGTCCCTTGCGGATAGTCTGCTCTTCGAGATAGGTGAAACGGCGACGGAATTTCGCACAAGTACGCTCCAGAGCAGTGTCAGGATTGAGTCCATAAAGTCTTGCTGCATTGACAGTTGCAAAAAGGAAATCTCCCAATTCATCCTCCGCGCGATCATACGCCGCTGCCTTTTCTTCTTCAGTCTGAGCAGCCGCCATTGCATCAAGTTCCGCCTGATACTCTCCCATTTCCTCCTTGACTTTGTCCCAGACATCCTCCTTCTTCTCCCAGTCAAATCCTACTCCGCGGGCCTTGTCCTGCATACGATAGGCTTTAAGAAGCGGTGGCAGACCATCCGGAACTCCGGAAAGGACCCGTTTGTTGCCGTCTTTTTCTGTGGTCTTGAGCATTTCCCATTGCTTAATCACATCTTCGGCACTGCCTACCTCAGCCGTAGAGAAGACATGAGGATGACGGTATATCAGCTTATCACAAAGGAAGTTGATTACATCCACTATATCGAAATGCTGCTTTTCCTCACCTATCTTGGCATAGAATATCACGTGCAGAAGCACATCACCAAGTTCCTTGGAAAGTTCATGCTCCTCTCCCTTGAGGATAGCATCACTCAGCTCATATACTTCCTCGAGAGTCTGCGGACGCAGAGATTCATTGGTCTGTTTCCTGTCCCATGGACATTTCTCCCTCAATTCATCCAGCACATCCAGAATCCTGCCGAATGCCTGAAGTTTTTCTTCTCTTGTATGCATAGTCATTTCTTCTTTTTCCGTTACAGATCCTTCGCCCGTCGCTCAGGATGACAGTCTGCAAAGTTAGCAATTCTAGAAAAAATAACTATCTTTGGCAAGATAATCACATCATTATGCGTAAAGAGATAACTTTCGTATCGGCAGATGAGGCCGTAAAGGTCGTTAAATCAGGCGACCATATCCATTTGAGCAGCGTGGCAAGCGCTCCACGTATCCTTATCGAGGCACTTTGCCGCAGAGGTGAGGCCGGTGAACTTCAGGATGTACGCATCCACCACCTCCACACTGAAGGAGCTGCCCCATACACAGATCCGAAATTCGACGGAATCTTCTTCCATCAGGCGTTTTTCGTAGGAGCCAATGTCCGCAAGAGTGTCCAGGCAGGATATTCCGACTATATCCCTGTCTTCCTCAGCGAGACTCAGAAACTTTATCGCTGCGGAGCCCTTCGCTGCGACGTAGCGATGATCCAGGTATGCCCTCCGGACAAGCACGGATATGTTTCACTTGGAACATCTGTTGATGCCACATTGGCAGCAATCGAATGCGCAAAGACAGTGATCGCTGTGGTCAATCCGAATGTACCGCGCGCCTGGGGTCAGGCAATGATCCCTATGGATATGATCGATATCTTTGTAGAGGGCAACGAACCGCTTGAGCCGGCACACTTCAGCGAGCCGAACGAGGTGGAAATCGCCATCGGAAAGCATTGTGCGGCACTTATTGACGACGGTGCCTGCCTGCAGATGGGTATCGGAGCCATTCCTAACGCAGTTCTCGCCCAGCTCGGCGGACACAAGAATCTCGGAGTACATACAGAGATGTTTGCAGACGGAGTTCTCGAGCTCGTGGAAAAGGGAATCATCAACGGATCGAACAAGGTGACAGACAAAGGAAAACTCGTATCGACCTTCCTTATGGGATCACAGAAGGTATATGATTTCATCGACGACAACCCTATGGTGGCAATGATGGACGTAGGATATACCAACGACCCGTTCGTCATCGCGAAGAATCCTAAGATGACAGCCATCAACTCTGCTGTCCAGGTGGATCTCACCGGCCAGGTTTGCGCAGACTCTATCGGAACACGTTTCCACTCAGGAGTAGGCGGTCAGGTGGACTTCATCTACGGAGCATCCCTCGCTCCTCAGGGCAAGGCCATCATCGCAATGCCTTCCACTACCAACAAGGGAGGCAGCAAGATCGCTCCTGTGATCATCGAGGGTGGTGGAGTAGTGACTACAAGACCACACGTACATTATGTAGTGACTGAATTCGGAGCAGTGGATCTATACGGCAAGTCAATGCAGGAACGCGCGAAACTTCTCATCAGCATCGCTCATCCTGACCATCGCGAACAGCTCGACCGCGCTGCATTCGAACGATTCGGTCCTCATTACCATTCGGTAAAGATCTAAACATACACGATAGAACAAAAACAACTACCGCTCGGTCGACTTTAGAGTAAAATTCGACCGAGCGGTAGTTATTTTGATATTATGAGCTGCGTTTCCGTGACAGCTTGGCTCTGTTTGGCCTTAAAGTCGACCGGGCAGTGCTGGGAAACGACTTGATGGTGGTCCGGGAAGGGCTATTTAGCGGCTGCTTTGGCTCTGCGGCGCGCGGTAAGTTCGCGTTGGAAAGCCCTGGCGTTCTTAAGATGCTCATTGTAGCCTACAGCGAAGTTATGCGTACCGTCAAAGGCAGGACTTGCACAGAAATAGATATAATTGTGCTTCTGCGGATTCAGGACTGCCTCCAGACAAGCCTTAGGAGGTACATTGATAGGAGCCGGCGGTAGTCCGACATGCTTATAGGTATTGTACGGCGAATCCACTGTAAGATGTTTCTTCAGGATGCGGTCGAGGGTGTAATCATAGCAGAAGGCGATGGTTGGGTCAGCCTGAAGCTTCATTCCCTTTTTGTATCGGTTCAGATAAACACCGGCTATTATCGGATACTCGAATGCCTTGAGAGTCTCCCCGCTTACAATAGAAGCCATGACAGACACCTGCATAGGAGAAAGTCCCTGAGCCTTGGCCTTTTCTTTACGATCGGAAGTCCAGAACGCATCATATTCCTTCTTGAAACGGTCAAAGATATCCTTTACAGATGCAGTCCAGTACATTTCATAGGTATCCGGAATGATAAGGGCGAAGACATTCTCAGGTGTGAAACCATATTCTGCCAGGAATGCTTCATCATTAAGGGCATCCGCCACTGAAGCGGAATCCACCATCATCTGAGAACTGATTCTCTGAGCTATTCTGTCCTTCTTGCGGAGGGTTCCTGACAATGTCATATTCTGCGGAGTCTGCCAGCCGTAAACAAGCATGCGCGCCACATAGATACTGGTACTGGTGGAGTCCACCACATATCGTCCGGGCTTCATATTGGCATCCATCTCCATCTTTGCAAAAGCTCTCTCAACACTCTTTGGACGTACGGTGCCGGCTCCGGCCTGCAGCGAATCCATGACCTCTGCCACAGACATCTCCGGACGGACATACAGGACATATTTCTCAGAGAAATTAGGTTTCTTATTGTCAATATAATACCTTCCTGCCACGAATCCTGCAGCTCCCGCAAGCAATGCACCTGCCGCAAGTACGGCCAATATTATCTTACCCTTTGTCGTCATATCTATTTTCTTAAAATTATAACTTCATCTTCCTTAGGCACATATCCTTCCGGGAACCTGTTCATACGGAGCAGACTGCTGAGTCTGACAGCATATCTCTGAGCTATATCTTTCAATGTCTCCCCGTTCCCCTCTACAATATGCTTATCCAGTCCCTTGGCGGCCTGCTTTTTCTTTTTCTGAAGATATACCACCGTACCCGGATACAGAGTCTCATCCTCCTTCAGGTCATTATATCTCAGGATCTCTTTATGGAAGAGATTGTACCTGCTGGCAATGCTCGCATATGATTCACCTTCGACCGAATAGACAAAAGGCACTCCGTTGATGGAATACACCTGGGCAGAAAGGGCGAAATGAAAGGTTTCGCTCTGCTTGTCACTCAAAGGCTCCACCTTTTCTATCCGGGCAGGAGATTCAGGAAGACTTTTCCGCTGACCAGCCGAGACATCGTATTTATGGAGTTCGTACTCTTCGATCAGACCGATCAATTTCTGAGGGTATTTCGGATCTGTGGCATACCCTGCCTTCTTGAGTCCGCGCGCCCATCCTTCATAGTCCGCAGGATCGAGATCGAAGAGGAACCTGTATCTGTCGCGGAACCTCAGAAAATCCGAGTGGTCACGGAAAGACTCCTCAGCAGAGCCATATTTGCGGAAGCATTCCCCTTTCCTGTCATCGTCATAGTGCATCTTGGGACCGTTCCAGTTATGGCATTTGATTCCGAAATGGTTATTGGCCTTCAATGCTAGTTCTGACTGGCCGTACCTGGATTCAAGCAAGCCCTGAGCCAATGTAATGCTGGCAGGCACTCCGCTACGGTACATCTCCTGGACAGCCAGAGCTGCATACCTTTCTATATATATAAGTTGCGGAGATTTACGCGAATCAGGGCCTGCAACAGCGGCCGTAAGGGCGAGCGTGCAGATCAGCAGGAATATGGTCAGCGTCCTTTTCATAGCAATTCATCAGATTGCGAATATACTAAATTTCCATCACATACCCATCATATGCAAGATCGGCATCAGGAAATATCGGACGGATTTCATCCAGAAAGAAATCCACAGATGGATATCTTGAAGAATAGTGGCCTACAAGAAGCTTACCCACACCGGCATCACGGGCGGTCTCAGCTGCCTGCAAGGTAGTGGAATGGTGAGTCTTTGCTGCCATTTCTTCCATATCTGCCGGGAATGTAGATTCGTGATACAGGACAGTCACACCCTTTATCCAGCCGGCAAGCTCAGGAAACGGAGCAGTATCACTGCAATAAGCATAGCTACGCGGCACAAAGGGGATGTATGCAGCCTCAGAGTTATGTATAATGCCATCGGGACGGACAATGTCTTCGCCCCTCTTCAAAGCCCCGATCTCAGCAATGCTGAGTCCATATTTTACTATCGCCTCCTTATGGACATTATGCTGTGGCATCTTTTCGCGGATAATGAACCCATATGTATCCACCCTGTGGTTAAGCGGAAAGGCGAGAAGCTCGGTACGTCTGTTTTCATAGACAATCACAGGCTCGGTCATATCAAGGACAATATGATTGACCGCATACAGAAAGCCTTCACCGAACTGGTCAAGCAGAAATTGAAGTATCGGGCCGAACCCCGCAGGAGCGTAAATACTGAGCGGAGCTGTGCGGCCGAGCATAGCCATTGTCGAAAGAAGGCCGAAAAGACCGAAGATGTGATCGCCGTGGATATGGGAAAGACAGATATGTTCGATCTTCAGGAAGGAGATTCCGGCCTTGCGCATCTGTATCTGCGCACCTTCACCACAGTCAATCATAAACAAGCGCCCACGTACATTCAGTACCTGGGCGCTTGGATATCTTTCAGTCGTGGGCAGGGCCGAAGCCGTGCCCAGGACATTAAGAGTGAAATTCATCTGATTACTTGTTCTCGAGCTGGCTCTTAAGTGCAGCAAGTGCGTCGAGGTCACCAAGAGTAGTCTTCTCTACGCTTGAGTTGATCTTCTTCACTGCCTTCTTAGTGTTGTCAGCCTCAGCAGCAGCACGCTCAGCGCGAGCCTCTACAGCTGCAGCGTAAGTCTTAGCGTGTGAAAGAGTTACCTTCTTAGCGCTCTTCTTGAGCTCAGTAACCTTGAATGAGAGAGTCTCACCTGAAACTGGCATCTTGCCGTCTTCCTTAACGAGCTCACGGTTGAAGCAGAATGCATCAACATCGCCCTCAAGCTCGATAACAGCACCCTTCTCGTTTACTGAAGCGATCTTAGCCTCAACTACAGTACCTACAGCGTACTTAGCCTCAACCTCATCCCATGGGTTAGGAAGGAGCTGCTTGTGGCCGAGTGAAAGCTTGTGGTTCTCCTCATCGAAGTCAAGGATAACAACCTCGATAGCGTCACCTGCAGCGATGATTTCTGATGGATGCTTGATCTTGTTCCAAGAGAGGTCGCTGATGTGTACGAGACCCTCGATTCCCTCCTCGAGCTCAGCGAATACGCCGAAGTTAGTGATATTGCGAACAGTTGCTGTGTGCTTTGAACCTACTGCATACTTAGCGCGGATGTTCTCCCAAGGGTTAGCAACGAGCTGCTTGAGACCAAGAGACATCTTCTTCTCCTCGCGGTCGAGAGTAAGGATCTGAGCCTCAACCTCGTCACCTGCCTTAAGGAAGTCAGATGCGATGCGGAGTCTTGGAGACCATGACATCTCTGATACGTGGATAAGACCCTCTACACCTGGCTCGATCTCTACGAATGCACCGTAGTCAGCGATGAGAACTACCTTACCCTTAACCTTGTCACCTACCTTGAGGTTTGCATCGAGTGCATCCCATGGGTGAACTGTGAGCTGCTTGAGACCGAGAGCGATTCTCTTCTTAGACTCATCGAAGTCGAGAATAACAACGTTGATCTTCTGGTCGAGAGCAACAACTTCCTCTGGGTGGTTGATACGTCCCCATGAAAGGTCTGTGATGTGGATAAGTCCGTCTACGCCACCGAGGTCAACGAATACACCGTAACCTGTGATGTTCTTGACTGTTCCCTCAAGTACCTGACCCTTCTCGAGCTTACCGATGATCTCGCTCTTCTGCTGCTCGAGCTCAGCCTCGATAAGTGCCTTGTGAGAAACGACAACATTGCGGAACTCCTGGTTGATCTTAACGATCTTGAAGTCCATGTTAGTGTCAACATACTGATCGTAGTCGCGGATAGGCTTGATGTCGATCTGTGAACCTGGGAGGAATGCCTCGATTCCGAATACGTCCACGATCATACCACCCTTTGTACGAGTCTTCAC
>JBGVCR010000064.1:0-3633 GCA_045118995.1 Candidatus Cryptobacteroides sp.
TCATTATGCTTCCGGAATGTAATCCATTGGCCGGGTCCGCCTGATGGCATCTTATCCGCAACCTTTTCTCTGATATTATCTTCTTCGCCTTTGCCTACAGATATGATCAGTGTCCTCCTGACATCGTAACTGTCATTATAACGAAGGTACTTACCGTATTTACCTGGTGAATATTGGAGTACCGTTATCTTGCGTCCGATATTCCCGGCATACATTGTTACATATAGTTCCCTGTATCTTCTTCCGCTGTACTGCTCTGTCTTGATTACGAGACTGTTTCCTTCTTCGGGTACAGTTAAAGAGTACCATTCTCCGGCATAAGTGTCTGTAGGTGTCAGAGGTATGCTCTTCAGATCTGGATCATCAGGGTTCCTTGTCTCTACCTTCGTTATCATCCATCCCTTATGACTGAAGGTGTAGATCGTCCTCTCCCCTCCTGAGTGTGGAAAGTCTGCACTATGGTCCATAACCATAATCCGTGAAGGAACATCTTGACCATACAGTTCATTACTTTCGATAGCCTTTGTTGTATCAGATAATTCGGCATACGGCAAATCAATACTCTGGTCAATATGCGCAACCTCAGTAGGTCCCTGATGACTGTCTGGCTCATTAGATGCAGCAGTCTTCCTTGCAGCCGAACATCCGCATAATGATAGTAATATGATTATAAGATAGACAAGTTGTTTCATGGTATATATTGGAATTTACTTGCTATTCGTATCTCAGTGCTTCAAGAGTTATAGATATCTCTTTGTCATTCTCATACCAAGTCAATGTCGCGTGATCAAAGTCTATAACCTTTCCGCGATATATTACTCTTGAGTCATAATCGCCTTCATTAAGCATAAAGGACTTCTCTTCTTCATTCAGATATGCCCTATATGTTTTATGAGTGCTTCCGTTAGTAAGGAATGTTGCCGCATCTCGTTCAGTGACCTCACATTTTGTTCTGTCATCCGAAAACTCAAGTAATATCTGAATTGTATCGTAGTATCCGCTATAAGTATGGCAAAGCCATTGTGAATCTTTCTCACATGAGCAACATATGAGCACTGCTATAAGTATCAAGATTCGTTTAATCGTTTTCATACTTAATTATGGTAGTGTTTCACCGAAGAATTAACTCCGGAGACATCTGACTCATGCGTGTCAAGAAGGCATGTAGGAGTCTGGGCTGTAAGCCTCGCACGCGAGGTCCGCGTCGTCATAGTCGACTATCTTGACTCGGACAAAAACCGCCAGACCAGGAAGGTCTTCTTCTCGACCGACACCTCAATGTCAGCACGTGACATCTTTGACATCTACCGGACACGTTTCCAGCTGGAATTCGTCGATGCAAAGCAGTTCACCGGGTTCACACACTGTCATGGAGAAACAAGGAAGTTCTGTCGTTTGCCTTCAACGCCTCGCTCACTTTCGTCAACCTCGCCAGGGCATTTACCCGTCAGCAAGGGATGGACCTCTCGGTCGGTTCAACAAAAACACTGCTGCACAACGCTGCAATGGTGGATCGATTTATTGCAATGTCCGGAAAATCTCCGAACATGCGATTAAATAACACTGATTTATTCTTCCGGCTCTCAAAATCACTGATAGTGAACTATGCGTAACCGTCAAGTCCCTCATCACTGCGCCATAAAGATTCAATTCGGCCTGTTCGAATAGCAGGCTAATTCGCGTGCAACCTTTGGCCATTCCTACCTCAACGAGATGCAGTATCGGCAATAAAGCCGCTCATATTGTCAATCAGGAATGATTTGCTGGCATCTGTTTCGGTCCATGTATGACCGTTGCCCGGCATTATAACCATTCGCGCCTTGCTCCCTAGCTGGGAGCACAAGAGCTCGGCGTCGGAGATAGGGTTGATGTCGTCACTGTCGCCGTGGATGATCATGCATGGAGCCTTACCGGTGCTAGTATTGCGTTCCCCATCATAGAACAGGCGGTTGCCACTTACCGATATTACGGCCACAATTCCACTCTTGTCACTTTCGTCATCGTCAAGCAGGCTGTTGCTGTAGTAATAGTTGGCAACAATCTCTGCACCGGAGGAATATCCGGCCAGGATTATTTTCTCCGAATCCATTCCATACTTCCGCGCATTGCTTCTGATCCACTCCACTGCCGTGGACACGTCTTCTGCAGCATTCTTTATCGTTTCCTTGAATGCATCTTGCTTCTCCCACTCGGAATTCAGCCTGTAGTCCATTGATACAAAGATATATCCCCTCGCAATCATAGCCTCTGCCAGAAAACTGACCGGGTCCCAGTAGACGTCCTTGCTTCCTACGCACATGCCCCCTCCGTGCACCCATAGAATCACCGGCAAACACTTCGAATCCGGCCTGTATACATCCAATTTAAGTTTGACGTCATCCCCATTGCAATCCTTGCACTCCGAGAATGTAATGTCTTTTATGACTTCGATGCGGGATGAAGTCCCGCAGGAGTACAGTGCGGTCAACAATGCTAACAGCAATAATTTTCTTTTCATTGTGGTTTCAATTTTAAAGTTAGATACATCAATTATTAACTAATCGAATATCAAATAGTTAATTAGTTAAATTGGAATTTACTTTGCGTCCTCAGTGTCTAAATTGATAAATAATTTCCTTGTAAAGAATCCCACGAATACTGCTACGATAAATGCAATGCAATAAAAGGTTAAAGGTAGAGTTTCCATTGTCGCATCCTTTGTTTCGAGAAGGGTCCTGCCTACAAACAGATTAACAATAAATAGTCCGCAAAAGTAACCCGCTTTCTTTCTTGATGAGAGTTTGTCAATGTTAGTTGAAATTACCTTTAACGGTGTACCCGTCATCAATAATCCTAAGTATGTGCCTGCAATAAGTGTGGCAACTCCTGAACCAATCAACGACAGATACATTGAGGTATCTGTTAGTATTAGAATTAAGAAGAATGCCACAAACAACAGCAATGCGAGTGAAATGTAAAGGATGAACTTCTTCATAACTAAATTCCTATTTATGGATGTAAAGATATATAATCCGATTGTAAAATTCAATATATCAGTATTTTCTCCACCTTGGTAATAGAGTGATGCCGTGAATTGTTTTCGTGAATTTGCCGAATAAGACTATCAATGTCAGCGACTTGATTAACCTTAAACGGGGTGGTTTCTGTGTCAGAAGATAGGCATAGGACAGTTCGTTACGAAAATTTTACCCATTATCTTGACTTTTTCTACGTTAGACTATATTTATTATATAGACTATGTTTTTCATTTTAACTAATAGTCTGTTGTTCGCGATCCAGCGCGAACAACAATAATAACAGATTATAAAATTGAATAAGATGATTCAACCACAGAAAAGAATTTACCGAAACGATGTCTCACAGCAGACACGTGAGAAACAGAGCATTGCTCACCAAGGACGAAAGCACTCGAACGACACCAAGCAGAAGATAAGCAAAGCGATGTGCGACTATTGGGCGAAACTCCCGATGAAACCGATTACCAATAACGAAACCTCAACGACTGATACCTATGGCAAAGAGAATTGATTGGGCGGTGAACGTAGATAAACTGCGAGTGTGCTACAATATGCCCGAGAACCTGTACGACTACCTACGTGAGCATTATACACGACACGATGAGATGACTAATGC
>JBGVCR010000065.1:0-16009 GCA_045118995.1 Candidatus Cryptobacteroides sp.
ATCCTTGGGATAATGCTGGATTGACACGATGTCAAAGTTATCTACGATGACACTTGGAAATATTGTCTCTAATAATGTCTTTGTTACCATAACGCAAAGGTAACAAGACTAAACTTACCAACCTACTTTTTCAGTTGATCCCGAAGGTGTACATAAAAAAAGTTAAAAACACATAAGAAAAAGAAAAACTTTCCGTATTTCGCCACATTAATCTGCAGGCCAATGCCGAATCCTGTAGATTTGTCACAAAAACGATATGAAGATCATGGATTTGTGCGAGGATGAGCGACCTCGGGAAAAAATGCTGGACAAAGGGGCTGGTGCTCTCAGCAATGCAGAACTTCTGGCAATTCTTCTACGGACCGGCACTGAAAAAATGAATGTGATAGACGTTGCAAGGGAAGTGCTCAAAAGCGGAGACGGGAAATTGAATGAGATAGCCGCAATGTCTGTGGATGTGCTTTGCCGGACAAGGGGTATCGGGCCGAGCAAGGCTGTAACTCTGGCTGCCGCATTCGAACTTGGCAGAAGATGCGCGGCAGAAACAGCCATTGACACCCGCCTTTGCATCAAATCTCCTAAGATAGTATTCAGAATGATGCTTCCACTGTTAAGAGGATTGGATCACGAAGAATGTTGGATACTTTTCTTGAACAGGGCCAATTACCTGATATCCAAGGAGAGAATCAGCACCGGAGGTCTTGACTCCACCACACTTGACTGCCGGCATATATTGAAGAAGGCGCTGGAAAAGAAAGCCTGCGGCCTGATAATAGTCCATAATCATCCCTCCGGGAGCGCGCTCCCCGGGACAGCAGACATACAGTCCACAAAGCAACTCGACAGAGCCCTTAAAGCCTGCGACATATCATTGCTGGACCATGTGGTGATAGCGCAGGACAATTATTACAGCTTTGCGGACGAAGAACTGGTACAATGCTGACAAGGGAAAAAATTTTGACTTATTGGCAAATAAAGATATATTTGTGTTTCAGAAACCAATAAGCAAGCAAATGAAAGTCATCAACCTTGGAGAGAAGAACACCGTTCTCAATAAATTCGTCGCACAGATGCGCGACAAGAGCGTACAGAAGGACAGCATGCGTTTCCGCAGAAACCTTGAAAGACTTGGCGAAATCTTCGCATATGAAATCAGCCATCACCTTGACTACAGCACGAAGGAAGTCGTGACTCCTCTGGGCATCGCCAACGTACCTACTCCAGACAGCAAAGTGGTTGTTTCCACTATCTTACGCGCAGGACTGCCTCTGCACCAGGGTATTCTCAACTATTTCGATGACGCACAGAACGCCTTCGTTGCAGCATACAGAAAATACGACAAAGGGGAAGACTTCCACATCAATATCGAGTATTGCAGCACCCCTGATCTCACCGGAAAGACATTGATCCTTGCAGATACAATGCTCGCCACAGGAGCCTCACTTGAAATCGCATACAAGAGACTCTGCGAAGAAGGACAGCCGGCTCACACTCATCTGGTATGTCCTATCGCCAGTGCCTATGCAGTGGAATATCTCCAGAAGCACCTCCCTTCAGAAGATGTAACCCTGTGGGTGGCCACCATTGACGAAGAACTCACAAGCCACTCCTACATCGTCCCTGGCCTCGGTGATGCCGGTGACCTCGCCTACGGAGTCAAAAAATAAAGGTTATCATTCAGAACCATAATAATCAGACAGTGTAATGGAGAGGACATGCCACCCCCGGCTAGGGGGGTGCCTCCTGATAAGGAGGCGGGGGTCCTCGTAATTACACTGTCTGATTATTAAGATATTACTACAAACCAAGAATTACAATTCTTTTCTCAGTCTTGCCTTTGGAATACCCAGCTGATCACGATACTTTGCAATTGTACGGCGCGCCACCTTGTATCCTTTTTCAGTCATCTTCTCCACCAGCTCATCATCAGTTAGAGGCTTTCGTTTGTTCTCACCATCCACGCATTCCTGAAGAGCCTTCTTGAGCTCACGGGTGGAAACCTCCTCACCCTCCTGATTCTCAAGACCTTCCGAGAAGAAATACTTCAAAGAATAAATACCGAAATGAGTCTCGATATATTTGCTGTTCACCACTCTCGAAATAGTAGATATATCAAAGCCTGTCTTTTCCGCTATATCCTTGAGCACCATTGGTTTAAGATTGGCTTCATCACCATCTATGAAATACTCTCGCTGATAATCCACTATTGCCTGCATTGTACTCGACAATGTATTGTGACGCTGCTTGATTGCCTCAACGAACCATTTGGCCGAATCCAGCTTCTTCTTCACGAATGCGGCCGCTTCCTTCTTTTCCCTTTCGGAAGTATTGGCAGCCTCCATAAGAATGTCAGCATATTTCTTGTTCACCTTCAGCTCAGGAACCGAGAAGCGCGGCATCGACAGATGAAGTTCTCCATCCTTGTATTCCAGGACGAAATCGGGAACGATCTGCTGAGCCTGATCAGTATATGAATCATCGATCTGACCTCCGGGCGAAGGATTCAGCTTAAGAATCTTTGCAATGGCAGCCTTCAGTTCCTCCTCCGATATATTCATTCGGGTCATTATCTTCTGATAATGCTTGCTGGTGAAGTCATTGAAATAATTGGTCAGGATCTTAACGGCATTCTGCACGGCAGGAGTCTTCTTGCACAATTTGATCTGAAGAAGAAGGCATTCGCGAAGATCACGGGCTCCCACTCCGGCAGGCTCGAACTCCTGGATCACCTTAAGCATCTCCAGCACTTCTTCTTCCGTTGTATCCACATTGGCCCTGAAAGAAAGATCATCCACTACACTTTCTATGCTTCTGCGCAGATAGCCGTCATCATCAAGGCTTCCGATAAGGAACGATGCCACAGCATACTGATGTTCTGTCAGATTTCTATAACCGAGCTGCTCCTGAAGGCTCTGGGTAAAACTTTCCTTCACGGAAAATGTGCTGTACTGAGGACGCTCGTCCTTCGAATAATTGTCAGCCCTCAGCCTGTAGCTCGGAATAGGATCGTCATCCTTATATTCAGACAACGATACTTCTCTTGGAGCCTCATCCTCTTCCTTGTCACTGGAAATATCCTCATCCAGAACCGGATTCTCTTCCAGTTCCTTTCGGATCCTCTGCTCCAGCTCCTGCACAGGCAGCTCGATGAGCTTGATTGTCTGAATCTGCAGCGGAGAAAGTTTCTGCTGCTGCTTCAGTTCCAGTCCTTGCTTCAACATAACACTACTACTTTTATTCAGATTTCACAAGTTATATATCACCACTGATATTCACTTAATTCATTACCGGCCTCAGAACCTTCACGGTATCAGCCACCACAGCATTATCAGTATCCACCACCGGATACTCGATAGTCTCCTTGACCACAAAGGCACTTGGGAAATCCCCCTTGATACGGGCAAGAAGAGCCATAGCCTCAGACTTTGTCCTGAAATCCCCCACTGTGACCTTGAAATATGGATTTGTATATATACGGTAAGCTGTCACATCCGGGAAAAGTCCGTTAAACTTCTTCAAAGTATTCTCTGATTCAGCACGCGCAGTCTGCTTGTTATCGAAAAATATTCTTACACGATAGCCCGATATCGTCCTCTTTGAATTAGCTGAGATATGCTCCCTCATCGAAGAGAGGATATTGTCTGACTGATTCACTTTTACATTGACATCATCACCGGCCTGGCGGGAAGGCAGAAGAAGGAAGATATCCTTGCCTGCAAGAGTGGTATCGACAGCCGAGACCGGTCTGTATACGACTGAGTCCACGAGTTCGTATCCGTCAGGTACTGTCTGGGCTGAAAGAGCCTGCGAAAGAGCGCAGGTCAGAAAAGATATCAGGAGAATAATTGTTTTTTTCATTTTACGGCTTCTATTAGTTTCTTCACAGGTAAATCATTGATTTTCATCGTTCTTGTCTTGCCTTTGCGGATCCGGACATCAGCCGAGACATCGACAGTCATCTTTTCCAGAGACTCCTTGTCAAGAAGCACACCCAGATCGAGGACATTCACGCCTTCAGCAAGACTGAGTTCGACGTCCAGGCGGTATGTATCAGCTGTTTTTCCTTGTAAAGTGAACGGATCGACAGCCACCTTACCAAGAACCTTGCCAGAATGCTCGATTTCCCCGGAAATTTCAGAAAGAGAGAGTTGGACGCCAGGATTGTCCACCTCCACAAGAAGCGTAAGAGTCGCTCCTCTGAATCCTCTCGGCTTGAAGTTCTCCAAAGCCACAGATTCGACTTCCAGATCCTTAAGTCTCTTTATATCAGCGCATCCTGCCAGCACAAACAAGGCTGCGAGGGCCAGGATCATTGACCTTATCTTCATATTGATTCATTTTACATCTTCGCAAAGATAACTATATTCGACGAAAAATCCTATCTTTGTATCCTATAGCAAAAGACGTAGAGATATGCGAAACATAAGACCGATAACAGATCCTTCCAAGCCGAAGGTATATATAGAGACATACGGATGTCAGATGAACGTGAACGACAGCGAGGTGATACTTTCCATTCTCCAGGATGCCGGATATGTCCTTACAGAAGACATCGAGCAGGCTGACATAATACTGGCCAACACATGCTCCATCAGGGACAATGCGGAGCAGAGGATATGGGGCCGCATCGACCAGTTCAAGATCCAGAAAAGAAAAAGGGACAATGTCATAATCGGTATCGTAGGATGCATGGCGGAAAGGCTCAAGGACAAGCTGCTGGAAGCAGTGGACCTGGTGGCCGGACCAGACTCATACAGGACACTTCCGGATCTTCTTTCAGCCATCAGGCCTGACAAGCCTCAGATAAATGTATTGCTCTCACACGAAGAGACTTACGCAGAGATTTCACCAGTCCGCATGGACAAGAATGGGGTGTCAGCATTCATTTCGATCATGAGAGGATGCAACAATGTATGCTCCTACTGCGTGGTACCTTACACCCGTGGAGCCGAGCGCAGCCGCGACCCTTACACCATCGTACGCGAGGCTGAGGAACTCTTCGAGAACGGCTACAAGGAAGTGACACTCCTGGGACAGAACGTGGATTCATATTTCTGGAAGGACAAGGACAATGCCGACAGGAATGTCAATTTCGCCCAGCTCCTGGAGATGGTGGCCAAGGTAAGCCCAGAACTCAGAGTAAGATTCTCCACATCACATCCTAAGGACATCAGTGATGAGGTCATCTATACGATGGCCATGTACGAGAACATATGCAATTACATCCACCTCCCCGTACAGTCCGGCAGCAGCATAATGCTCGAAAAGATGAGACGCAAATACGACCGCGAGTGGTACCTCGAAAGAGTACGCAAGATCAGAAGCGTGATTCCGGACTGCGGACTTTCCACTGACGTGATAGCCGGATTCTGCGGCGAGACAGAGCAGGATCACAAGGATACCCTAAGCCTGATGGAGGAAGTGGTATTCGACTCCGCATTCATGTTCGCATACTCGGAGCGCCCTGGCACACTTGCCTCAAGGAAATACCCTGACGACATACCATACGAGCTTAAGACCCAGAGACTTAACGAAATCATCGCACTTCAGGGCAGAATGAGCCTGAAGAGTAACGAGAAAGAGATCGGCAAGGTGCTGAAAGTCCTCGTGGAAGGTCCGTCGAAGAAAAACCCTCAGGAACTCTGCGGAAGAGCAAGCAACAACAAGATGTGCGTATTCCCTTCACGCGGGGAAAAGGCGGGAGACTACTGCGAGGTCAAGGTGGCTTCCGTAACTTCAGCGACCCTTATCTGCACAAGACTCGACTAAGCAAAAGACCAATAACCACATAATTTATGGAGAAGTACATTCTCGCTCTTGACCAGGGAACCAGCAGTTCAAGGGCAATCGTATTTGACAAATACGGTCAGACCAAGGCCGTATCACAGAAGGAATTCACCCAGATCTTCCCGAAACCGGGCTGGGTGGAGCATAACCCTATGGAAATATGGTCATCGCAGGCTTCGGTGATTGCAGAGGCTATAACTTCCATCGACATCAACGGCCTCAACATCGCGGCAATCGGTATAACCAACCAGCGTGAGACCACCATCGTATGGGATGCAGAGACCGGAGAGCCTGTTTACAATGCCATCGTATGGCAGGACAGACGTACATCCGAGTTCTGCGACTGCCTCAAAAGAGACGGGCGTACCGACCTTATCAGGAGCAAGACAGGCCTCATCATCGACGCATATTTCAGTGCTACAAAGATTCTCTGGATTCTTGAGAATGTGCCGGGAGCACGCAAGAGAGCCGATGAAGGAAAACTCAGATTCGGAACAGTAGATACCTGGCTCATCTGGATGCTCACACGAGGAGAGGTGCACGTGACAGATGTAACAAATGCTTCACGCACAATGCTGTTCAACATCCACACACTCGAGTGGGACAAGGAACTCCTGAACCTTTTCGGCATTCCTGAATCAATGATGCCCGAGGTCAAGTCTTCAAGCGAGGTCTACGGATACACCAAGACTACCCTCTTCGCTCATGAAGTCCCTATCGCAGGTATCGCAGGTGACCAGCAGGCCGCCCTCTTCGGCCAGATGTGTACAGAACCCGGATCGGTGAAGAACACATACGGCACAGGATGCTTCATGCTTATGAACAGTGGAGAAAGGCCGATAATGTCTTCGAACAATCTTCTTACAACGATTGCATGGAAGATCGGAGACACTGTCAATTATGCTCTCGAAGGAAGTATCTTCGTGGCAGGTTCTGTGGTGCAGTGGCTCCGTGACGGACTCGGAATCATCCGTTCGTCTTCGGAAGTGGAAGCACTTGCCGCCAGCGTTCCAGACAATGGAGGAGTATATTTCGTCCCTGCGCTGACAGGACTCGGAGCTCCTCATTGGGATCAATACGCAAAGGGAAGCATCTACGGTCTGAGCAGAGGATCCACAGCTGCCCACATAGCACGTGCAGCTCTCGAAGGAATCGCATTCCAGACAATGGACATCGTCAATGCAATGCAGAGAGATGCGGGAGTGACCCTCAAAGAGCTCAAGGTCGATGGCGGAGCATCAAGGAACAATCTTCTGATGCAGTTCCAGGCAGACATTCTCGGCACTTCGGTCATCAGGCCGATTGTAACCGAGACCACAGCCCTTGGTGCGGCCTACCTTGCCGGCCTCGCAGTCGGATACTGGGAAAGCATCGACCACATCAAGAGCCAGTGGGGAGTGGAAATGGAATTCAAGCCAGAAGCATCACAGGAAACCGTAGCCGAACTTAAAGCCGGCTGGGCGGATGCCATCAGCAGAACGCTGACTGGAAAGTAACCATCATTCTTTGGAATAAAATGACATTGATGTCATTCTGAGCAAAGCGTAAGAATATAATACATCTAAAACCATGTTCGAAAAATATCTGTTCGAGTTCATCGGCACAATGGTGCTGATCCTCCTTGGCGACGGAGTGTGCGCCGCAACAAGTCTTGACAAGAGTAAAGCGAAGGGTGCCGGCTGGGTGGTCATCACAATGGGATGGGGCTTTGCCGTAATGGTCGGAGTATTCATCTCAGGTTCCGTTTCAGGAGCACACCTCAACCCTGCTGTCAGCATCGGATGTGCGCTTGCCGGAACAATGGCCTGGAGCGCCGTTCCGGGCTATGTAGTGGCTCAGATGCTCGGCGGTTTCGTCGGTGCCGCACTCGTATGGCTTTTCTATAAAGATCACTATGACGCAACAGAAGATCCTGATACAAAGCTCGGTACATTCTGCACGATGCCTGCAATCGAAGGCCACAAGGTCCGCAACTTCTTCTGCGAGGCCCTTGCAAGCTGGCTTCTCGTTTTCGTAATTCTCGTATTCGGAGTGGATGCCAATGTGGCACACCTTGATCCTGACGGACAACATCTGCACATCGGTATGGGAGAGCTCGGAGCACTTCCTGTCACATTCCTTATCATGGCGATCGGTATGTCTCTTGGAGGAGCTACCGGTTATGCTATCAACCCTGCACGTGACCTCGCGCCTCGTATCGCTCACGCTGTCCTTCCTATGAAGAACAAGAGAGACAGCGGATGGAGATACAGCTGGGTACCGGTTGCCGGTCCTATCGTTGGAGCCGCACTTGCTGCACTGACTTATATCGTGCTTTATTAATGGAGACATACTTAGGAATAAGAGAAGACATAATAAGATATGTCTTTGACGAAATAGTTTCCCGGTATGCAGGATTCGACCCTGCACACCGGGAAAATCATGCTTTGACGGTCATAGAGCAGGCAATGCACCTTCTTGACTCAAGGGCTGCCTGGCTGGAAGGACAACCGGCAGAAACTGCATGCCAATGGTCTGAAGAGATTGACCGTGAAATACTTTTTGTAGCTGCCGCCTGCCATGACCTCGGGCTGGTGAACGGCCGCGAAAGCCATCACACCGACTCCGGAATCATCATCCGCAACGATGATCGTCTGAAGAAATGGTTCACCCAGCAGCAGATAGAGATCATAGCCCAGGCAGCAGAAGACCATCGCGCATCCGGAAAATCAGCCCCACGCAGCATTTACGGCAAGATCGTAGCTGAAGCAGACCGCGTGATCGACGGCGAAACGATTATCCTCCGCACCGTACAGTTCGGATTCACACACTATCCCGACCTCGGACGCGTAGGGCATATCGAAAGGGCTGTCGCTCACCTGAAAGAGAAATACGGACGCGGAGGCTATCTCAAGCTCTGGATCCCATGGAGTGACAACGCTGCACGCCTGAGTGCCTTGCAGGATACAATAGCAGATGACGAAGCTATCTGGAAACACGTTTCAGAAATTCTTGACAAGCAATAGACAGATTCTTCGCTACTATTCGAACAAACATCTTATCAAAATACAGCGGCAAGCATATCTGTGACCCCCGCCTCCTTGACAGGAGGCACCCCCTAGCCGGGGGTGGCATGTCACTGATATGCCTGCCGCTATATTTTGATCTGCTAATTATTCACCGGACGGAGAACGAAATTGAACTGATATGGCTGAGCCTTGACGCGATGCTGCTCGAGCGGCCATGCACCCCATGAGTTGATGCAGCCGAGTCCCTGCTGGGCAAGGTCGAAATTGACCCATGTCTTGCCATATGAGCGATTGTTTTCGTATGCTTTGGTCTTGAGTTCGAGCGAGTGAGCCTGATTATTGCCCATCTTTCTTACATCCATCTCCTCCCAGCTGAAAGGAAGAACTGAAGCAGAGAACTTCACATCTGAAGTAATCTCGAAACCGGCTCCATTGTCGTCCAGCACCTTCATCCACTTTATCTGAGTCTTTGTACCCGACTCCTGCGGACGGACATAACCATAGTGATACTGGTCATTGACATTCTGTACATAATGTCCCATGAGGGCTGATGATGCGCGGTCGATATAGTTCTCGTGAGGTCCGAGGCCGAAGAACTCGAATGTAGAGAAATTGCCCGGCATGGCCATCTGCATACCGAAACGAGGAAGCATGAAGGTCTCGGCAAGTTTGCCCGCGTCTGTCATCTCTTCTCTTGCAGCGATTGTTCCGTCAGCATAGATGTCATATACCATTTTCACAAGTGCGGATTCGCCGATCGGAGCATATTCCACATTCACCATATAGCAGAAATCTGTCTTCTCCACATTGAATGAGGCTACCTTCAGCTGAGCTGAGCGCCAGAGATTCTGACGGCGGTCAAGTCCTGCTCCCATGTCGTTTTCGGTAACGGCTCTGGCAAAGCATGGAGCAAGCGGTGCCTCCACAAGCTCCTTCTCGTCGAGAGTATAGCTTACAAGAGAGCCTGAAGCTGCATCAAACACGGCCTTCCAAGGAGAAATACGCTGATGCTCAGCTCCCTTGAAATCCATCTGGCCAGAGAATGTATGAAGATCCGACTGATATCCATATTCAGGAACACCTGAAGCATTTGCAAATGCCGGGAGAGCTGCCTCATTTATAAGGATCTGATCATAAGCCACTTCCTCGCCAGCCTGGAGAAGGCCGTCCGCACGCTTGAGGACATAATGAACATCAAGATAGACATCGTGAGATGCTAGGTCCGCAACACCTGCCGCAGCCTTGAGAGCTTCCGCATCATAGCCAAGATCCACATTCACTGTCTGCTGAGGACCTGCCGGAACAGAAGGAACCACACCAGCAAGAACCTGGACACCGTCCACATTGACATTCCACTGAAGCATATATCTTGAAAGGTCGATGAAGAAGTTTTCATTATAGACATTGACCTTTCCTGCAAGAGCCTCTTCTGCCGTAGCAGTGGTAAGGATAGACCTGTACTGGTATGCCACTTCATAGGCGTGAGGGTGGAGGGTGCGGTCGGCAGCAATGATACCGTTGCAGCAGAACGAATTGTCTGAAGGATCGTAATCATTGAAATCACCGCCATAAACGAATATATGGTCAGTACCGTATTTCTCGGCGTCAGCCGGCCACCAGAGAGCCTGATCCACGAAATCCCAGATGAATCCACCCTGGTATGAAGGATATTTACGTACGAGATCCCAGTATTCCTTCAGTCCACCCATCGAGTTACCCATTGCATGAGCGTACTCACACTGAATGAGAGGACGATCAGGATTGGAAGCAGAATACTTCTCGCACCAGTTATGATCCCAATACATTGGACACATGATATCAGTATTCGAGGCTCCCTCAGCACGCTCGTACTGAACCGGACGGCTTGTATCCATCGACTTGATCAGATCGTATCCCTTATAGAAGTTAGGGCCGTTACCTGCCTCGTTACCCATACTCCAGATGATTACTGAAGGATGGTTGAAGTCTCTCTGAACGACTCTGCGGATACGCTCCAGGTGAGCCAGTTCGTAATCAGGATCATTCGCAAGAGATTCCTTGCCGTAACCCATACCATGAGACTCGATGTTCGCCTCATCCACGACATAAAGGCCATAACGGTCACAGAGGGTGTACCACATAGGGTCATCCGGATAATGGCATGTACGGACAGCATTGATATTCAAGCGTTTCATAACCTGGATATCCTGAATCATATCTGCTTCAGACACTACATATCCCTTATATGGGTTCATTTCGTGCCTGTTGGCTCCCTTGATGAGGACTGGCTGGCCGTTCACCAGAAGCTGTCCGTTGCTGATTTCCACATCCCTGAAGCCGAACTGCAGGGAAGCTGCTTCTGTCTGGCCCTTGTCATCATCGAAAGAGTCAGGATTATATGTTTTGTCAAAAGCCGCCACATTGAGTGTATAAAGCCAAGGAGTTTCCGCACTCCACTGCTTTACATTTGGAACAAGCACCTTAGCCCATGCTGCATTCTTTCTGACAGGGCCCTTCACCAATGACACTGTCTGTCCATCAGGGTCGATAATCTCAAACATAACAGCTTTGACGCCTTCAGATACTTCAAAAGAAAGTTCGGCCCAACCGGAAGCTGACGCCAGCACCTTTATATCCTCGATTCTTTTCTTTGGACGTGAATACACATAGACATCACGCGAAATTCCAGACAGCCTCCAGAAGTCCTGGTCCTCAAGATATGTTCCGTCACACCAGCGGAAGATCTCCAATGCAATAAGATTCTCACCTGTCTTTACAAACTTGGTGATATCGAATCTCGCCTCAAGCTTGCTGTCCTCACTGTATCCGACTTCCTTTCCGTTTATCCACACGCGCACATTCGATGTAGCCGAGCCGATATGAAGGAATATATCCTTGCCCTTCCAGTTCTCGTCGATTGTGAAAGTCTTTCTGTACTGGCCTACATAATTATGCCAGTCTGCCGGGAAAGGAGGATTGTTTGCATACTGTCCTCTCCATGCATATCCGACATTAAGGTACACAGGATCTCCATAGCCGTTAAGCTCCCACATTCCAGGAACAGGGATGGTATCCCAGCCGCTGTCATCAAAGGCCAATGAATGGAAATCAGCCGGACGGGCATTCATATCCTCGTTCCAATTGAAATTCCATGTACCATTCAACATAAGCTTCAGTCCGTCAGTCTCAAAATGAGACGTCATCGGAATACGGTTTCTCTGAACCACCTGCGGGTCCTGCCAGTCAGGCAGGGTCTGCTTCTTCGTTGCTCCTGAAGCAACGGCAGCCATTCCCAGCGCCATAACGCAGAGAACAGCTGTCATCAATTTCTTCATAATAATAAGGTATTAGTTAGTGTTTTATCAGATTACTTCAAGGTCTGCGGACGGAATCCATCCCTGTCTTCCATCTGCAAGTTCGATATTCTTCCATGCTCCCACCTCATCGATAAGTTTTACCTTGGTTCCCTCGTGAAGAATGAAGAGATCGGTCGAAGCCTCTGAGGAAGGCGAACTTTTCACCGATGTCACAGGCCTCATTATAATGGCCTTATCGGCTCTCATTGCATCGTTCTTCTGCCAGATGGAGAAGGTAAGCGACAGTGCTGCAGCGAGCAACATAACCAGTCCGACAAAGAATCCGGTCCTTCTGCCTCCTACAGACGGAGACAATATGAACATCAACGCCATTGCAAGAGTCAATGCAAGGAACACGATGAAGCATACTGCCCAGCCGTTCGAATCCATGATATAGCTGAAATTCCGGAACCAGGTCTTGAGCACGAATTCAGGAACTGAATCAATCCTGTCCTGGATTCCATTGTTCAGAAGAGCAAGATTGAACCTTGCATCCGAATATGAAGGATCCAGCTTCAATGCACGCTCATAGTACAGGATGGCCTTGGCAGGATTTCCCTCCTTGAAATATGCGTCACCGGTATTGCAATATAGCGCTGCCGACTCAAGCCCCATGCCGGATATCATTTCATATCCGTCCACCGCATCTGCCCATCTGCCTTCAGCATATGCCTGATTGGCCTTATTCCACAGAGAATCAGCATAATCCGTTTCCTGAGCCTGCATACCGGCCGGCCAGAGAAGAAGTACAACAAATGCCATCAAAGCTCCCTTGGGAGCAGACTTTCCAGCTTTCATATCTGAATCAATAGATGAAATCACATCCAGAGCCGCATCATAATGTGCAGCCATTGCCTCGTGTCCGGCATCCGGAGCATAGCGGGCAAATTCGCAGGCATCAAGGATGCTGATGAATGTATCGATATACTTATCGGCCACCTTGCCCTCCTTGAGCGTCTGAGTAATGCGCTCACGTGAAAGTTCCGCCACCGGAATATTCAGTTTATCCGAAATAAAACCGAGCAATGCCTTGTGAAGTTCCTCGTAGAAAGCTGTGTAAAGATTCTGCTTGAGGAATGTCCCGGCAAGATTGAGTCTCTTGAGAGCCATCTTGGTAGCCTTTCTGTTCTTTGTACCTGCGACATCCGCTCTTCTGGCTGCTATATGTCTGAAAGCCGCCCAGCAGGCCACTGCAAGTGCCACAAGCAGGGCAATCAGGATCCAGAACAATGCAGAACCCAGCAGATAATCACCCTTTGGCGCAAGTCCCGGAGCCTTGGTGCTGATGAAACGTATGTCGCTGCCAAGGTTACGGACATCCTTCGGTACAGAAACTCCACCGCTGACTGCAACAGCTTCTGTTTCATTGCCGCGTTCCACAAATACAGGAATAGCCGGTGTCTCCAATGTCACATACTGCTTCTTGTTTACATCGTAGTATGAATACTTTATAGGTTCGATCACGAAATCACCATGGCTGCGCGGAATGAAAGGATATTCATACATCTTGCTGCCGGAAAGTCCTCCTCTGTCGATTCTGTCCGATACCTTTGTATCATAGACCTCCATATCAGGCGGGAAGCTTACCTTCGGAGCCGAAAGCAGAGATACATTGCCGTTTCCGGAAACAGTCACAAGCAATGAGGCAGCTTCGTGAGTCTTGAGAGTATCCTTGCTGACCTTGGCTGAAATCGCGAACTCTCCCACTCCACCTGAGAATGATGCCGGAGCACCTGACGGAAGAGGAGAAACATTGACTGTCACAGCCTTGGAAGAGACTCTCTTTCTTATTGTCCTGTAATCATCGAAGAAACCGTCGAATATGCTTGCTCCGCCCGAAGACACTCTTACATTGACAAGACAGACAAGCTCTGCCGGATCGATCTTGATCTGGCCCTGCTGCTGAGGAATAAGGACAAATTTTCTGAGAAGTGCAGAATTATAGATCTGTCCGTTATAAGTCTCACGAGTGAATTCAATGTTTGAAGGAGCTTCAAGTTCCTGGCTCCAGAATCCGTTGAATGTAGGGAAAACCGCACTTTCGAAGCCTGCGACATTCACTCTCTGATAAAGCTTGATAACAGCTGTAACAGGCTCACCCACAACCACATTGGTCCTGCTAAGACTCAAAGTCAGGAATATATCATCATCCGGAACAGCACCCGTCTGCGACTGTCTTGGCTGAGCTGGCTGGGCAGAAGACTGGGACTGACCTGAAGATGATCCTGCAGAACCGGAGGCAACTACTTCGATTGTTACCGGAGCGGAATGGATTTCCTGTCCCTTTACCTTTGCCACTGCCCTGGAAATTGTGAATTTTCCAGTCCTGACAGGCCTTAACACATAGGAATATGTAGTCTGAACCGACTTGGTAGTCTTGCCATTAATTATCTGGACACTTGTAGAACGTCCCTGCTGAGGTCCCCAGAGGAGCTGGAAGTCATCTCCCGGCGACCAAGCGAAATCCGACGACTTGGCCTCCCCTTCTATAACGAATGTAACATTGAACTGCTCATCCTCAGCCACCACGTTATGTACCTGCACCTGTATCTCTGTCTGAGCATAGGCGAGGACTGTGGCCAAGGCCATCACAATCATTGCAAATAATCTTTTCATATGTATTACCAATTCTTATCCTTTTGTCTTGACTTCAGAGCCGCCGCCTTCTTCTGGTTCACCTTGTCCTGGGTCTCTTTTTCCTTGGCCTGGATAGCCTGGAGCATCTGCTGAGCCGCCTGCGGAGTTATCTTAGGCTGCTGACCCTGAGGCTGTTCCTTCTGGTCCTGACCGTCATTCTGATTCTGATTCTGCTGATCGTCCTTGTTCTGATCATCATTCTTGTCCTGATCATCGTTCTGATCCTTGTTCTGATCGTCATTCTGGTCCTGATTGTTCTGGTTATCCTGGTTCTGGTCCTGATTCTGATCCTGGTTGTTCTGGTTCTGATCGTTGTTCTGGTTCTGCTGATTCTGCTGCTGATTCTGGAGCATCTTCTTCGCATAGATGAAGTTCTCCTTCGCCTGCAGATCCTCCGGCCTTCTGATCAGAGACTCACCGAAAGCCTCCACAGCCTTCTGATAATCCTTCTGCTGAAGGGCCGCATCTCCAAGATTGAAATAATAATCAGCAGCTGACCCAGACATCGGAGCCACATCCTTCACCCTCTCCAGAGCCTGCTGAGCCTGGGCGAAATCTCCCTCGCGATACAACGTGTTCGCAAGATTGTAATTCGCCGCCACAGACATGGAATCCTTCACCAGAGCCTTCCTGTAATCGATTTCAGCCTCCCTGAAATTCTCCTTCCTGAAGTCCCTGTTTCCCCTTCTCACATCCTTCTTATCCACCTGGCCCCATATCGGTGTAACAATCAACACCGATAACATCACAATCACTATATATTTTATCTTACTCATTTATATTTTAATTATATGAATTGTATGCCATTAATGCGTAAGTGGCATTTTGCCACCCCCGGCTAGGGGGAGGGGCCCGCTCCGAAGGAGTGGGAGGGGGCCACTGGAGCATAATGGCATCAATTCATCGTTTAAATAAATGCTTCTTCGACCTTCTGTCCCCCACCAGCATCTCCACCACAAAGAACACCAGTGCGAATCCCAGGAAGTACATGAACTGCTCATCATACTCCTCGAATACGATCGAACTGTATCTCTCGTCCTCCATCTTCCTTATGTCGTCGATGATCGGATTCAGACCGAACTCACTGTTTCCAGCCCTTACATAAACTCCGTTTCCTGCCGCCGCAACCTCCTGAAGCACAGACTCATCCAATCTTGTCACAACGATCTCTCCATCCTTATCCTTCAGAAGTTCTCCATCCATCGGGATAGGCTTTCCCTCAGGCGAACCGACTCCGATAGT
>JBGVCR010000066.1:0-12415 GCA_045118995.1 Candidatus Cryptobacteroides sp.
AAGCACGAATCGTTTTAATGTTAATATGAAAATCTCTGATGCTCCGGTAAACCGGAAGTCATAGTTATCGCATCAGATATGCTGTCTGGACCTGGTCTGATGAGACCTTCACCTCAGGCTTTCTTCCTATGGATGAGAAGAGCAATCCAAGCCAGAGAGCCAGCAGCGCAATCCAAAGGGCCTTCTGCCATTTCTTCTGAGAGAGCCACCAGTATTTCATGTTGGCCCTGAAGACGTACCATTTAGCCTTTATCTTCTCCCCGAACATCTTCATGCGGCTTGAAAGTGGTGCATTCGATTTTGCTCGTTTTGCGCCCTTTACGCGTACATTAACGCTCTCGGTGACCTTCTTGCCGGAGATCACTGCGATGAGCTTGACTGTCATCTTGCCGTTTGACTTAGGAACAGGGATTCTTGTGGTTCCTGAATCCGACACAGCGATGCTGTACTGCGTTCGTTCGGAATCGATTGCCAGATATAATGAATCCGGACATGCATCACATGCCCATCTTATCTCTATGTATTCGCCTTCAGATGCTGACTTTCTGTCAGTGGAAAGCGTCATTTGCTTCTTCATCGGTTGGAATAGTTGTTTGCCATATATACGTGCAATTCTCTTGCCAAACAAAGAAAGCCCGGCACATTGCCAGGCTTATATCGTGCAGATAAATACGAATTTATGTCGCACCGGTTCCGCCAAACAGATAGGCAATCCTGCTTATTCTGCGATTCTTAATATGCGCTTTCTACGAGGATTCAGGTAAAGATTGTGTGATTCGACAATATGTTGTAAACGGTTTTCTTCAAGAGGGCAGATGACATGCATGTAGTAGTCCCAGCCGAAGTCGATCTGCACCTTATGCTTCAGGTTTACCAGTACGCACCAGGTCTCGTTCCGCAGGATGGCCCTTAGTATATCATGCAATTGATCTACCTTGATCCTGTCTTTATAACGGTATCCTTTATTGTTATAATCCTCGACATAACCAATTGTCATATACTTACACTGGGACGCCTCCACGATTTCGACAGCGCACTCGATATAGCGGTTCTCGACCTCAAGATACTCCTCCTTGGTAAGGACAACACCGCTAAATGCTTTCCCGATATCGCTGAAATCCGTCCACTCATCCCTGCAATACACGCCATTATCGTCATATCCCTCAGGCGGATATTTGACAATTTCATGCGTGCGCTTAGCCCAATATAAACTGTCCAGGCGTCGATGTATTCTATCTTCCAAGTTCATGATTTGTCCTCTTCTTATCTGTTTTATCGTTTACTCATCACAATCCCATCCTTAAGTTTTGGCCGTAGCCTGCCGCCGAAGACATCACCAAATTTCCGATTCTTCTTCCAGGCTGTCGATTTCTTTTGTTTGTCAGCCATAGTCAGTTATTATATTACTGAATGTGCTTATCTTAATTTTTCTCCTATACCTTTAAGATATTCAAGGTCCGGACTGACGATCCATCCGTAAGTAGGGAGCCGGCAGCTTATTCATCTGAACCATAAGAAAACCGCCTTTACTGATGGTCTTTGTGCGGATCTGGCCGGCAAAGTCATAGAGACCGCCGAAGATATAGGCATGAATCTGCTGTAGAGCCTTAACAGTTCCGATGTCGCCATCTGCTATAATGTTGCTTTCCATGAAGGTGTATGCCTTCTTCTTGCTCTGTCCATCTATTGTGTTGTCACTATATGTAAACCAGTCAAGGAATGCGTTTGCTCTGTTGTTTGGATAGTGTTTGGCCAGGATTTCAACGCATTCGTTATCAAGGGCATCAGCAGCTCTTTTCTTTCCATCAGGAACTTCGAATTTGAACTCGTGAGTGACACTCACGAGTTGGACTCCATCTGTGGTCAACTTCTTTTTAAGCCATCGCCAGTAGTTTCCTGCCTTGACATAGTCGTCCTCTTTGTTTATTGCACGGATAATGTCAATAGCAGAAAACCACCACTTGGAATTGGCCTCATCCCAAATGGCTCTGACCTCGCGGTCATTGAAGAATCTGATGGATATCTTACTCATGCATTTAAATTGTATATCATACAAAGATAATAAATATAGCAATATGGTATTTTCATTAATTCTAAATATATACTTGATAATTGTGGCTTGAGTAGGGGATTGTAACGAGAATGTGATAAGAATGTTTTCCGATTGTGGTCTGATTTTTTCCGAGGTCGAATTCCTCTTGAGTCATACCTTAGGTCATGTTTTATATTTGCAGACAAATAACGGGATATCGGTATTATTCAGTCGTTCAGATGCAGAAGACTTTGAATATCGTACGCTTGAAGAAAAGATCCGCACATGCCAGGAACAGCTGCAGTTGCTGATTGAGTGCAGGGACCGGCTGGCAGCGATGATTACCTTTCAAAAGAAACTTAATGAAAAGGAAAGGACTCTGATATAATCAAGTTCAAGCAGATTCCTCAGATCATTTAGCTTAAATGAGAAAGGCTGACCTTCATGGGCCAGCCTCACTTTTACCATTCTGAAAGCCATCGTTCCAGTTCCATTTTCCATTCACGACTGTAATGGAACCATGGTCCTTCACACCAGCCGTGTCCACCTGTTGGATAGATATGAAGTACAGAAGGAATTCTATAGGCCTGAAGTTCCTTGAAGTACTTTATGCTATCATCAAAAGGTACGATAGAATCGTCCGCACTGCAGGCGATGAACGCACGAGGCGTATCAGGCTTGACATGATCAAGAACTGAATACTTTCTGATCAATTCTTCTGATGGGTTTGGACCGAACATGATATTGTTCTCAAAATCATTCATCGTTGTGAACGGATAGAGAAGAATCTGAAAATCAGGCCTATGTTCCCTGGAAGTGAACTGAACTGATGCCTGAATAGCGAGATTACCACCTGCCGAACATCCCATCACACCAACTCTCTCCGGATTGACACCCCAGTCTTCGGTATGTTGGCGCATTATCTTTACAGCCTCCTGAACATCGCTCAATGTAGTCTCAAAATGTCCGTTCGGCATCCTGTATTTCAAGACAGCCAATGTTACGCCTATATAATTAAACCATGGGGCGAGTCCCGTGCCTTCTTTTTCGATTTCAAGATAATAGTATCCGCCACCTGGACATGCGATGATCACCGTACCGTTTGGTCTGAAAGCAGGGAATACCCATAATTCCGGTTTAGAGACATTGTCAACGCTCCTTGGTGTAGGATGGCCTTCCTCTGTGACAATACCGTTGTCGTTTGGAGCCCCGTCAGGCCATAAAGGAATTATAATCGGTGTACTCGTCTGCGCAAATGACGGAATGCAGACAATCGCGACCAGGAAGAATATCAGGATTCTTTTCATTGATAGCGCAGTTCTTTTGTTTCTGTATCACGTGAAAAATGACGGAAGAAATCCCAGATCAGACGAGCAGCCGGTTTGAAATTCCAGTGTCCGTAATTGTTTATTACCATCAGACGTATCATCGGTTTTTCATCCTTGTAAAGCTGTCCGAACTCGATAGTGATGTCCTCGCTCTTGCCTGTATGGATGGTCGTTCTGTCCTGAAGCGCGAATCCGAAGGTTGGATCAACATTAAAATCGAGATCACCGGTCACAGGCATTCCATTGATAGTCTCATAGATACGCCACACATTGAGGTAAGGATTGCCTTCCCAGTTGTCTTTGTTTAAGTATCTGATAGTATCATCATGAGTACCTACTACAGAACAGAAACCGACCTCTACATGGCCCCTTTTCTGAATGGCTTCATTCATCAATGGCTCGCTTCCATATGAATAATAACCAAGTCCGTTTCCTGAGAATATTCCCCCCGAATGACCTGCTACCGCAGCAAACAGATGAGATTTGCGTACTCCAAGCATGTTACTGGTCATTGCACCTGCAGAAAGTCCCTCGGCATAGATTCTCGAACCGTCGATCTGAGGATATTTCTGACGGATTACGCTGATTACTGCTTCGATTCCGTCCAGTCCCATAGGCTGGTAGCCGTTGCTTCCTTGCCATTCCATTTCAACTACCATAAATCCTTCTTCTGCAGCAAGTTCGATAAATCCTGATGACTCGCTCTGAGTACGTGGGTCATTGCCATGACCATGGAAAAGCACAACCAAAGGAAGTGTACCAGGAGCAGCATCCAGCGCCTGCTTTGGAATATATTCGTACCATAGGTATTTGTCAGGGTTCTCTGGTCTTGAAGGGGCATTCATATCTACAAGGGGATACTCTACCACATTACGCTGTATTCCCAGTTTCTCGAATACAGGAATAGAGACAAGCTCAAAGTTTTTCACGCCTTCTGGATTGTCGATTCCCCGACTCATGTAAAAAGTGCGGTAAAGATTGTTGTAGCGGTAATTTTCACTCAGAACTTTATCCCATGCCTCAGCGAAAAGTGTTTCCAATGAAGCCTTCTTATCTGTGTTGACAACATGAGTCAGGTCACCAAGGAAGACATCATCGGATGGGCAGAAAAATATCTAAGAGAAAATAACTATGCCATCGTCTACAAGAGACAGGGTGAGGACAAGGATGTGATCAAGGTTACAGCTCCTAAGATTACCCCTATCAAGTCAAACAGAGACATACAGAGCACATTCCTCGCAGAAATCACAGGAACAGAAGTGGATCCTATCGAACCTGTGTTCGTAGATTATGAAAAGTCGGTCAGCAAGTTCAATGTAAATGGGCTTGATGTAATCCATGTTCAAAACAATCTTAATGACATTGTAAATCTCACCTACCAGTTCAACTACGGTAAGCAGAATGACCCTGCGTTGGATTTTGCTGTAGAATATCTTGAATATTTGGGAACTCCTACACGAAGTGCTGAAGAGATTGCAGAAGAAATGTATCAGCTTGCATGCTCGTTCAACATTTCAGTACGTAATGTCTTCACCAGCATCGACATTGAAGGTCTTTCTGAGAACATCCCTGCTGCTATGGAAATTGTAGAAGACCTTATCTACAATGCTGTTCCTGATGAGGAGATTCTTGAAAGCCTCAAAGAAGATCTTCTCAAAGAAAGAGAAGATTCGAAGCTCAGTCAGGACATGTGCTTCAGTGCTCTTCAGCAATACATGTTCTTTGGACCTGATTATATCAAGAAGACAACTCTTACAGACAAGCAGATCAGCGAACTCACTTCCGAGGATCTCCTCTTAAAGATACGTGGAATTATGGACTGCGCTCATGAAGTAAGTTATTACGGACCTGCTTCTGAAAGCCAGGTGGAAACTCTCATTAGCGATAATCACAGGATTCCAGAAGACATCAAACCTCTTGAAAAGGTAATGCCTGAATTCCTTGATACTCATGCAAGCGAGGTTTATCTTGTTCAGTACGATGCTCCGCAGATCTACTACATGCAGTACTCGAATAATGAAGAGAAACTTGACGTAGCTAACGATCCTTACATGAGTCTCTATAACGAGTACTTCGGAAACGGTATGAATTGCATCGTATTCCAGGAAATGCGCGAGGCACGCGCTCTGGCTTACTCTGCATTGGCAAGGCTTCTCGAGCCTGAGTTCCAGGGTGACAGCTACAAATACTTCGCATTCATCGCCACTCAGAATGACAAGATGAAGACTGCAATCCAGGCTTTTGACGAGATCATAAACGATATGCCAGAGTCAGAGACTGCGTTCAACATTGCAAAGGAGGCGCTCATCACAACGCTTCGTACTCAGCGTATTACAGGACACAATATCCTCTACAGCTATCTTGATACACGCGAACTCGGCCTTACCGAGCATCGTTCAAAGAAGATGTATGAGGTGCTCCAGACCCTCACCCTTGAGGATGTGAAGGAGACTCAGAAGAAGTGGGTAGAAGGTCGCACATATCATTACGGAATTCTTGGTGACATCAAGGATCTTGACACTGATTATCTCAGTACACTCGGCCCAGTCAAGACCATTTCCCTCGAAGAAATCTTCGGATACTAAACTCCAGAACATATTTTACAACTTCTATAAAGGACGTAACAGGTATCCAATAATCGTGTTTACAATGTCGTATAATAGCGAAATGTCAGTCACTGTAAATTCAAATGTAGACAATGTGTTTTTGGCCTTCGTATTGATTCTATCTATTTTTGTAACAAAATGTGAGAGGAAATTCAAGGTGTCCCCATATTTCGAGAGCTTATAGCTTTCGTCGATTTAGACCTTTAACAACTTTTATAAACTAAATTTTAGTGTAATGAAGAAACTTTTATCCAGGATTGCAATGGCTGCAGCAGCTGTTCTCCTTCTTGCAAGTTGTGGTGTCAGCCAGAATCTTACTTCCAACGCGAATCTGAATCAGACTAATGTTGTTCTGTCGCAGAAGAATTTCCATGTAGTTAAAACTGTAGAGGCAGAGACTTCTGCAACATATGTATTCGGAATCGGTGGAATGAGCAAGAAGGCTCTGTATAATAACGCTGTTGCAGAACTGACCAAGAAGGCTGACCTTACTGGTTCACAGGCATTGGTTAATGTAACAGTAAAGAGCTCTGCTAAATTGGCCGTTGTCTTTTGTAAAGTAACATACCGCGCAGAGGCTACCGTTATTGAATTTGATAACTAAGAGCTGTATTATACATAATATAAAGTGTGGCACCACAGTTTAAAGCCGGGTGCCACATTTTTTATGTAAAATGAAGAATGAAGTGCTGCTTCATAATATACTGCAGCAGCTTTTGTACATTCACCAATTGATTGCATTCAGAGTCATTGTAGAGATCAATTTCCCGTGCTTATCGTAAGTAATCTCTTTCACCAGGCCGATACCATATGCATACCATGACTTGATTTTCTCTGTTTCCTTCACCATCAAAACCTTTGTATTTATGGTCTCTTCCATTATGAAACAATCAAACAATCCGGCCTCGGTTTGAATTTTCTCTGTGCCGACAATCCTTCGTTCTTCGCCGACCACCTTCATGCTCATTATAGTGAACTTGAATTGGAATTGGTAATCCGGCAGTTTACCTGTTTGGGGATAACGTGGTATGCCTCGTATCTCACCGGATATCTTGGCGAACCGCGATTTAACCTCTTCAAGAACTTCCTTCATCACTTCATCAGTGAGATCCGGATATTCCTCCTTGATGTAGTCTCCGAAAAATTCCATTGACAGCATCGCCCCCGTATCCACCATGATTTCTCCATCCTTGAAACGGTAGAACATATAACTCTTTATGGTATCTTTCGGGGATGTAACAGAAACTTCTTCAACACGCACCTTTATGCTGCCATTCACTGCATCTCCATCAATAGATTCTACTGAATTGTAAATAGTAGCTATCTGTTTTCCGTTGCCATCCGTTTCTATATACGACCACCTGGCAGTCAGAGGGTTTGGAGCAAGGAAAACAGAATCTTGAGTCTTGTTCTGTGCATTTATTACATTACTTAAACTCAAGCAGACAGTTGACACAAGAATGATAAAGATTTGTTTCATGGCAAAATTACGATTTCTCCCCGCAAGTTAGAAAAAATCTCCAATATTCTGTCATAAGTGTCCGGATATAATTGACTGAGAGAGTTAATTGATTTATTATCCAATCTCAATCTGTTCTTTAGAATGAATATCCTACGGTAATTCCTCCGGAAAGATTATAGCTTTCCCAGAAACTGTATTCAACCTTACTCGTAGAAACTCCGTCGTAGTTGTCGTCGCTCGAGTAATGACCAGGCAAGGCATGTCCGTGGTACTTAGGATAGCTGAATGAAAAACCGAAAGTCCATTCTCGGTTGCGTTTAGTAATATGACGTCCACCTAATGTCACGTTACCGTAAGGCAGAATATTATCTTTCGAAAGATCGGCTCCCAGAGAAATTCCCATATAGGGCGCCAGTCTTGTCTTCATCATATAGAGCCTGACGTTGGCATATATAGGTATATGTGCTTTGGGTCTGTCAAGTCTGTAAACCATTGCGCTTCCTTTTCCTGTGTGTTTGTATTTGCCTGTAGGTTTTCCTGAATTCTTGCCTAATATCGGATCGAAGTCAGATTCAGGGGCGGTCTTGTATCCACCGAAATATATGTCATGGTGATATCCGGTTCCCAGGCCGGCAAATATGAAGTTGTTGAATCTGTATCCGGCAGTATATTCTGCGCCAACGATAAAGGTCTCGATTGTGGCCTCGCTTCTGAAATCCACATGCTGCTGGAATCCCTTTGAGACTTCCTGAGCGTGAAGTAGGGCAAATGATGCCAATAGGGTAGTGATAGTTGTCAGTATTCTTTTCATAATCAAAAGTTTTTACAAATATAGTGGGGGGGGGAATGCAAGACTAAATGAAAATATTTAAAACCTGAACGCCAATCCTCCGTTGAAGGTGAAGAACCACTTTATCGGCTTTACTGTAGTGCGGATGACTTCGTCAGAGCCTCTTATGCCTTCCTGGATATGGTATCTGTAGTTGTTGGTGATGTTATAGTGGAACGCAGGCATCAGCTTGAGGTCGAATCTCCATATGCGGAAACTGATATCGAATCCTGCATCTGCTGATAATGAGAATGATGACGGCTTTTCTGTCCATGTCTTCTCCCAATATCCCAGACCGCTATAGTGATAAGACGGATATATCTCCCGGCTCTTTCCTGCAACATATCCCGGAGTCAGGCCGGCATGGAACTCAAGTCTGTCGAATAGGTTCATCAGAAAGGATGCGAGACCATATTTGAATGCGCTTTCTCCGTCGAAATCTTGTGTTCTGGCAGCGCCGTATGCGGCAGAAGCGAGTTTGGCGGTTCTTGAGCGCGAGCCAGTCCTGTATGTTATAGCCAATGGCGCGCTGAAACTGTTGTCAATCTCGACAACAGTAGGAATATATTGGAATCCTGTCCTGAATCCTATACCGTTCGGGTAATAATGACCGTAGTGAATCCCTACAACCACATCGCTTTCCATGTTCTTGTACATAGGGGTGTTGACTCCGATTGTGGCTATGATTTCATCGTTTTCGAGAGGTTTCTGTGCGCACAAGGGAATAGCGAACAGGATCGTCGATAATATTATGAGAAGTCGTTTCATAATGACTTGACATTTACTAGAATCCAAGTCCTAAGTGAAATCCGAGGCAATCTGTTGCAATGGTAGGTCCGAGGAACAGATGAAGATTTTTGTAGCATCTGACTCTGATTCCAGGCTGCCAACCTCCGACGAATAATACATCTCCTACATTCTCGTCAATTACTTCCCATTGTTCTCCTGTTTCTGTGTTTCCATGATATTTACCATTAATCTTATATATCCACGCGGCACCAGCATATAGGTCGCTATAGAAAGCGAATGTCTTGCGTTTGCCAAGATGCCAGTATCTGCGGAAATTTACACCGGTACGGATAGAATACAGATCAGCTGGTGCATGATCGATATATGTGTCTCCCTGACCGACAAAGAGAGAGAAAGAGCGCTTCTCATCCACTCTTACGCCTCCAGTCAGCATGGGGCCTACGGTAAAAAGACCGGCATAATATCTCAATGTAAACTCAGGTTTCCATTCTTTGACACCCTCTTTAGAGAATGCGTGTTTCCATTCATTTGCCCATCCGGACAAATCTTCTGCCATTGTTTCTTGTGCAAATGCACTTACAGACGCAACGATTATGGCTGCAAGCGTTGTCAGTATACGTTTCATATTCATAAAGTATTACTCCCTAGGCAAATGCCTGTTCACAAACCTTGGGAAGGTGATGACAAAATAGATCATACCTATGATGACCAGTTCTCCGAAGATATTGACTCCATACATGCCGCATACAAAAAAAGCGACAATGATGATAAGAATCAGCGGTAGGAAGTACCTGACAAGCATCTTTCGGATAAACTCCTTTCTGTCGGTCTTGTTGCTGCAATTCGACAGGTAATCTTCGACGCAAAGTATGACCGCATAGCAGGCTAATCCCATGCCTGCTGCGATAACTAAGGTCCAGAAAAGACCGTCTGTACCTTCAAAAGTCCTGCTGCTTTCCTTGACGAATTCAAGGTTTGAAATCATCAGAAGGAGAAAGAGACTGATAGCTCCAAACAGGAGAGAAATCAGAAGGGGTTTCTTCTCAAATCTCCATTTGCCGAAATTGCTGCTCATAAATGATAAGGTTAAAGGTTCGCTTTTATATATTGTTCGATTTCATCTTTACTTGGATCTATCTTTACGATTATTCCATTTCTATCAATCAGAAGAGTTCTGCCAGCCTTGTCTGGACATCCGTACTGAGTCCAGATATGATGACTGTCTTCCAAGGCCACCATGTTAGGCCATGGATATGCATCTTCTTCGAGAGCTTTTAGCCATTTCGCCTGAGTACGGTATTCTCTGGCAATTCCGATGACTTCGAATCCTGAATTATGGTATTTTTCGTAGAGTGGCTTTAATGATCTGGCATTTACTCTGCACGATCTGCACCATGATGCCCATAACTCAAGAACAGCGGTCTTTCCTTCTATCGAATCAGAAAGAGTACGCTCTGTACCATACTGATCAGGAAGAGTGAAATCTATAAATCGTCTACCCTCTACTATAGCGGCAGCCTCCCTGACTGTGGTTATCAGATCATGCATTCGATCAGACGGAGACACATCTTTGAATTTCTCATCGTATAGATTGAGCCAACCGGAAATGTCTGCAGACCTTTGCTGTGAAATATGGATGTTGTCCATTATCATGTAAAGACCTATAGGACCAGGGACGGTTTCTGATAAATAGTCGAAGTCGTATTTCTGCTTTGAATAACGGTAGCTATGCCATTCCTCCTGCCACATCTGGCCTTCTGGGGTCCTATGCTCACCGCTCATTGACATCTTGTTTACCTCAATGGTAATGCTGTCACGGTATGATTGAGGCAAACTCTCATCATTCTGCTGATCACACATCTCCAACCAATGTGGGTCATACATCTGTCCGATGTTATTAAGGCTATCCTGTGCTTCCATCAACTTTTCGTACCTGCCCATATAAAGGCTGTCACGTTCATTGATATAATCATAATATGTCTTGTTTGTCCCTGTAGCATTCAGGAGCATAATTCGCTCTCCGTCTATTGCAGACCTCTGCCCGAACCTTATGCCATTTGGGGTATAAAAGAACTCACAACTCCTATATGTCGCAAAGCCATATTCTGGGTGAGGTACACATAACTCATACACCTGATTTGTGTCAAGGATCACTTCAGCATCGAAACTTCCATCCTTAACCTTGATTTCCTGGTATGCATCACCCTTCCACATATCAGCCCAGACAAGGCAAACTCTCACTTTTTTTACATCTATTCCATCACCACTTATATGGCAAATAGCCTCATGTTCAGATAGCCTCTTGCTTGAGCAGCCAACGGTAAATGCCATCAGCAGTATCAGATGAATAAATCTCTTCATAAAGTTCGAATTTTTAGCATCCTTCCTGAACTGCACTGAACGCTGTTTCCCATTCACCCCAGTTCTCTGTGTCACGGAAGTCATTTGCTATGCAGACCTTCACTTCAACCTTGCGCTCCGCTTCAGTCATATTTGCTGGGACAGCAAAGGCTATAATTGCTCTTGAATAATTGGGATAACCTCCGTGCTCTTCATACCATTTTTCATAAAACTCAGGAAACTCTAGTTTGAGTTTACCAGTCAATTCGGCAAGTTCTTCACCTTTGGTTACAATTGTCGGCTCCGCAGACTCTACACCTTCAATTTCTACAACATATTTGAAAGCCTTGAATGCCTCACCAGGTTGAAATTTGGTCAGAACCTGCTGATATTCTATCTCAAACCAACATGTATCTCCAAGATAAGAAATCTTATCTTCAGTCTTTGACGTCTCTCCAATCTCAGGCTCAAAATAATGTGTTCCAAGGCATGAAGTGATGCCGAGCATACAAAGAAGAATGATGTATAAGTGTTTCATTGATTTATAGTTTTAAAGATTATTGATGGCTGATAAAGATTTGAATTTATCTGTTAGTGTCTCCAAATCGAAATCTAAAATCGCCAACTTATACCGGTCATAAATCCCATAAAGGCGTGTCCGATTCCCAGTTCAAAGTACCAGGATATTTTCTTTCCTACAGATATGCCTACGGGAGTAAACTGTAATGCCACAAATGCATCATTTACTCCTGAGGACAGATCCATTCCAGCTCCGACTCCCAAGGTGGCATAATAGCGGAACACTGAATCATGGCCAGTAGTAAACTTTACAGTAGGCATTACTGACACTGCTTGCAATCTGTCGATACTATAAACCTCAAGCCCATCGCTGATGGTTTTCATATCACGCCATGAATTTCTATAATTCAGTTTTGCACCAACTGTAAGCCATTTCTTCACCTTGTAGTCAAAATCAGCTGAAAAGATTCCAGCTGTCTTCATCGGCCCGTATGTAGTTTCACCTGATGGATCCTCTCCCATAAGATATACAAGATTCAATGCATCTAC
>JBGVCR010000067.1:0-3945 GCA_045118995.1 Candidatus Cryptobacteroides sp.
TCTTCTCATCCATAGGAAGAAAGCCTGAGGTGAAGGTCTCATCAGACCAGGTCCAGACAGCATATCTGATGCGATAACTATGACTTCCGGTTTACCGGAGCATCAGAGATTTTCATATTAACATTAAAACGATTCGTGCTTTATGATAATCAGCATACTTACCATTCTCCTAGTGATTGCACTGCATCTGTTTCCAAGACGGATCAGGGAGAAGGTGTTGTATAGGATAAAGAGAGTATATGCAAGAATCAGAAAGGAATTAAAAACACATAAAGCAATATAATTATGACAAAGGTATACGTAATGGAAAGCTGCCCGGACTGCACACAAGTCAAGCAGCTGTATAGGAATAATCCTGAATATGAACTCATTGACATCGGTCAGCAGGCGAGAAGTCTGAAGGAATTCATTATCCTTCGCGATAGTCATCCCGCTTTTGCAAAGGTTCGAGAACGAGGTAACATCGGCATTCCATGCTTTGTGAAGGAGGATGGTTCCGTATTCATCAGCCTTAAGCACTATGATGAATCAATGGCTGCCGTGACAACACAGGAGTATACTGCAGGTGCCGCATGCAACCTTGACGGAACAGGATGCTGATTCAATCATATTTCATAGTTAGTTTTTGTGTAGTGGTCCTGCTTCGATGAGAATCGAGAGCCGGACTTTTTGTTTATATTTGTATGTTGAGACATTCTGATCATGGAACATTACAACATACATTTCAGTCCGACAGGCGGAACCAGGAAGGTTTCCGACATCATATGCTGTGCATTGGACGGAGAGTTCAATGAGATCGACCTTTGCAGCAATATTGAGCAGACATCACTTGGAGAAGATGACATATGTCTTGTATCCGTCCCATCTTATGGTGGCAGAGTACCGGTAACCGCAATTGAAAGGCTGAAGAAGATTTCGGGTAACGGGGCAAAGGCAGTACTTAACTGCGTATATGGTAACCGTGCCTGGGAAGACACACTGACTGAGCTTCAGGACACTCTCGAAGAGCAGGGATTCCGCTGCGTAGCGGCTCTTGCAACCGTAGCGGAGCATTCCATCTTCCGTCAGTTTGCCACCGGTCGTCCGGATGAGAATGACAATGCCGAACTCATCGAAATGGCAGGAAAGATCCAGAAAAGACTTAATGAAGACTTCACCGGTCCATTGGTACTGGAAGGAAGCCACGGAACCTATAAGGAGTTCGGTGGTTCGCCGTTGAAACCCTTCGGCAACGAGTCATGCTCCGGATGCGGACTATGCGCCAGAAAGTGTCCGGTTGCGGCCATTGATGCCCAGAATCCAAAGGCAACGGATCCGGAAAAGTGCATCAGCTGCATGAGATGCGTCAGCATCTGCCCTAAGAGTGCAAGAGGAGTGGATCCTGCATCGTTGGCTACAATAGCCGAGAGGATATCTCCTCATCTTGGCGGAAGAAAGGACAACCACCTATTTCTTTAATCTGCAAGTGCTTATGGACGTTATAATAAGACAGGCCCGCAAGGAAGAAGCGTCGCAGATTGCGAAGCTTTTCATGCTGGCATGGCCAGTGGATGATATTCTGGAATCAAATGGTCTTACATGTGAGCAATTGCATGAATCCATTACTTTGATAGCAGCAAACGAGGAGACTATCTACAGTTATGAGAACACCCTTGTAGCCGAGATTGACGGCAAGGTTGCAGGAGCGATGTGCGCCTATGACGGAGCTGATTATCAGAGACTGAAGCAGCCTATCGTTGACGCTCTCGGACCGGACAATGGGTTTGCGAAGATGAAAGAGACCGAAGCTGGAGAGTTCTATCTGGATTCAGTAGGAGTACTCCCTGAATACAGGGGAAGAGGTATCGCCTCAAGGATCATAGAGGCACAATGCGAACGTGCAGCATCACTTGGCCACAAAGTGGCAGGACTCATCGTCGATATAGATAAGCCTCAAGTTGAAGCGTTGTACTCTAGACTAGGATTTACGTATCTGGATGACAAGGATTTCTTCGGACATACAATGAAACACATGGTAAGACAGCTGGATATGACAGGCAACTATTACAGACACTTCAAGGGCAACGTCTATCGTGTCCTTCACATAGCAAAGCATTCGGAAACCCTCGAGGAGATGGTCGTATATCAGGCTATGTACGGAGAACGCGGCGTATGGGTAAGACCCAAAACCATGTTCGAAGAAGTGGTCGAGAGGGACGGAAAGACCTTCAGGCGATTCTCACCGATTTCTGTCAAGGAAGCCGAGAAAATCATCAACAACCTGTAGGACATATAGCAAAAAGTTATATCTTTGCAGCCCCTTTGAAAAAAGGGGACCAAACTGCGGAAGTAGCTCAGTCGGTAGAGCATCAGCCTTCCAAGCTGAGGGTCGCGGGTTCGAACCTCGTCTTCCGCTCCCATCATGAAGCCTCGGAGATTGAGACTCTGAGGCTTTTTCTTTTAATGACACGTATATGGCAAAACTAAGTAGGAATGCCATCATAGGCTACCCGGCCGGCATCATCACCGGCATCACATATGGACTGAATCCCCTCTTTGCGAAACCCCTGATGAACAGCGGGGCTTCCACTGAAGCCATCCTCTTCTTCAGGTATGGCATTGCGGTGACTCTTCTTGGTATATTCCTACTGCTGAAGAAAGAGAACTTCAAGATTACTCTCAAGCAGGCAGGAATCCTTCTTGCGTTAGGATTGCTCTACACCGCAAGCAGTACCTTCCTCTTCGAAGCGTACAAATACATCGCCTCAGGGCTGGCAACTACACTAGTATTCCTCTTTCCGGTAATGGTAGCAATCATCATGGTCTTCCTGAAGGTCGTTCCTTCATGGCCGGTATGGCTGTCGATTGGAGCTACATTCGCAGGAGTGATGATAATGACAGGAGGCACAGGTTCGGATGCGATCGATCCGACTGGCATATGGTTCTCGATAGCATCTGCCTTTGTCTATGCCCTCTTTATTGTCATTATCAACAGAAGCAAGGCCATATCCTCGATCTCGAATTCTCTGCTGACATTCTATGCACTGCTGGTAGGAACTATCGTCTTCTTTACTAGATGCTCAATATCGGGAGCAGAACTCATGACAGGACTTGACTCAGGGATGGCGTGGATCAATCTCGTAGGACTTGCAATTCTGCCTACTATCGTCTCTACAGCAACCTTAGCAATCGCTACAAGAAATATTGGAGCCACAAAAGCCTCAGTATTGGGAGTATTCGAACCGATTACTGCGATTCTTGTCGGCACTTTGGTATTCGGAGAAGCTCTCACCTCGAACATCATCACAGGTATCCTGATTTCTATTGTTGCGGTAACCTTTATGATCTTGGTAACCAAACGATAGTACCACAAAGACTATAGAAACAAAATAAAAAAGCCTCAGAAGTCAGGGGCGGGAACTACAGTCCCGCATACTTTCCGAAGCTTTTAAAAGGAATGGAGGCTCCATTTCTGGTCTACCCCGCACTGTAAATATATGAAATATTCTTAACGTACTATACAAGTACAGAAGAATTTTTCAACTGTATCATCCATGGCTTTACTCCAAAACTCTTCATATCCTAATATCTGTTTTCTATGCGGTCATTAATATGTATGATAGCGAAGCTATGCTGATTACCAGCCACAGTATCACACCCTGAAGCAACGGTTTCAAGCCGACTGCTTTTAATGTTGATTTGGAGAGTGAGGCTCCTATGAAGAACATCGTAACTATAAGCAGTTTACGGGCCACACCCGATATGAATCTGCCTACCTCAGGACAAGCCTTCAAGACATAGGTATTAAGCAGTATCGCCACGATAAACCAAAGAATAAACCAAGGGATGGATATCTTCTTTGCATCACTCTTGAATATCAGTGCGGTTACAAGTGCGAGAGGAATGATCCACAGGGCTCGCGTCAGTTTGATAGTGGTGGCCACCTCAAGAGCCTCTTCACCATAT
>JBGVCR010000068.1:0-2623 GCA_045118995.1 Candidatus Cryptobacteroides sp.
CGTTTTCTTCTACTTTTTTTCATACTACGATTTTTAAACATTATATATTATCATGACAGACCCTGATTTATTATTTACTGCAAAGATACGAAATCTTACGGAAAATGAATTGGTTGTTTTTTTCGTTTGTTCTGTTTTTTAGGATCACCGGGAAAAGTATGTGTCTAGGCATAGATGTTAGTAAGTCTGAACAGGAAGTATTTGACATCAGTCACTCCTCTGAGTTGTGCTCTGAATGACTTTATCTTGGCATTGAAAGATTCAGCTGAAGCGTTAGTAGATCTGTTGTTAAAGAAGTTCAGTACCTGGTCGTAGTTTGCTTGTATGGTTTCTGCAATCGTCTTGAATGATTCATAGCCAGCCTTTTCGACATCGTTATACCAAAGTGCCAGTTTAGGCAAAGCATTTCCCTTGGTCTTGGAATGAGAGTATATCATCCTGAGCCGATGAGTCAGATTATATGCAGTTTCTATATCAGGATAACGGTCAAACAGTATTTTGGCTCTAGTCTTCTGCGACTTCGTCCATTTTTCAGCGGATTTAAAAAGAAGATATCTGCTTCTGGCCAGCAACTGCTTGCGCGTATCTCCATTCTCAAAGATTTCCGGCTCATACTCTTTACCGGTTGCTTTAGCTTCGGCCTTCTTTCTGTTCTCCTCATCAAGAGCATCCCAGCGGAAACGAATGCGGAGTTCCTGCAGTGCGTCAAGAGCCAGTTTCTGTACATGGAAGCGATCTGCAACGAGTACTGCTTTGGGGAAGGAGAACCGTGCAGCCTTGCGCATGGTCGGAGACAAGTCCATCGTTATTTCTTCCACCTGATCACGCAGATCCTGAGGTATGAGCCATAGTATCTCTGCAATGTCCCAAGCCTTTGTGCCTGCGATGATTGCAACTATGGCTCCCTTCCCTCCGTGAGCATCCTTGTTGGTTACTATTGTGTAAAGCTCGCCGTCGCTGAGACTGGTTTCGTCGATACTTAACCGAGGGCCTATATTCTCGGGGAATATCAGATATCGTTCAGCATGAGCGCCCTCTTTTGTAACCCAGTCGCGATAACCGCTCAGGTGGTCCTTGTACTGACGTTCAAGCTGGTCGCCATTGATGTGATAGTGCTTCTCAAGACTCCTGGCACTGATCGGGTATTGATCCAAATACCTCTTTTAAAAAAGCGGCAAACTCTTTAGAGTGCCGTGTACCTTTTGCGGTGAGTTCATATGTGTTGCCGACACTCTTGCCGGTTGTGCGGTCTATCCACCTGCGACGTTTCACATTCAGGGTCACACGACGATCTCGAAGAGGAAAGTCGTTGATGCGGGCGGCTTCATAGAAGCCGTTCTTCTCATACTCATGACCTGGAAGAGGGCTCTGAAGAACATCACGCTCCTCTAGATGGAACACGACATCCGTCGGAGTCTCGGTTATATGTACTAGTGAGAAATGGTCTAACAGTTCCGATGGGAACATCAACTTTGCCAATGAAAGCATCAACTCTTCCTGTTTCATAAATTAAGGTGTCTCTGATTTAGATTACAAAGATACCTCTTGATTATTTAATCGCAAACACAGGGTTTTGCAGGTGAGCCAAAATCCCGGTTGTTTTGCATTTTTTAACCGAAAAGAGCCAGGAAATCCCGGCTCTTACATATAAACTGCTTTGGTGTTGCAGTTGAGACTTAATATTCTATATCGACTTTCGCAACAAAATTGTCCATGCAGAACACTTCCGGCACATTTTCATTCGAAGACTCCACATCCATATCGATATACTGTATATCGCCAAGTGCAGCAAGATCAAACGGAGTCCATTTCTCAGGCAAGGTAACTTTTCCATCAGCACAAGTGATCAGATCGATAGACTTCTCTGCAGTCACCTTTCCTCCGAGATAGCCGGTAGCCTTGAGCGTCAATGCATCACCATCCTTGAATTCCTTTGATGCAGCAGCAGCGACATAAACAGGAACATTCACAAAACATCCGAGAACAGTACATGAACCATACTGGTCTGCAATGAATTCCATATCGTGAGCCGGCATCATTTCATTCACGCCTGCATCAACAAACACCATATACATTCTCGAACTGTCAGCAGGTGCATTCACTCTGTAAAGATCGGAAGATTTGTCTGACTCATATCCGTCCTTATACACTCTTCCTTTGAGACATGAAAGAACGAAACCTCCTTTGACATCCTTCTTGTCCTCACTGAGCTTATGCATGAAAGCCATATCATTCCAAAGCAGCCCAAGACCGTTCGTCTCATCAAGATAAAGACTGTCCTCACCGAACTGACTAGGAATATCATAATCGTTCACATACTCGAAACTGGCAACCAGATTATACTGACGGCTGTTAGTCGGGCCGTCGCCGAGACATGACGCGACCATCATGGCCGCAAAAAACACTACTAATAACTTCTTCATATATATAACATTAAATTAATACATCCTCAACTTGAAAGGATGAGGATGCAAATATACATCAAAAAGTGATTTCGGCAATATAAGCCGCAGGACCTGTCAGGTATACATCTTCTGCAACATGACCGCCTGAAGCACAAGGTCTGAAATCAACGCTGAGCCTGTCACGTCTTACCTGAATATCATAAACAACGACCTGGCAC
>JBGVCR010000069.1:0-9481 GCA_045118995.1 Candidatus Cryptobacteroides sp.
CGTTATTTTCATCTTTTTTAACACTTTTTTTGGCTTTGTTCTATGCCGTCTGCGAGGTGCTGTAAAGCTACCCGAAAACGGGCTATTGTATACGTAAGTAATTGAAAACTATATAATTGTTAAATTTTTAACGAAGTATTGCAGTAAAAGTATGCATAAATTTTCGAATCACCAAGAACACTTATTTTCTCCACCTTGGCAATATGGTGAATTCTTTTCATAAATTTGCTATGTAATACATGCACATCACGAAAACAGAAAAATGTGGATTTAATCCACAGTCGGATAGCGGGAAGTGACATCGCCGTTATTCGCAAAGTTAAAGACAATTACCTTGACTTTTTCTCAGTTAGACTATATTTATTATAGAGACTGCATTGACTATGCAGGGTATCTAAATTTGGTAGTAATACTTCTGAGATTATTCTGCATTTAACTCTTGTATTGCAGTTCGAGCAATTTCAGCAAAATACTCATCGTTACCATCTGCTACGATATGGTAATATTTAAGGGCATTTTCCTTGTCTCCTTGTTTCTCATAAAGATTTGCAATGTTATTTGTAATCAACATATCCTCAGGATTAAGTTCTCTTGCTTTAAGGAACCATTCAAGAGCATTCTTTGGGTCATCAGCATAGAACCTTAAAGTTCCTTTGTCAGACAGGAATATTGCCTCATCAGGATATAACTGAATACAAGTATCAATCATCTTTTCTGCGGAAATGATGTCATTTGAATTGAGTAACTGCGAAAGATAGTCTTGAATGCAGTCTCTAAGATATGATATACCATCGGTCTCAATAGGAATATCTAATGTTCCTATCCACTTATTATTATTCTTGATGGAATGTTCTAACGCTGATTGTATTTCTTGTACTGCCAGAGAATATTCGTGCACATAAAGATGTATGGTTACCTTTCCTAATCTCAAATCAATTCTATCTGGATTCTTGCTGATTCCTTCTGCAAGTGTCCCTTTTGCAGAATCTAATTTTACAGAGTCTATTTGAAGTTCGGAGAACATATACGACTTGACTCCTAATGAATCTTCTACTACATAACACTCTCTTCCATCAGTAGGTTCTGTATCAGACATTACAATCACATCATCAACTGCATTCTGAAAATAATAGTTCGCTTTTAGAGAATAGATTTCTGCATCATACGGGAACCGCCTCCCCCAATCAGAAATCAGAGAGATGATGGCGGAAGAGTCTCGTTCAGACATCGCAACCTTGAAGTTATTATATAGTTCTTCTCGGGACTGAGCCAGAACAGAACAAGCGAAGAGAACCATAAATGGGATTAAAAGCAATCGTTTCATATGTATTCAATTTTAGAAGATAATCGTATAAATGGATAATATATTTAGTTGAATATGTGACCTATGTCATTCCTCCTGATTCATAGGCATAAAGTTATGCAAACCAACTAAAAAAAACAAGATAACTGTCCCCCACGAAAAAAGTGACACAGAGCAGAATTCTGTGCCACCTGATCACGGTTGTATTAAGTTAGACCTTAACTAATGCGAACAAGGTCTTTCTTGTTGATGTTGTCAGGTAAGTTGTTTATATCATATACCTGCAATGCCTGTTCATTTGTAGGTTGTAATGTTTCGTTGATAACTCTGTCCTCCTTGGCAATTTTATACATAGCACCAGATGCTGGATCAACGATGAGCATTCCAATTACGCCACCTAACATAATGTTTCCAATATACCATCCGTCAAGTTCGGCAGAAATATTGACCACCTTCTGGGTGTAGCCATCTTTCGTGAATGTGATTTTATACTCTTCTTTCTTCATATAACCAGCAGAAGATTTTAATTTTACGGTGGTTGGTGTTACGCCTTCAAAAATTACCTTTCCCTCTCGGTTTTCAATAGTAATACCTGCTCCTTCGGGAGTAGTGTTAAATGCTACTGGATACTTTGTCGCTGTGAAGATCGTTGCACAAGAGGTAAGCGAAGCCATCAATGCACAAAGTGCTACAAGTCTTAAAATTTTCATAAGTTTAGAATTGTGCCTCATCCTCCTGTAAGACATTATAAACTAAGAAAGTGTGGAGGACATTCATTCATCTGACAGGAGGTTTAGCAGAACCTTAGGTAAGACCAATGAAGATACTCCACACCCGTATAGATATGAAGCATCCGTCACGATGAAGGTGACTTACCACATAGTCTATGCACGAGTGCGAAGTGTCTCGCTATCCCTTACCTCTTGAAACTGCTAATTTCCTGTCAAGGATTACGAAAACACTTTCGCAAATATGTTACTGATTTCTCAGCGTCACAAATTTAGATAAAAAATCTAATACAACCCCAGTTGTTATGAATTTCTTTTGCTGGTTACTAATTCTACTATCCGATAGCCCATCTAAAATACAATATGGAAGGGTTTTCTCCACATCGGTAATAGAGTGGATTAAATAATGCATATTTGCAAAGGTTGCGTGTCACGAAATGAGGAAAAAAGCATCTTATATACATACATTAAAACATAAAGATATGAAACGAATTATCAATGCAATACTTGTATTGCCTGTGATGCTCCTTGCCGTGTCGTGCGACTACTTCTATTCAATGGAATTAGAAAACAACTTTGATAAGGGTATTTACATATGGTCTTCCGCAACAGGATTAAAAACGGGAAATGACCCAGCAACATTAGATGAGTTAAACGACAAATGGTATTTAGAGTATGCCGATGCAGGACAAATGTGTTCCTTCGCATTCCTATTGGGTGGTAAGATGACTGCGGAAGAGTTCGTTGATGAGGTGTTTGAAAGAGCGTCTGATACACTGATGGTCGCTATTTTTGATGCAGAAGAAATGGATAGTCATTGGGGGGTTGGCAAGATGTCAGACTATGTAATTCAGAAGTATTGGCTCACGAAGGATGATGTATTAGAAGACGATGGAAAGACATATAAAAGATTATCATTCCCACCACACGAAGGTATGAAGGACATTAAAATGGAACCTGCATACGGAACATTTCCACCAACGAAATAACATCCTGAATAAACTCTCGCTAATTACTGTGATGGAGAAGTTGAAGGAATTCTTTAATAAGTCTTTCGGAGTGATCCAAAATTTACTTTTCCACGAATATCAGAGTGCAGATCCGTGCATTTTCTATCTATCAGAATTGCACGGGGTCAGAAAAATGGGATACATCAGCCCGAACTAACTGCGGTGAAAAGCGGTGAAAATCCACTCATTCAGCACCTGTAAAAATGGGGTAAAAACCTATTGGAACCCCCTCAAATGGGGATTTTTTGGAGGTCGGTAAAAAAACCGGTGCAATTTTCAGGACACAAAAAGAGCCGCAAGCGTTTGTTTTTCAACGACTTGCGGCTTTCTTTCTGCGGTGAGAGGGGGATTCGAACCCCCGGTACAGTTACCCGTACGTCAGTTTAGCAAACTGGTGGTTTCAGCCACTCACCCATCTCACCAAAACTGCCTGCCTCACTTGACAGGACTGCAAATATAGAATAATTTTCATGATTCACCAAATAAAACTTAAAAAATCATTTAAACTCTTGAAATAGTAAAAAGCGTATAACATAAGTCCTTATCCCACAGTTCATTAAGATATTCAAGGTCGGAAAATCAACCGACCTTAAACTATCTAATACATTAAGTATCAACACATTATAGAAAACGCAAAATATATTCTCTCGCCGAAAGAAATAGATATTCCTGACTCATGATTCAACATAAAAAAGAAAAATGTCATCAAACGATTAATAAAATTTATTTTAAGTACCTGCATTCATCCCTAAATAACGGATATTCATCACTATTTTCTTTTTCTTAAATATGATTTAGAGCTGGATAACTAGCTTCGTTGAAAAAAACATGAAGAGGAAGTTTTATCCAGGCGAAATAATGCACATTTATCAAAGGACCGTTTCGGGATTCAACATTTTCTATTCTGCGGAAGATTTTCTGATTTTCTATACCATCGTTTCCGTATATGCGCGTAGATATGACATAGTCCTTCTGGGATTGTGTCAGATGATCGATCACATACATTTGCTGGGATCATCCCGGAATCTGGAATCCATGAGCAAGTTCATATCTGCCTATACATCACGATTTGTCAAGGAATTCAACAGGAGGACAGGAAGAACCGGACATCTTTTTAAAAAGGAATATGGTAGTGCAATAAAGAGAGAGACAAAGAAGGTACGATCCGCCATTGCATATCTTTTCAACAATCCTGTAGAGAAAATGTTATGTGCAAGAGCAGAAGAATACCGGTGGAACTATCTTGAATATTATGGAGAAGTCAGTCTTAAGCCATTCAGACAATGCAGTTGGAAACTCCAGAAATCCATCAAGATAATACAGGAAAGATTCAGTAGTGGTCAATACTTGAAATACAATCTGATAGAAATGATATTCAAGGGATTGGATAAAATAGAGACGGAAGATCTTACTGCACGGATAATAAAACTGTATTTTCCGTTTGATGTAAAGAAGGTTACCGGCTATTATAAGTCATATGCAGATATGCTGACAGCAATCAATTCAAATACTGGAAGCGAACACGATATAATGGAACATAGTTACAGCAAGACCGATGTTCCATATCGCGAAATGATGGTCATCCTGAAAAGGGAAGGAATAACAGACATCAGATCTGTAATCATGTGGAGAGAAGAGGATAAAAAACGTATAGCATCGCTGCTTAAATCCAGGACATCGGCAACTCATCGGCAGATTCGTAAATTCTTGCATATGGAATATGCTATTAAATATGAACAGGATACAAAGCGTATAATATAACATATTAATTATCAGTAACTTAAACTAATAAGGGTCGGTTTATTTACCGGCCCTTAAACATATAACGTATTATAAATCAAAGTATTAGAACATACGCTTTATGCGAACGACATCTTACTGCTTTGCAATATTTTCCCTCATCTCAGTATCGGCCTGGATATTTTTCATCTTGTAATAATCCATGATGCCGAGATTTCCGCTACGGAATGCTTCTGCCATTGCGAGAGGGACTTCAGCTTCAGCTTCGATCACACGGGCACGGGCTTCCTGAGCCTTGGCCTTCATTTCCTGCTCGAGAGCGACAGCCATAGCACGGCGCTCCTCTGCACGAGCCTGGGCGATGTTCTTGTCAGCCTCTGCCTGGTCCATCTGAAGGACTGCACCGATATTCTTTCCTATGTCGATGTCAGCAATGTCGATTGAAAGGATTTCGAATGCTGTTCCTGCATCAAGACCCTTATTCAGAACCACCTTGGAAATGGAATCAGGATTCTCGAGGACAAGCTTGTGGCTCTCTGCCGAACCAATGGATGACACGATACCCTCGCCTACTCGTGCGAGGACAGTCTCCTCACCGGCTCCACCGACCAGCTGCTTGATATTTGCACGGACAGTCACGCGAGCCTTTGCAATGAGCTGAATACCATCCTTTGCCACTGCTGTCACAGGAGGTGTATTGATCACCTTAGGATTAACGGACATCTGCACAGCCTCGAACACATCACGACCTGCAAGATCAATGGCAGCCGCCATCTTGAAGTCGAGAGAGATATTGGCCTTATCTGCCGATATCAAAGCATTTACCACCTTTGGAACATTTCCCTTTGCGAGATAGTGAGCCTCGAGCTCATTGGCATAAAGAGTCAGGCCGGCCTTTGTTCCGGTAACCATCGCCATAACGATAGTGTTAGGTGAAACACCTCTCCAACGCATAAGAACGAGCTGGATGAGGGAAATGCGGACTCCGGAAATCAAGGCCTGAAACCAAAGGGTCACAGGGAAGAACCAGAGGAAGATCACAAGGCCGACAATACCGACCGCAATCCATACAACGATCATTGCATCCATAATTATTTAATTAATAAGGTTTTACATATATCTTATTATCCTCGATGAGGACTACTGTCACTTCTACATTCGGGTCAAGCATGCCCTCGACAGCCTTCACTTCCACCACATAATTTCCGAAGCGTGCAGAACCCATCGGTGCAAGCCTTGTGAGCGTCTTGCCTCTGTCCCCTACAGCAAGGACAGCGGAATCGGAAGCCACAGCCTTCGAATCGATATTGGTCTCAAGAGTCATCCTTTTCCAGGTCTTGGCACGAAGCACCCATATCATCAATGCAACAAGCAGAACCACATTCACCGCCGTAACGATCGCTCCTACTGTATTGCCGTATTGGTGAAAGGCGCAGAAGCATGAACCTCCCATGGAAATGAGTCCGAGAATACCAGCTACCCCTACTCCGGGAATGAGCAATATCTCCGCGAACATGAGAACCAGACCTACCAATATCAATGTAATGATGAATCCCATATCATTATTTATTTAAAATTTCACTGACTGTCACATTGTCCACTCCCATCGCCTTTACGAAAGAAGCCAATGAATCTGCCTTTTCCTTATCACCGAAAGGACCTACGATATATGCCGCCTTACCATCTTCGGTCTCAGAACGGGCAATATCCTTTCCCTCTGCCTGCTGTCGTATTCCCTCAGATAGTTCAGCATCAAGCTCTCCGGAAGGGACAACAGTCACCTGATAGAATTTCTGCACTTCCTTAGCCTTTGATTCTGAAGACCTTGCCTTAGACACAGAGACCTCCTTTCCATCGATGTAAGCCACAATGAAAGCACTTCTGAAACCCACTTTCTTCACCGTATTCAGTTTCGAAAGCACATCATTATATGTGTTGAAAAGACCCACACGATAGAGGTATCTTCCTCCGGCATTCCTACGCTCGAATACAGGACTGAGTCCCTTGAGGCTCTTTACAGGAGCCTTGTTGATGGCACTGAATATCTGGATCTGATAGACGATTCCGTCAGGAATGGTGTTATCCTCGGCAAACTGTCCTTCCTCCATGACCTTGAAAGAATAATCGAATTTCTTTTCCGGCTCCATCATATTCAGATGAAGCGGTTCGCCAAGGTTCATCTTGGTAAATGTATATGAAGTGGCATCACCCACCACCTCACGGTCAGCCTCTGCCATCATCTTGTCCGGATCTATCACCACACCGCTGAAAAGGAATTCCATCTCGATTTTCTGCAGCTGGGAAACTGCCCTGTCCAATGAATCCTGCAGCTGCGGAATCCTGGCTTCACGACGCAGGATTATGTCCGTGAGCTTCGTTCTCTCGGCTACGTCATTACTGAGAGCGAAAGCATTCCTCTCATTTTCAAGCAGTGTACTATAATTTGACAAAGAGTCCCTTAAAGCTCTCACTTCCACCATCTTATCCATATACCGCCTTGTATCGACACTCTCAGGAATATCAGCAGAAACCTCCTTTTCTTCAGGTATTGAAGAATCATAAGAAGGGTTCAGAGCGGACAATTCAAGAAGCTGGACAGGATCATCGACAGCCTTCCTTACAGGCATATTGTCAAATTCCAGAACATACACCCACACGCTGTCTGCACTGCATTCTCTGTTTGATGCAAAGATGGTGTATCTGTTGTCATCAGTATTTACCAGAAGGAAATCATCAGCAGGAGAAGAGTAAGGGAAACCCATATTCACAGGCACCGACCAGTCATTATCTTCGTCAGACCATTCCGACATATAGATATCAAAGCCTCCGACTCCGTACAATCCCGAAGATGCAAAATACAAAGTACGTCCATCAGGAGAAACCATAGGATAGATCTCTTCAGCAGGAGAAATCAGATGTTCATTGAGCAATGCAGGACAAGTCCATATCGTATCCTGATATTCAGTCACATATATATTGCGGATTCCATCCTCGTCTTCTGATGAAAAATAAATCTTTCGGGCGTCATCATTTGCAAAGACAGCCTTTGAGAATCCGGTGACAGAACTGTCCAGCTGGTTAGGCACCTCTCTCCAGCTTCTGTCCTGAAGAGGATAATAAAGGAAGAAATCATCCAGACTGAACTTATGCTTCGCCACGACATACGGGCTGTATGCAAATCCGCTCATGCTTCGCCCGTTCTCGGAAAGAAGCATCTTGTCCTTCAGAAGAAGAATCCTCAATGAATCCTCCTGAGCTTCAAGAATTTCCAATGCTTCTTCATAGGCATCAAGAGCCTTGTCAAAGTCATATCCGGCATGGAACATCTCTGCCTGGAATATCAGACTGTCAGGAAGATCAGCACGTGCCTGAAGAACTGCAGGAAACGCAAAAAGACCTGTCAATAATATATATATGGTAAAAAACACCCTCTTCATAGTCATATTTACCCTATTTTCAGCCTACAAAAATAAGAAATATTTATAGAAAGTTCATTTATTCGAAAAAAATCGTAAATTTGTGCCCTATTTTGCGGATGGTGTGGAATGCAACTTCCATACTATCCTCAAATAATGCATACAAATATCATTAAAACAATAAAATTATGCAAAGTAAAGGTGCTATCAGATTTGTAGCGATTCTCCTTCTCCTTGCGTCACTTTGGCAGCTTTCATTCACTCTCGTGACTAACCGTCAGGAGAACAAGGCTCAGAAGTACGCAGAGGCTAAGGCAGAGGCTGCAATGAATTCTGCAGCATTCGGCAAGATCGCCGAGGCTGACAAGGCTTTCTATCTCGACTCAATCAAGAAGGTTGAGAGCAGAAGGTACATCGATTCAATCTCTTCCGAGAAGATCTACCTCGGATACACATTCAAGGACGTTCAGTCAAAGTCAATCAACCTCGGTCTTGACCTTAAGGGTGGTATGAACGTTATGCTTCAGGTTCAGCTCGAGGACCTCGTAAGAGCTCTCGCAAGCGGCAACACTACACCTGAGTTCACAAACGCACTCTCACTCGCTAAGGAGCGCAGCGTTGATTCAAGAAACGACTTCATCACTCTCTTCGCTGAGGCTTGGAAGGAGACTTCAAACGGAATGCCTCTCGCTCAGATCTTCGGAACTTACGAGATGAGAGACAAGATCAGCCCAGAGTCGACTGACGAGCAGGTTATCGAGGTGATCAGAGCTGAGTCAGAGAGCGCTATCTCTAACTCGTTCAACGTCCTCAGAAACCGTATCGACCGTTTCGGTGTGACTTCACCTAACATCCAGAAGCTCGGTAACAGCGGACGTATCCTCGTCGAGCTCCCAGGTGTAAAGGAGCCTGAGCGTGTAAGAAAGCTCCTCCAGGGAACAGCTTCACTCGAGTTCTGGACAACCTACACTTATAAGGAGATCGAGTCTTACCTCGTTGAGGCAAATGCTGCTCTCGCACAGATGCAGGCTGTTGTTGGCGACGTTGTTGCTGACGCTAAGGCTGTTGAGGGCGACGACCTCCTCGCAGAGGAGCTCCAGCAGAGCGCTGAGGATGCTGCAGCAGAGGCTCAGTACAGACAGCAGAACCCTCTCTTCTCAGTTCTCCAGCTTTCTGGCGCAAGCGGAAGCGCATGCATCGGTTATGCACACTATGCTGACACCGCTCAGATCAACAGGTATTTCGAAATACCTCAGATCAAGCAGCTCTTCCCACGCGAATTCC
>JBGVCR010000070.1:0-56823 GCA_045118995.1 Candidatus Cryptobacteroides sp.
AACATTCGGGTATCAAAGATGTCGTGAATCTTTGACGAGTAGCCATACGCTCCAAAATCGCCAACCAAACGACCATTGAAAGCCTTTTGCGTAGCATCGAGTTTAACAACAAGGTTTCGATAATCGTTCACCTTCACAATAGTGTTGTGATCCATAAAACCGAATGATGCACGATAGTTCGAGCTCTCCGAGCCACCGCTAAATGCCAAGTGATGCTGATGAACATAGCCCGTGCGAGTGATGACATCGTGGAAATTGGTGTTGTAACCTCCATCGTTGTAGTCCAAGCCTAATCTTTTTGCCGTAGCTATGTATTCCGGACCATTGAGCATTTGCAGATGCTTATACATCGATTCAAAACCGTAATTGCCATCGTAGGATATTTGGAACCCTCGACCCGTACCCTTTTTGGTTTTAATCTCGATAACACCCGATGCTCCACGAGAGCCATACAACGCAGTCTCGGTAGCATTCTTCAAAATAGTAAAACTCTCGATATCTGCGGGATATATGGTCGACAGTGTTGCGATGTCAGATGTTACACCGTCAATAATTACCAACGGGTCATTGCCTCCGGTAATAGATGTAGTACCTCGCACACGAATACTATTCAGCATGGCGAGCCTGTCTGTGCCATTGGTGGTGACATTCACACCGGCAGCCTGACCACTCAACACATCCAGAGCGTTGTTCAACGCACCCTTTTTGATATTTTCGGGCCTGATTTGCTCTGATGATTTTACAACAAAAACAGTATCTTGTTTCTCGCGGATGTTCTGCACCTGTGCTTCAACCCTTGAAACACCGCAGATGAGAAATATTGCAACAAGATAAAGACAAACTCTTCCCATCCTGAATAGCTAAATCTCTGTAGATTCCCCAAACCAGATGGTTAGTAGTTGTAATACCTATTATGTATAAAGAGAGATATTGGGAATCTGTACTATTGCCTTGTCTGCCTACAAAACCTCGCATAAACATTGTCCCACTCATATCAGAGGATCTGATAATTCAGACAAAAACAGCGTAAACATCAACCTCTTTAATACATTAATGTAGCCATTGACTACTGCGATATCGCAAATATAGGCATATTTTTTTTATTTAGGGAAATTTAGAAGAAATAAAAACTCCTTGGTATCATATATTTATTAGATACAATCAACTCTAGTAATGACCTATTGAGTCAAAATGTGAGTTGGTCACGAAATTGGTCTTGGTCAATGGATTTTTGGGAGTTGGTCAGCGATTTTCTCGAGTAAATTTGCCGCATAAATGCGACATAATAGCGACAAACAGCGTCATTTTTTGGGTCTAAAGGCTGAGTAGTAGCGCTACGACTACAACAAAAGAGGTGCTTATCTTTTGGACAGCCCCTTTTGTTTATCGCCCCAAGAGGTGTCGAATTGCTTCGATCGGATCGTAGAGCAACATGCGCGGACCAACCCAGCACATCACGTCGCGAATCTTCTCGCGCATCGCAGGCTTGTAGCAGTGGATGGGGCACCGCTTGCAGGCGGGCTTTTGTGTGCCAAACTTGCATCGCTCCAACCGCGCGTCGCAGTAAGCCATCAACTCCTGATACTCGGCAGAGGGCGTTTCTAACCCCAACCTCTCCTGGCAGTAGATCTCGATCATGCGACGCACAATCCTCTTTTCGTATTCAATACGATTCACCCTTTTCTTGCTATAAATCACAAATTAGTTTCTTTATGGGCTCGAACGGCTTTAGCCGACACCTAGGGCGTGTCTTAGTCGCCACTTGTGGCGGTTTGTGGCATCACGCCCGAGGTAACCCTCCCTCTGTTCGAGACCGCTGAGGTTGTGTTTTTTTGTTTGATGGCGACCTGCCAAGGGCAGGTGTGTGATAGTCGGCGATGTCGGATGCTTGCATGCGTACATTCGCAGGCTATTGCACATAGGAGCGGAACGCTCCGCCATCAAACCCGTAGCCAACAAAAACAAAAAAGCGAAAACCTTTCGATTTTCGCTTTTCGTACCCCCTCAGGGGCTCGAACCCTGGACCCCAACATTAAGAGTGTCGTGCTCTACCAACTGAGCTAGGGAAGCAGTAATTTAAGAACTTTGTGATTCGTTTGGGGCTCGAACCCAAGACCCCAACATTAAAAGTGTTGTGCTCTACCTACTGAGCTAACGAATCAATCCGTGGCCGTTTCGCGGGTCTCAAGTGAGTTCCTTTCGAATTGGGATTGCAAAGGTACACTTTTTTTCTTACGATGCAAAACTTTTTTGATTTTTTTGACAAAAAAGCGACCTTTACATCCAGTAAGTGTTCAGCGACTGCCTTCAGAAGACACTTTTGCCGATAGGGCGCGGCACTGGATGCAAAGGCGCTATTGACTATATATGTCAGAATGCAATTCCAAGTTTGAAGCCGACGTTATTCAGGCCCTTGATATCATAGTTCTTGTTCTGATTCGTTGCATAACTGTAGTAGGCAGCGACCTGGAAGCCGAAATCAGTAGCAGGGAACGGGAAGAATGTCAGTCCGATTTCCGGAGAGATATAGAAGCCCCAGTTGTCGCTTCTGCTCACGAAAGTGGACATATACGTGCTCTGGACAGAATACTGTGTGCCGACTTTTGCCGATACATATGGCTGGAATTCACTTCTGAGGAATCTGTAACGCATTGTCATACCGAAAGGGACCTGATACAGAGACCTGTCGAGATCTGTGGTAAGAGCAGAATTGTCACTGAAGGTATATGTCTGCTTAGGGACATACTGGTTATTCGTATTGAAACTTGCGAATCCTCCGATCGCGAACATCGGTGTCACATAGTATCCGCCTTCGAGATATGCTCCGTAACCGTTGCCGGCCTCGACGAAATCATTGGCAATCGAGCCATTGTACTGCCATCCGCCGTTGATGTACTCTCTCTTACCCATCTGGGCGCTGGCTTCACCCGCAGTAAATACGAGAGCGGCGGCTGCCAGCATTATACCTATTATCTTTTTCATAATATCATTCGAAATTTAATGTTCCTATTTACTCTGGGTACGGGTGATATACGGCGACTGAGCAAAGGCCTGATCTACTGCAGCTTCCATCCTCTTGATATCATTCTGAAGACTTGAGCTCGCCGCTCCGCCGATATATGATGTCCAAAGGATCTCCAATGGCTTACCGTCTTCCTCGGTTGTGAGATTGACAATATCAGCAAGGAGCGCGTTGGTGGTGTATGTGTAAGTCACCGGACGCGGATAATAGAAGCCGCTCCAATTGCCCCAATAACCTGAAGGCCAATATCCCGGATAGTCAAGCCACCAGTAAGGATCGTCATAGTATTGGACAAATCTTTCAGTCTTTATGACATATGTCAGCTGGATTCCGAGATCAGCATCCGGATTGGAAGGTGTATAGATGAATCCCCTCTTCTCCATATTGGTTCTATAAGCCTGGATAAGGGCAAGGGCATTATCGGACTGCGAGTACATCGGCTTGTCGCTCTGACCGATCACAAGCAGACTGTCTGCTATGTCAAAGGTATAGTACTGCGAGAAATTGACATTCTTTCCAGGTGATGTATATACAAGGTATTCATTATCACTATCCTGCGGATAAGGTTCCTTGTGGCAGGCAGCCAGAAGCAATACGGCCGCCGAGATGAGTAAAATCTTTTTCATAATCTGTTCATATTAATTGTTTTACAGCGAGCTTCCTTCGAAGACGTTTGCATTTTCGTATGGTACGATGTTACCTTCAAGCCATATTGTGTTGGAGTTGAAGTTCGGATAGACTGTGGCCGAGGCACGATTGGTTCCAGGAAACATATAAATTTCGATCTCTGCATTTATTCCGATTCCGTTGACATTCATGGAAAGAGTAGTCCGGCCTTTACTGTCTGTCCTGACTTCAAGTCCTGAAATGGTTCCATCCACTGTGACACCTCCGACTCCGTTAGGGCCTGAAGCAAAGTTGCTTGGGGAGATCTGCACCACGGCTCTGTCGCCTTTCAGAGAAATGAAGTTAGTAGTGGAATTGACAAATACGGTCTGTCCGTTTCGAAACTGTACATTGTCTGCCTCGAAGACGAAGTCCTGATTGCGAAGAGCAGCCCGTGCCTGTACCGAAGCCAAGGAATCTGCCAGCTGCTGGAGCTGTCGGCTCTCTGCAGAGCGAGCTCTGAACTCGGCCATATCCTTATGCCATTGGTCCATGAGCTGCTGCCTCTTTGTAGCACCGGTATTGCGATTGTCTGTCTGAGCAGACACGTCGGGGGCAATCGTCGAAAGCCCTGCGACAACGACCATTAAGGTCAGCAAGATTCGTTTCATATACTTTAATTTTTAACTTTTCAAAACAGCACAAAGCAAAGGACAGGCCATTGAGAAATATGAAATCCAAAAAACGTTGCGGATATGTCGAATTTATCGGGGGCAAAAGCATTGTAACTTTGCAAAGTGTGTATCTTTTTATATATTTGTAAATTGTACCGTAAAAGTGCCAATAACAACTAACACTATAATATGAAGAAATCAATTATCCTTTCAGCAGCGGCGCTTGCCCTGGCGGCTTGCTGCTCACAGCCGAAATTCGACGGCCCGACCTATCTCAACCCTAACGCTCCCGTAGAGGAAAGAGTTGAGGACGCCCTCGCAAGAATGACTCTCGAGGAGAAGGTCGGAATGACTACAGCACAGTCTAAGTTCAGCTCACGTGGAGTTCCACGTCTGGGTATTCCTGAAGTATGGCACACCGACGGACCTCATGGAATCCGTCCTGAAGTACTCTGGGACGAGTGGGATCAGGCAGGTTGGACAAACGACTCTTGTACCGCCTTCCCTGCACTTATCAACCTTGCTGCTACATGGGACAAGGAAATGTCAATGCTTTACGGTACCAGCATCGGAGAAGAGGCACGCTACCGCAAGAAGGATATCCTTCTCGGACCTGGCGTGAATATCTGCCGCACACCTTACAACGGACGTAACTTCGAGTATATGGGTGAGGATCCGTTCCTTTCAGGAAAGATGGTGGTTCCTTACGTACAGGGAGTTCAGAAGAACGGTGTGGCCGCCTGTGTAAAGCACTATGCAGTCAACAACCAGGAGTTCCAGCGCACACAGTCCAACTCAGTAGTGGATGACAGAACTCTCCACGAAATCTACCTTCCAGCTTTCAAGGCTGCCGTTCAGGAAGGTAACGCATGGGCCATCATGGGTTCATACAATCTTTACAACGGTCAGTACAACTGCCACAACAAGAAGCTTCTCGTAGACATCCTCAAAGGAGACTGGGGCTTTGACGGCGTCGTAGTCAGCGACTGGGGCGGATGCCGCGACAGCGAAGAAGCAGTTCTCAATGGTCTCGACATCGAAATGGGTACATGGACCAACGGACTCAGCGGCGCAGCCAGCGACAGCTACAGAAACTACCATATGGCAGACCCTTACCTCAAGGGCCTCAGAGAGGGCAAGTACACCACTAAGGAGCTTGATGACAAAGCACGCCGTATCCTTCGTACAATCTTCCGCACAAGCATGCGTCCTGAGCCTAACTACGGCCGTTTCGTATGTCCAGAGCACTACCAGGCTGCAAGAGAGATCTCAGCTGCGGGTGTAGTTCTCCTCAAGAATGAGAACAATACACTTCCTCTCAATGTACCGGAAGGTGGCAAGATCCTTCTCGTGGGTGAGAATGCTGTCAAGAAGATGGTTGTGGGCGGTGGTAGCTCTAACCTTAAGACAGCTTACGAGGTAAATCCTCTCGAGGGTATCCAGAATGCATTTGCAGGAAAGGCTGACGTACAGTGGGTACGTGGTTATGTAGGTGACACTTCTACTTCATACAACGCTGTGGATACAGGTCAGGATCTTACAGACAACCGTACACCTGAAGTTCTCATAGCTGAAGCTGTAGAAGCTGCAAAGGACGCTGATTACGTCATCTTTGTCGGTGGTCTTAACAAGAGTGACCATCAGGATAGCGAAGGCGCTGACCGCCTCCAGCTTGATCTCCCATACCATCAGGAGGATGTCATCAGAGCTATTGCTCCGGTTGCTAAGAACCTTGTAGTTGTAAACATCTCAGGTTCACCGGTTTCAATGCCATGGGCAGATGTAGCAGGTGCAATCGTTCAGGGATGGTACGGAGGTACAGAATCAGGTAACGCTCTTGCAGACGTTCTCACAGGTAAGGTGAACCCTTCAGGTAAGATGCCTTTCACCGTACCGTTCAAGTATGACGATGGTCCTATCAAGACAGTTCGTCAGTATCCAGGTATCAAGGAGGAGAATGACGAGTACTGGCAGACTCACTATGATGAGGGTATCTATGTAGGTTACAGATGGTATGAGGCTAAGGGAATTCCTGTTCAGTGGGCATTCGGACATGGTCTCAGCTACACTACATTCGAGTTTGGCCAGGCTAAGGCAGGCAAGGCTTCCATGACTGCTGACGGCAAGATGACCGTAACCGTGGATGTGAAGAACACCGGTGACCGTGAGGGTGCAGAGGTTGTTCAGCTCTATGTGGCTGACCCTGTTGCAAGCATCGACCGTCCGGTGAAGGAGCTCAAGGGCTTCGAGAAGGTAACTCTCAAGCCAGGTGAGACAAAGACCGTTACATTCACTCTTGATGCTGACGACCTCAGCTTCTACAGCATCGAGAAGAATGGCTGGGTGGCAGAGGCTGGTGAATTCCAGGCACTTATCGGTCCTTCATCAGATGACATCAGAACCACAGCTACATTCGAGCTTAAGTAATAAATACGCAAATATTGAAATGGCATGGTTCCCGTATGGGTTCCCTGCCATTTCTCTTTTAATACATCATAGCCATGAAACGATTGTTTTCTTTCATCCTTGTAGCCGCAGCGTTTGCAGGATGCGCATCAGGACCGGTGGCTCCGGTAACGGTTCAGTCAAAGATCGTAGAAGATGGCGGTACAGGCCCTTACAAAGCACTCATGTTCGAGGCTCCGGGCTTTGAAGCACACACGGTCTTCGCCCCGCAGGATCTCTCAGCATTCGGAAAGAAGAATCCCCTCCCTGTCATGGTATGGGGAAACGGAGCCTGCACAAATTCTCCATGGGAGCACTTCAAGTTCCTTAATGAAATAGCATCTCACGGCTTCCTTGTGATCGCCACAGGACATATCCCAATGGAAGAAGTGCCATACAACGGTCCGAGATCTACTTCCGAGCAGCAGCTTCAGTCAGTGGATTGGGCCATCGCGCAAAATGCCGACAAGGAAAGCCCATTCTACGGAAGAATCGACATCAATGCAATCGCAGCTGCAGGAATGTCCTGCGGAGGCCTTCAGACTCTGGACAATTCTGCGGACCCGCGTTTCAAGACCCTCATGATCATGAACAGCGGTCTTTTCACCAGTCCTGCGACTGCCATGCCGGGAATGCCTATGCCGGAAAAGGACAGACTCCAGAACATCAAGGTCCCTGTAATCTATATCCTTGGAGGTGAAGAAGATATCGCATACGCCAATGGAATGGACGATTTCTTCCGTCTCAAGAATGTCCCTGCTGTCGCAGCCAATCTCCCTGTCGGTCACGGCGGCACTTACCGCCAGCCTCACGGCGGAGAATTCACAGTCCCTGCCCTTGCATGGCTCCAATGGCAACTCCAGGGCAATGAGGAAGCCGCCAAGATGTTCACCGGCTCCCCTTGCGGCCTCGCCCTGAGAGAAGGATGGACAGTGGATAAGAACGAACTTATGGATTAAGAAATCATGATAGAGTGGTAAGGAAATGTCCGAGCCACTCTATTCTATCTGAAAAGAAGCCGTCCACATACTCGACTTCCTTTTCCCAAGAGCCGAAGTAAACAAGGCCGACGCTGACAGGCCAGTCAAGGATCCCCCATCTTTCGAAATTCCTGACCTGAGCGTCACTGATATTGGACGCAACCAGGGCCATCTTCTCTTTGAAGGCCGGAATCTGAGGATATAGTGCCTCCCACTCCTTGCGGACAATATCGACAAAGTACGAATCCTCGAAAAGGCGTCCGAAGTATTTCCATCTGCTCCATATCTGCTGATACCGGTCGGGCTGTGTCGGAAGACCAGCCCATCCGGCATATTCGTCCTCCCTATAGGCCAGTCCCATGCTCCATTCCGCGTCCCAAGTCGGAGCAATCTGAAGCTTCGCATCTCGTGAAGGAAGGACATAATACATATTAGGTTCAAGGTTGGCTGTGAGTTCCATGACCAGAAACCACTTCGCAAATGTCTCAACATCAATATATTTTCTGTACCCATTTACCGGATCCTTGAAATTATCTCCATAAAGCGCTGCTTCAAAGTCGTTCATGAAAGCAGTGATGAAATTGAAACTGTCATCACCTGCTGCGATCTCACCATCTTCCGGATCAGGATATTTGAAGGTGTACCAATATTGACGATGCTGAGTCATAAAGTTCAATGGTTCCTCCCAGAAATAATTATCATTCTCGAACAGGAAGCCGTCATCTTCGATATCGACGCGATCGGTCTTCTTTTCTACCTGATCCGTAAGAACATAGATTCCCAGATATTCATCATTGAGATATAGTTCCACATGAAGATAGTGGATAGGATAAGGCATACCGACAGTCTGTGCCAATTCGCACATATATGCCGTCCTCATCAATGACTTATCGCAATAATCCGCCAGCAGAACCCATTCCTTATTTGCTGCAAATCCAAGAATGGGCTGCTTCTGGTCAAACTTTATCTTGTAGGGCTTCTTCTCATATCCCCATGTTGCATTGCCCCTTCCCTTTATTCGTCCAGATGCGGAAAGTGCGTCATCTCTATCCCCTTTCACAAAGAGATTCATGTCGAGATATTCGTCCTTGCTTTCCACATTCCTGCTGTCCTCTGTATAGATCCTGATTTCAGGAACACATAATGGTTCCGGAACAGGCGCCGGTTCCGGTTCTGGTTCCGGCTGAGGCTCTGGCTCAGGTTCCTGAGGCTCCTGAGGCTGTTCTTCTTTAATCTGCTCATCGATGATATCATCATCCAAAGGCGAACATGCTGCGACCGACAGAAGAACAGCAGATAAAGCAATTATTATATGGCGAAAATGCATTACATTAACATTTTGTGATTTACATCTGCTTTACGAGCCAATCCATGGCTGTACCCTCAGAATAATCATTCAGGAGCGGCACCCATGAGAAGTGGCTGATCATCTTAGGAATGCCGAACTCCTGCATGTATGCGTCATCGTAAATCTGGATGAGGTCGTTCTTCGCGCCGAGACGCTCACGAGCTCCGTAGTATGCATGTGAACTGATCACCTTGCAGGTCATATCTGAATCTGCATGCACGAAGTACATAGGAAGTTCGCAGAATGCCTTTGTATCGATGTCAGCAAGTACCATATCTGTACCATCCCACTTATAGACCTTATCCAGGAAAGCCTTTTCGAGATCGTCGATGAACTGTCCATCATATTTTTCCTCCACCTTGTGGATCGGAACGATAGGATCCATCGCACAGCATGGAACAGCTGCCTTGAAACGATCCGGGAACTGCATCATGAATCTCATTGTACATCCTCCGCCGCTTGATGCTCCGGCACAGAAAAGTCTTGAACCGTCGACCTTTCCTTCTGCGATGAGTGTATCGATGAAAGCCATCTGAAGGGCATTGTTACGGTCAACAAGCTTGATCCTTTCAGGATCGAGAGATGCGCTGTAATAGTAGTTAGGGTTAGCGATAGCGAACATGAGGGTTGCACAAGGCACGCCCGCCTCCGGAAGTGAAGTCACGCAACGGTTTGCAGTAACAGCTGTCATAAGGTCGCGGTCGTATTCGCCACCACCGATCTGCCATACAAGCAGAGGTGCATTCTCGATAACATTGCCCTTATCATCCTTCGGAAGATGAAGGATATACTCGCGGGTGATGCCTGCATATGTAAACTCGCCCTTTATACAGTCGTCCAGAACGGAGATACATCTGTCATTGACCTTATCGAGATTTACGCTGAGATTCTCGTCAGCCGAGCATACGAGCTGCCATGGCTCGGTGCGCCACATCTTACCACGAAGGCCACTGATATTGAATGGCTTAGCCTCGATACGGAGAACATTTTTCTTTCGAGTCACAACGATGCCGTCATCCTCATAAGCCTTGAGCGCCTCACCTGTAACAGGATCGACAAATCCGTCTGGAGCGTTATTCGTCAGGTCGAAATCAGCGGCTGTCAAGCCCTTCAAAGACTTGGGGTTGGTCACTTTGATCTCGATAGCATCGACCATAAGGCTTCCTATATCGCCCACTCTGGTGTAAGCGACTACATTCTCTACAACAGCAGGCTCCTTTGGACCGCCACAAGAAGCAAGGACAAGTGCAGAAGCACAGAAAAAGAAAGTTTTGAGTTTCATAAATTTAAATTTTATATTTGTCAAAGATACTTTTCTATAACGAAAATTACAAGACTATTATACCCCCTATTTTCTTAGATATGAATTGACTAAATATTTAATTTGTCGGGTATAGGGATAGTGTTGCGAAAGTAGCTTATAATGAATAGAAAAAAGACGTTACATCCTCAGAGATACTATGACATCAGACTGGTATTGATGTATATCTGTCTGATGGTCTTATACGTCGTGCTGAATGGCATTGTAAGCCTCACATTGAATACTCCGCTTATGGCTGAATGGGTAGAGGTGAGGCCTGGAGCGTGGAGCCTGTCCAGTGAAATCGAAGGACTTTTAAGCCTACGTGTGAGCCTATGGTTCTTTGAACTGGGCTTCGGATGCCTCATTGCCTCCTTGTTATGCGGAGGTGAGGAAGAAACCCAAGGTAACCACGTATTTGAGTGGGTATGCCTCCTTATGGGTCTTCCGATGATCGTGAATTTTGTATCCAGCCTATGGATCTGGATCATCTATTCATTGATAATGATTCTATGGGGCTGGCGACTGGGAAAGAAAACCGGATTCGTCCTTCCGATCGATTTGAAAGAGATTTTCCAGAGTGCCAAGGATGAACTGCACAACCTCGAAGTCCCCCACTATAGACTTGGCCACCTGAAATTCCGCGGCTACTCAGGACTGATCATAATAGCAGCCGGCCTGATCATTCCATTGGGGGTTGCTGTCTATTATTACATCTCTGCGCTATTATTCTAATCTATAGTTTTTATAAAAAACATTTATCCATCTTCTGTTCTTTGCTACATTATCTCTATTACTTCTTTCTTGTACAAAAGAAGGCAATGGCATTGAATAGCCGACCGGAGGACTCAAAGAAGTGGAAGATATCTGTACCCAGATGGACGACATAAACTTCAGAAACTTTTGCTACGAGAACTTTGACACCGACAACGACGGCAAAGTGTCTATAGCAGAAGCAGACGTCGTTTCCCAAATAAACGTATTCGCTCTAGGCATATAATCTTTAACCGGGATCGAATACTTTACGAACCTTACTGCACTAAACTGCAATTTCAACATGCTAAGCTCCCTATGTACCTTTCCCTCTTTTTTATGAGATATGTTCCTTGGCCATAAATAAGGGCTATTTTATGGCCGGAAGAGTATTTTTCAACTAGTCGACCAGATTTAGGGCCTAATTTCTGGCCGAGATAGAACCGCGGAGCCTGAAGTTGTACGCCAGATGCGGTCAAAACGCACCAAGGGCGATCCTTCCGAATCGCCCTTGGTAAGTGTATCTGTCTGATTGTCAGATAGCTTTGCTATTAATACTCCTCTTCGTTAAAGAAAAAGTCATCCTTTGTTGGATAATCTGGCCAGATGTCTTCGATGCTTTCGTAGATCTCGCCGTCGTCCTCGAGTTCTTCAAGGTTCTCTACGACCTCTGCCCATGCTCCTGAACGGACTGCATAGTCGATGAGCTCTTCCTTTGTTGCCGGCCAAGGTGCATCCTCAAGCTTAGATGCAAGTTCAAGTGTCCAATACATAGTTCTATAAAGTTTAAATTATTAATAATCAATAATTTTGTACACAATTCCATTTGGGGGGCGCAAATATAGATAAAAAAACTAAATGATGAAGTTCTTTTTGCTATTTTTGCACAAATTTTAACAGACTCCTACAAATACTTTGCAAAATGGCATATATTAAAGAAGAAAGATACGATAAGGAAACTACTGAGGCCATTGCTGCCCATTACAAGGAGATCCTCAGACTTCTGGGAGAAGACCCTGAAAGAGAAGGACTTGTAAAGACTCCCGAGAGAGTTGCAAAGGCTTTGCAGTTCCTTACGCACGGTTCGCATCAGGATGGCGCCGAAATCCTGAGAAGCGCCATGTTCAAGGAGGAATATCAGCAGATGGTCCTTGTGAAGGACATCGAGCTGTATTCGACCTGCGAACATCATGTCATGCCTTTCATCGGCAAGGCTCATGTGGCTTATATCCCCAACGGAACGATCACAGGACTGAGCAAGATCGCACGCGTGGTAGAGACATTCGCACGCAGGCTGCAGGTTCAGGAGAGACTTACCACTCAGATCCGTGACTGCATCCAGGAAACATTGAATCCTCTGGGAGTGGCGGTGGTCATCGAGGCATCGCACACTTGCATGACTCTGCGAGGAGTACAGAAGGCCAATGCGATGACTACCACATCGGCCTTCAGCGGCATCTTCCTTCGCGACGAACGTACCCGTAACGAATTCCTCAATCTGATCCGCTAACTGGAATCCAACAGCTTTTTAAATAAGATTGGTCAGCCTGACCAATCTTATTTCAGATAAGCATCTTCCACGACCTTGGCACTTCTTGCAATGAAGTCGCTGAGGTCTTTTCCTTTAAGCATACCGTTTGCCAGCAGCGCAAGGTCTGTGATCTGTTTCAGGATCTCATTGTCCCCTGCAAATGCCTCAAGATCCGACTTATGAGCCGCGGCAGCTGTCTCCTTCGCCTCAGTCACAGTCCTCTTCACATCCTCAGATGCATCCTCGGCAGCATCAGGAATCACCTGTGCGGGAGGCACATCAGCAGCCTTTGAAGCCATAATGCGGGCTACGAGAGGATTCTGCATATTGACTGTGATGTTGTACATAGCAGGCATCTCACCATAGAAATTCATTCCGCCACCCATTGCTGACATCTCACGATATCTGCGCATGAACTCGCTCTGTGTGATAAGGATAGGAGCAGCATTCTCGCCAAGATTGTCAGCCTGTACATAATACTGATTCTCTTTCGGAAGCACAGCCTGGAAAATCACTGAAAGGTCCTCCTGATCAGCCTCCGAGAGCTCCGGACGGATCTTTTCCTCCTTGGCAATGAGATTGTCAATACTGTCCGAATCGACACGGGCAAAGCGTGCATTCTCGATCTTCGTCTCGAGAAGGTTCACGAAATGACTGTCAAGCTGGCAGTCCAGAAGGAGGACATCATAACCTTTAGCCTTCGCAGTCTCAATGAAAGAGTACTGGCTTTCAGGATCTGTCGCATAAAGGAACACGACCTTCTTTTCCTTATCTGTCTGCTCTGACTCCACAGCCTTCTTATAGTCCTCTATGCTGAAATACTTGCCCTCGGTATTCTTGAGAAGGCAGAACTTCATCGCTCTGTCACAGAACTTCTCATCAGAAAGCATTCCGTACTCGATGAACAACTTGAGATTGTCCCATTTCTCTTCCAGCTGCTGGCGTTCGTTCTTGAAAATCTCGTCCAGACGGTCAGCGACCTTCTTGGTGATATAGGTAGAGATCTTCTTCACATTGGCATCGCTCTGAAGATAGCTGCGGGATACATTCAGCGGAATATCCGGTGAGTCGATGACGCCATGGAGCAATGTAAGAAAGTCTGGAACGATGTTGTCCACTGAATCTGTCACGAACATCTGGTTGCAGTAGAGCTGTATCTTGTTGCGGGAGATCTCGACATTGTTCTTGATCTTAGGGAAGTAGAGGATACCGGTGAGATTGAACGGATAATCCACATTGAGATGAATATGGAAAAGAGGCTCCTCAGCCATAGGGTACAATGCACGATAGAATTCATTGTAGTCCTCCTCCTTCAGATCAGCCGGCTTGCGGGCCCAGAGCGGCTCCACCTTATTGATTACATTATCTTTCTCTGTATCAACATATTTACCATCCTTCCACTGCTGTTCCTTACCGAAGACTACCGGTACCGGCATAAACTTGCAATACTTGTTCAAGAGGCCCTCGATACGCTTTTTCTCAGCATATTCCTTCTCGTCATCAGCAATATACAATGTAATCACAGTACCTCTGTCAGCCTTGTCACACTCCTCCATATCATACTCCGGAGATCCGTCGCAGGTCCACTTGACAGCCTTTGCACCATCCTTCCATGAGAGGGTCTCGATGGTTACTTTCTCAGCCACCATGAAAGCCGAATAGAATCCGAGTCCGAAATGACCGATGATGCTGCTGAGCTGGTCCTTGTACTTCTCGAGGAACTCCCCTGCCGATGAGAAAGCGATCTGATTGATGTATTTATCGACTTCTTCCTCGGTCATACCGATACCGTTGTCGATCACCTTGAGGGTCTTGGCAGCCTCATCCAGCTCAATGCGTACCGCGAGTTCACCAAGCTCTGCATCATACTCTCCGGATGCAGCCAGAGCCTTCATCTTCTGGGTCGCATCCACTGCATTAGCCACAAGTTCCCTGAGGAAGATTTCGTGGTCCGAATAAAGAAATTTCTTGATCACCGGGAAGATATTCTCGGTGGTTACTCCGATTTTTCCTGTTGTTGCCATATGTTTTTCTTTAAATTTATAATCAAAAGGCCGTCCCGAAGGACGACCCCATATAGTCAAATTATGTTCCAATCATACAATACTGACGAAATGTCAGTTTTTTGACATATTCGTCACTGTCGAAGATCCTACATTCCCTCCACGAAAAAGGCGGCCTGACATCAAAAGCCAGACCGCCGACAGGTTTAGGATAGTACGTATTTTTATTTATACATAAATCTCTTGATACTCATCTTCGGAGTCTTCTCGAACGGCTGATCCATATACTCTACGATATTGACCTTGCTGTAAGACGGCATTGACTTATTGACCTCAGTCATAAGCTGAGCCTTGTATGCTTCGAGCTCGACACCCTCCGACTTAGCCTTCTCGACATCCATATACACGAGAGCGACCAGGCGGGCTCCCCTGTCTACCACAACAGACTCGATCACATAAGGCTGATTGTTCACTACCGCCTCGATTTCCTCAGGGTAGATATTCTGACCATTGGCAGAGAGGATCATATTCTTGCTGCGGCCCTTGATGAAGATATTTCCCTTCTTGTCAAGAAGTCCAAGGTCACCTGTACGCATCCATCCGTCTGCCGTGAATGCAGCATTGGTAGCCTCTTCATTCTTATAATATCCGCTCATAAGGCTGTAGCCCTTCGCCTGGATCTCACCTACCTTATTGTACGGATCGTCAGAATCAATGCGCACCTCAACGCTGTCAACTGCCTTTCCGCAAGACTTTGAAGCGAATTCCCACCAATCCTCATAGGCAAGAAGAGGAGCAGCTTCAGTCATACCGTAACCAACTGTGAAAGGAAGCTTGAACTTCCTGAACCACTTCTCTACGTCAGGATTGAGGGCTGCACCTCCCATCACGATCTCACGTACATTGCCTCCGAAGGCACTAAGAAGCGTGTTTCTGATCTTCTTGAAGATAACCTGATTGAGACCCGGGATAGAAGTGATAACCTTCATGATAGGCTTATTGATGACAGGAGCCACCTTGCTCTTGAATATCTTCTCCATAACGAGAGGAACTGTGATCACCAGATAAGGCTTCACTTCCGCCATAGCTCCAAGAAGAAGCGCCGGAGTCGGAGTCTTGCCAAGATAATAAATCGATGAACCTCCGCAGAGTGGATAGATGAGCTCGAACATCATACCATACATATGCGCCATCGGGAGCATTGAGACGATCTTGTCCTCTGGATAAGAAGGAAGTCTCTTCTGGCCGAATTCCACATTTGCAGAAAGGCACTCATAACGGAGCATTACACCCTTAGGAGCACTTGTGGTTCCAGAAGTATAATTTATGATGGCAAGTTCCTTGTCATTATCTGTAGGATATGTCACATCGGCTGCAGAGAATCCGTTCGGATATTTCTGAGCAAAAAGCTCTTCGATCTTATCGTTCGCCTCCTGGATCTTCTCGTCAGCTGAATAAAGAAGAGAGAAATCGCTTGATGAGATTACGGCCTTGACTGTAGGCATCTTTGCGATATCGAGTTTGTTCCAGATGTCTGTATCTGTGAGAAGCACCATACTTTCCGAGTGATCCACAAGAGAGTTCACGCTGTCAGGATGAAAGTCTGCAAGTATTGGTACAAGCACAGCCTCATAAGTATTGGCAGCAAAGAAGGTCACACCCCAACGTGCCGAGTTTTTTGCACAAAGCGCAACCTTATCACCCTTCTTGAGACCTATTGCCTCAAAGAAAACGTGGAACTTTGCGATCTGTGTGGCAAGCTGTCCGAAAGTAAAGAGTTCACCTCTGAAATTTCCCAATGCCGGACGGTCCCAGCCTGTCTTGACTGCTTCTTCAAGTCTTGTAAAGTAGTGTTTCATTGTATTGTGTTTAGATTTAACAGCGGTTTGATTTTTCCGGATGCAAAAGTAAGGAAATCTGCTCTCCAAGGCTTATAATTTATTATATTTGTGGCGAAAGGCCATTTTTTGTGGCAAATATTATATTAAAATTGATTCACACTATGAGAAATCGACCAATTGTAGCCTTGATCTACGACTTTGACGGCACATTGTCGCCGGGAAACATGCAGGAGTTCGGATTCATTCAGGCGATCGGCAAGAAGCCTCAGGAGTTCTGGCAGGAAAGTGATGAGATCGCCTTAGGCCAGGATGCGAGCAACATTCTCAGTTATATGAAGCTTATGTACGACGAGGCTCGAAAGGCCGGGATCAAGCTTCGCAGGGAAGATTTCAAGAAGTTCGGAGAGTCGGTGGAACTGTTCGAGGGTGTGAAGGACTGGTTCGGTCTGATCAATGAATACGGAAGATCGAAAGGGGTGAAGATCGAGCATTACATAAATTCATCAGGCCTTGCAGAGATGATCGAAGGCACAGAGATCGGACACGAATTCAAAAAGATTTTCGCATGTTCGTTCCTTTACAATGAAGAAGGCGAGGCGGAGTGGCCGGGAGTCGCAGTGGACTATACAGCCAAAACCCAGTTCCTTTTCAAGATCAACAAGGGTATCCTCAGCATCCGTGACAACAAGAAAGTGAACGAGAGCAAGGAAGAGGACAATAAGAGAATCCCTTTCCCTCATATGATATACTTCGGCGATGGTGAGACCGACGTGCCTTGCATGAAGATCGTCAAGATGTTCGGCGGCAACTCGATCGCCGTCTATAATCCCGACATAAAGAAGAAGGTGAATGTGGCAAAAAAACTGCTGCGCCAGCACAGGGTCAATTTCATCACGCCGGCCCGCTACACCAAGGAAAGCAGGACTTATGAAGTAGTCTGCGCAATTATTGATAAGATAAAGGCTGATTTTGATCTGGCTAAACTCGCCAAATCCAAATAGAAACTACAATATAAATCTGACCGGTCTGATATGAAGGTGACATGCCACCCCCGGCTAGGGGGTGCCTGCCAACAGGCAGGCGGGGGTCACCGGAATATCAGACCGGTCAGATTTATTATTAAGGTATTCTTCTAGTAAACCTTCACTTCAAGCTTGGCATATGCTCTCTCTGCCTTCGCGAGGGCTTCTTCGACTGTGTCGGCAGTAGCGAGAATGACGCCGACGCGACGGTGACCGACGATCTCCGGCTTACCGAAGATACGGATCTGAACACCAGGCTCTTCGAGGACTTTTTCAAGGTTACAGAACTCGTATTCCTTTGTATTGCCTTCCACTACAATTGCCTTGGATGCCGAAGGACCGTAGAATTTCACTTCAGGGATAGGAAGACCGAGGATTGCGCGTGCATGGAGTCCGAATTCGGACATATCCTGAGAGATCATTGTCACCATACCGGTATCATGCGGTCTTGGAGAGACTTCGCTGAAGATGACTTCTTCACCTCTGATAAAGAGCTCCACTCCGAAGATTCCATATCCGCCAAGAGCATCTGTAATAGCCTTTGCGATGTATTCCGCCTTTTCGATAGCTGCCGGAGACATCGTCTGTGGCTGCCATGATTCACGGTAGTCGCCATCGACCTGATGATGTCCTACTGGCTTGAGGAATGTAGTGCCTGCACAATGGCGTACTGTCAGAAGAGTGATTTCATAGTCGAATTTAACGAAACCTTCCACAATGACCTTGCCGCTGCCGGCACGACCCCCTTCCTGAGACACCTTCCATGCATTGTCGATGTCTGCCTCTGACTTGATGGTGCTCTGACCGTGTCCCGAAGAACTCATGACAGGCTTTACGACGCATGGGATGCCGATTTCAGCCACAGCTGCATCAAATTCCTCACGTGTCTGAGCGAAACGATAAGGAGATGTAGGCAGACCGAGAGTCTCTGCAGCAAGACGGCGGATACCTTCACGATTCATTGTAAGACGGGTAGCCTTTGCTGTCGGAATCACATTGTATCCTTCCTCTTCAAGTTTTACGAGTCTGTCAGTGGCGATAGCTTCTATCTCAGGAATGATGTAATCTGGATTTTCCTGCTTGATCACAGCTTCCAACGCTTCACCATCAAGCATTGAAAGGACATGGCTTGAATGAGCTACGTGCATTGCAGGTGCATTGGCATATTTGTCAAGTGCAACAACCTCCACTCCATAGCGCTGGAGCTCGAGTGCAACTTCTTTTCCGAGCTCACCTGATCCGCAAAGGACAGCTTTCTTGCCCGATTTAGTGAATGTGGTTCCGATCTTTGTCATATCTGAATCTGTTTTAAGTTTTCTATCCGGACAGCCCGTTACAGGGACCATCTTGCAAATATAACATAAAAAAAGGAGATGTCCCACAGAATGGGCTCATCTCCATGTTCATTTTCCTCAAATCATTTAGAAAGCAATCTTTACAGCTCTCTCCAGCTGCGGATCATCCATAGCTTTCACGACCTCTGACTCGACTACCAGACGGTCCTTGGCGATACCGTATTTCGATGTAAGAAGATCTGCGACATATTGGCCACGTGCCTCGCTGAGAGTCTGGTTACGCTTCTGGGTTCCGGTATTGCTGTCAGCCGATCCCATTACTGTAATGTAGACCTTTGACTGTTTGTCAGCCTTGGCAATGATATTCTTAGCGACATAGTCAAGATGCTGCATTTCGTCCACGGTAAGAGTAGCCTTTCCGATATTGAAATACACGGTCACAGGAGAAAGTCCCTTGTAGAAATCAGCAGCGCCTGCACTTGCCGAAGCCTTCTTCATCTTATTGACCTGGTCGTTAAGGTTCGCATTCTTGTTCTGGAGCTGAAGATTCTGCTCCTCGAGAGTAGCATTTGCCAGTTCGAGTGCTACGGCAGCAGCTTCAAGAGCAGCCATCTGATCCACCATAGCGGCTTCCAATGTGCCGATCACTGTAGAAGTACGCACGAAGCCCGGCCATCCCAAATCCACTGCAAGTCCCATTGTTACCGAAGGAATAAAAGCGGGGCCTTCAGAGCCATTGATCCTTCCATTGACGACAATCGCCTTCATATCCACTATCAGATCGAGTCTTTCCGCCAGTCGGAGATTGTGCAAGAGTCCCGCACCGACGGCGAGTTCATTATCTGCATAGCTGACTCCGTCCAATCCATATGCACGGAAATATCCAGCATGAAGATAAGGTACAAGGTTCCAGAAACGGGTCTCCTTATATCCTCCGATGGCATCAGAAGCATTCCATAGGAAATCACCGTGGATATACATATAGCCGAATTTCTGCTGATATCTGCCTTCCTCGTTATTGAGGGTACTGCCCAGCACCGAAGGTTGGTCTGCCCAATAGTTCGTATTAAGTCCGGAATAACCGATACGCATTCCGACTGCAGGTGTAAACCACTTACCGAAACCGGCATCAATGCTCGGGCCGACATTGGCCTTGTAGCCGTCCATCAGAAATACGTTTATACCACCTCCGGCACCGATGAACCAGTTGTCCCCGAAGGCATTTGTCTGATAAGGGCCTCGCACGATCTTGCCGTTCTCATCCCTGTTTCCGTTTTCCTGCGCATTGACCGCAGGTGATGCTGTCAAAGCGACAGCTGCAAGAGCCGCAGCTCCCATAAATAATCTAAGACGTTTCATAACCACTAATTTAAATGTGTTACAAAACGCCTTATACAAATTTGGTGTAAAAACCGAATTTTCGAGAAAAAATATTTATATCCTACATTCGGCCTATCGCAGCATCCATCCAATCGAACCTGTCTTCATACACCTTGACCATCCTCTTCACCGCATCATCGAAGGTCATATTTTCATCGCCATTGACCCACTGGGTAATCGGCCACATCGGGCTGTCCATACGGTCCGAATTCCTGATCTTTGCAGCCTCGCTTCTGATATACTCCGGAAGAGTCTCATAATCAGCCTTGTACATATCCCAGCGCTGCTTGACCACATCTACGAAGCGCGGATCCTGGAAAAGCCTCTTATAATAAAGGGATTCATTGATACTGAACCAGGTCTTGGGCGTGTAAGTCTCCCAGTCGAAATCCCACACCGGTCCCATAACAAGCTTGCCTCCCTTGTCCTTATGCATATATGTGCTTTTCGGATGGTTAGGTTCCCATATACCGGTAAGTTCCATCACAATCCACCAGTCAGCAAAAGATTCGACATCTATATAATTCAAATACTCCCCTTCTGCAAATCGCTGATCATCATAAAGGGCATATTCCAATTCTGATATATAATTCTTCATGAACTCGAACTGAGCGTCGTTCACCTCATCCGGATCCTTGAACATATAAGGAAGATCCCTGACAGGAGAGCGGAACTTGAACACCTCATCGAAATAAGCATCCAGCTCCATAATATAACCTCCGTCCACCTCGTCTTCATCCAGCTCATCGATATCGACACGATTCTCATCCACCTTGATATGTTCGCAGAGGAAATAATTGCCACTATGTTTTCCGTTCACGAAAAGTTCCACAAACTGTCCCCTCGGAGTGTATGCCAGCCCCGAACGCGAAGCAAGTTCGAAGGAAACACTGTTGCGCATGAGGGTGCGGTCCATCCAATTGGCCAGAAGCACCCACCTCTTATGCTTAGGCATACCCAATATCTCCGCCTTGCTGTCCAATTTCAGTGCATAAGGCTTCTTCGGGTAGTTCCAGGTAGTGTTTCCGCGTCCGCGCACACCTGTATCTCCTTCATAGTGAATGGTCCAGTCAGGATTGTAAATGGTCACCTTCGAGCCGGAAAGCCAGTCTTCCCATTTGCTTGGAATCTGTTTTCTTCCCGGAGTCTCTATAAAGACTACAGGAAGCCCCGAATATATGACCTCCACCTTGAATCTATATTCGATTCTGGATTTGACTGTAAATATCACCGGCTTAGAGAAATCAACCAGAGTCTCTCCGCTGATGACTTCCTCGTCTGCGATATATACCTTTGCACCATTACTGTCAAAGGAAGGGATCAGATGCGGACTTGAAATCAATGGCGAAGCCACGACCGCGTCACCGGATGCGATACTGAATGTCAAATCCTTGTGAACGGCAGTCTGATTATCTTTCTGTAGGAAAGACATTGTATTGAAAAGAGGGGCTTTTTCCTGACGGACAGTGAACGGTGTCGAGCAGACAGCCAACATCTGTCCCTGATCATCCCGGCGCGCGATCTTGAGCACCATCCTTGCAAAATATCCTGAGCCGCTTCCATTGTCCAGAAGCTTCACCCTGTATTTGCCTTCTTCAGCAGAAAGCCTGGATACCTCGCGGATCTTGAACTCCCGGGAGGTTCCTGAACCTTGGCCGTTGGCGCCGGCATATTCGACACTTATCTCGCACCCCGGATCTGTCACATCATAAATGAATTCAGCCTCCGGAGGCTGGACGGCAAAATCAAACTCAGATATTTCATTGCTTGCCATCAGCACCTCTCCTTCAGAAAGAAGGGAGACTTCAGAAACAAAAGGAGGCGGCTGCGGGAGTTCTTCCCTGCATGCCGCTAGCGCAAAGACTGCAGTCAAAGCAGTCAGAATCAATGATATTCTTTTCATCAATTATGGGTTAAGTATCTGGTCAGCGTGGTTCTTGGTATCGACTTTCTCGATTATTCTTTCGAGGATCCCATCTTCATCAAATATAAAAGTCCTGCGGATGGTACCGAGAACAGTCTTACCATACATCTTCTTCTCTCCCCAGGCCCCGAAAGCCTGAAGCATCTGAGTGGAAGTATCTGACAGAAGAGTGAACGGAAGTTCATATTTCTCTATGAACTTCCTGTGAGAGGCAGCACTATCCTTGCTGACGCCGACGACATTGTATCCCTTGGCAATCAAAGCCTCAAAATTGTCCCTTATGCTGCAAGCTTCCGCAGTGCATCCGCTTGTATTGTCCTTCGGATAAAAATACACCACTGTCTTTTTACCAATGAAGTCCTTTGAACTTACCTTGTTTCCGTCCTGATCCACGACTTCGAAATCAGGCATTCTGTCTCCGATCTTTAACATAACGCTCAATATTTACTGATTTATAAAAATACATACAATCCTTGACTTATGCAAATATCATCCTCATTCGATATCAATATCAGTTCAAATTCGTGCACGCATATGCATTTTTCACGCTCTGTAACGCATTCCCTTGCATCCGGACGGATTTTTTTCGTAGATTTATAGCATAAATATGATCCCTTATGAAAACAAGATTCTTTCTGTCGGCATTGGCTTCCCTTGCACTTTGCATTTCTGCGTCAGCACAGATGGGACCGCAGACACCATCTACAGTAGTAAACCCGGACAACACCGTTACCTTCAGCATCTCCGCGCCACAGGCGAAGAATGTGAAGATCAGTGCTCAGTTCGCACCGAAACAAGATATGGTCAAAGGAGAAAACGGAGTCTGGAGCATTACTCTCGGACCGGCAGCTCCCGACATATATCCATACTGCTTCGAGGTGGACGGAATCGGAGTGATGGACCCTCAGTGTCCCGACTGGTTCCCTAACGAAGGCTTCAAGAACTCCATGATCGATATCCGAGGCAAGGAGCCGATGGACCATGACCTGCAGTCAGTACCTCACGGAAAAGTGGATTATGTGAACTATCATTCGGAGACATTGGGCCTATTCGGCAATGCAATAATCTATACACCACCTACTTACGACAATCAGACCGACCGTAGATATCCGGTATTCTACCTTATCAGCGGAACCACCGACACCGAAGAAGTTTATTTCAAGGTCGGAAAGATGAATCTGATCCTGGACAATCTCATCGCTCAGGGCAAGGCCAAGGAAATGATCATCGTCCTCCCTTACGGCAATCCAGCCAAGTACAATCCAGCAGAAACATTCGACTTCACCAAGGGCGACCAGTTCAGCAAGGATCTTCTGAACGACCTCATGCCATATGTAGAAGCCAATTACAGGACCCTCAACGACCGTGACAGCAGGGCTATCGGAGGATTTTCACGCGGAGGAAACCAGGGACTTTCATTCGGTCTGAACAACCTCGACAAATTTTCTTATCTCTGTTCATACAGTTCGTTTACAAGTATGAACATCCCTTCAGTCTATGACAAGGCAAAGAAGACCAACAAACAGATAAACCTCTTCTGGCTCGGATGCGGAACGGACGATTTCCTTTACGGAAATGCAAAGGAATACATGGAATTCCTCGACAGCAAGGGCATCGAGAACATCCAGTATTTCACTTCAGACAAGATGGGCCACACCTGGATGAACGCGCGTCATTTCCTCAGCCAGACCTTCCCTCTTCTTTTTGACAAAGAAGCTTCTGCAAAGGCTATGAAAGAAGCCCAGGCAGCCAAACCAAAGACAGCCAGGAAGGCAGCAGAGCCGGCAGCACCGGCCGCAAAGCCTGGCCAGCAGCGACTTACACCGGAAGTGATGGCACGTCTCTTCCCTAAAGGAATCATATCACCGGACTATAACAAGGACGGAAGCGTGACATTCCGTCTGCGCGCACCTCAGGCAGAAAAGGTGGAACTCGAATGCCAGATGTTCGAAGGAACAAGGCCAATGACAAAAGACGACGAAGGCGTATGGTCGGTCAATGTCACTCCGCACGAGCCGGACATATACCCATACGCATTCATAGTGGACGGCACAAAGATCGCCGATCCTGAGAACATGCACATCTTCCCTAACGAGGGTTTCAAATCCAGTCTTGCGGATGTGAAAGGCCCTCAGCCTCACTGGCAGGACCTTCAGAATGTACCTCACGGAAAGATCAGCTATACATATTATACTTCCAAGGCTGTCGGCTTCGACAGACCTGTACTGGTCTATACACCTGCAGGATACGACCCTGCTTCCTCAGAGAAATATCCAGTCCTGTACCTCATTCATGGAATGACCGATACACACGAAACATGGTTCAAGGTAGGTAAGATCAACAACATCCTCGACAATCTCATCGCAGCCGGCCTGGCAAAGAAGATGATAGTCGTGATGCCATACGCCAATCCATATCCCGAAATGATCCGCCGAGGTCAGGCGAAGATGTACAATCCGATGGACACCGAGCTCACTACCAAGGAATTCACAGAATCTGTAGTTCCATTCATCGAGGCGAATTACAATGTACTTACCGATGCTGACAGCAGGGCCATAGCCGGATTCTCGCTCGGTGGTCGTCAGACATTGGCATGCGGACTTGGCAATCCTGACAAGTTCCACTATGTATGCGCCTTCGCACCGGCTGTATTCGGTCCGGAGATTTCAGGCAATTTCGAAAACGGAACATATGCAAAGGCTGATGAGTTGAACCAGAGCCTCAAGCTTCTGTGGCTCAGCTGCGGAACCTCAGACTTTCTCTATCAGTCATCTCTCCAGCTGGAGAATAATCTCAAAGACCGCGGTATCAGATACACCACAATGTATCCCGGTGGAGGACACACCTGGATGAACTGCAGGGACTACATCACCGAGGTCTGCAAGCTGCTGTTCCAATAGACATCAAAACCAGGTGGCGCACAACATCCTGTCACACAGCGCCTTACACCTAATGCCTGCTGCATCCGCGCAGCAGGCATTTTTCATAAAACCCTACAAGTCAACGAATTGCGCGCCACCCACATAAGCGAGTAAATTGTTTTTTGCAGATTTACAGGAATTTTGTTTTCTTTACTTGATAATTCGAATACCTATGATAAAAATAATGTTTCTATGCCACGGCAACATATGCAGAAGCCCGATGGCGGAATATGTGATGAAGGACCTGGTGGAGAATGCCGGTCTGGAAAAACACTTAGATATTTCTTCCGGGGCCGTTTCCGATGAAGAATGGTTCAATCCGATCTATCCCCCTGCACAAAGAAAACTTCGCGAGAAGGGAGTGCGCTTCGGTAATCACAGCGCACATAAGATTTCCCCTGCTGAATTCGAAGAGCAGGACCTTGTCATCGTTATGGACAGGTCGAATCTGAGGTGGCTGGAACGTATAGTCGGAGATTATTCAAATGTGGCTGAAGGAGAGGTTCTTAAGGATTCTGACATAAGGGGCAAAGTGCATATGATGATGGAGTTTGCAGGACTCGCAAGGGATGTTGCAGATCCTTGGTACACAGGAGATTTCGAACAGACATATCAGGATGTCCTTGCCGGATGCAAGGGACTGCTGACCAAGATAAAGCTATGAAAAAGATCTATTTTGCAGGATCCATCCGCGGCGGCCGTATTGATGCGGAACTGTACGGAAGGCTTATAAAATACATGCAGAAGGACAATATCGTTCTCACAGAACATATCGGAAGCCCTCACCTGAACCTTATGGAGCAGGGTAAACGGGATATTGACATATACGATCAAGATACAGCCTGGCTGCGCGAAAGCGATATCGTGATTGCAGAGTGTACTTGTCCATCTTTAGGGGTCGGATACGAAATGGCATACGCCGAGAAGCTCGGAAAGCCTTGCCATATCTTCTACGACAAAAGCAAGACACAGCTTTCGGCAATGCTGACCGGCAATCCTTATTTCAGCATCCATCCTTATGAAAGCGAAAGCGAGATATACAATACTTTAAACTCAATACTATGAGAATCAAACCTTTACTTATCGTCCTCGCGGCATTTACACTCACCACTATGAATTCTTGTTCAAACTCGGGAGGCAGCCCTGCAGACGCTGTCCTCGAAAACATCCACAACAGAAAAAGCGTACGCCAGTTCACTTCAGAACCGGTATCAGACGAAAACATAGAATCAATGCTCAGAGCTGCAATGGCTGCTCCTACAGCAGTAAACTACCAGCCTTGGAGATTTGTCGTGATCACCGATCGCGAGAAGCTCGATGCCATGGCCGAGATTCTTCCATACGCGAAGATGCTCAGGCAGGCTCCCCTTGCAATCGTAGTATGCGGCGAGACCACATGGTTCGAGGGAAGGGAGAATCCTTACTGGCAGCAGGATTGTTCGGCAGCCACTCAGAATATTCTTCTGACTGCCGAAGCATTGGGCCTTGGAGCTGTATGGACCGGAGTATATCCCAATATGGAACTTGCCGGACCACTTGGCGAATTCCTCGGTCTTCCTGCTGACGTACAGCCTCTGTGCACGATTCCGATCGGACATCACGACGGCAGCACACAGCCAAGGGACAAGTGGAAACCGGAGAACATCCACTATAATAAATGGTAAATCAAAAACTAATCGCTATGAAATACACGCCATCAGACAAGCCTAACACCAGAATCGACGTCGCCGACATTCTCAGAGGCATCGCGATTGCCGGCATCATTCTCATTCACTTTCTGGAACACATGAATTTCTGGAACTTCCCCTCACCAAAGAACGAATTCTGGGCAAGTCTCAATCAAGAAATCTTCGACGGCACATTCTTCCTTCTCGCAGGAAAAATGTATGCGATATTCGCAATGCTCTTCGGACTGAGCTTCTTCATCCAGCACGACAATCAGGCACAGAAGGGCATTGACTTCCGTCCTCGCTTCCTCTGGCGCATGATCCTTCTCATGCTTTTCGGAATATTCGATCTGATGTTCTATAACGGTGATATCCTGTTCATATACGGAGTATGCGGAGTCATCATCATACCACTGATCAGAGCGAGCAACAAGTTGATATGGGCACTTATAGTACTGATGCTCATGCAGCCTGTAGAACTTGTGTATCTGATTCTTGGCCTTATTGACCCGAGTACTCCTATAATGGATCTGGGCAGCGAGGCATGCTATAGAGCGATCTGGCCTGCCATGTCGGAAGGAAGCATATTCGAAGTCGCCATCGCCGGTGTCAGATACGGACTTCCTGCCAACATCCTCTGGGCCATCGAGAACGGAAGAATGACTCAGACCATCCTGTTCTTCCTTTTCGGAATCATATTGGGCAGACGCAGACTCTTCTACGACGAAGGCAACAATATCCAGGTATGGAAGAGGATTTTCTTCGGCTCGATCGTCGCATTCGCCATTCTTCTTCCGATCTTCAACCATGCTCCGAATGCCACAGACATCCCGTGCGTTTCAAAGAGCCTGAATGTCGCCCTGAATATGTGGAAGAACATTTCAATGATGCTCTTCATCGTATCCGGCATCACCCTCCTTTACTACAGGACATCTGCAAGGAACTGGCTGATCAAGATCGCACCATACGGAAAGATGAGCCTTACCAACTATCTGGGACAGTCGATCATCGGAGCCATCATATTCTACAACTGGGGATTCCACCTCTGGGATGTATGCGGCCACACAGCCAGCTTCGCCCTCGGAATCTGCTGCATCGCCGTACAGTTCGTATTCTGCACATGGTGGATGAAGCATCACAAGAGAGGACCTTTCGAGCAGCTTTGGTGCACACTCACCTGGTTCGGTAAGAAAGATTAACCTAAGATTTCGTCAATTATTTCCAGAACCGTAAGAGAGGTCTGAAGCGAATTCCACGAGGATTCCTTCAGACCTTTTTCTATCAGGTCTGCGAATTCCTTGAACTCGTAATAATACTCATTGAAAGGAAGTCCTTCACTGACAATGGTACGACCAGGCTTAGGTCCCTGTCCGGAAGTTGGCGCAGCATGAGGGACAATTTCAGCCTTTCGCGCAATATGGATCTCATCAAGGATCAGATTACCCTTTTCTCCTGCGATTTCAGTCGGCTGGAAACTGTCGTATGTCTTGGACCAGGCCAGAACTACATCCATTCCATCATAGCCCAGATAAGCTGTTCCCTGGACATCAGAAACGCCCTCTGCAGTGGTGACCGTCTGGAGATTGGCCTGTATCCTGGACGGCCTTCCGAACAATGCCACCATCGGATACAATGTATATACGCCCACATCGCGCAAAGCTCCGGCCGTTCCAGGTTTGAATGAAGTAGCCACCTCTCCCCTCTTCAAGGCATCATACTTTGTCGAGTATTGGCAGAAATACGAACTGTACTGGCGTACAGGGGCAATTTCAGCAATACGGTCGGCCGCAGCACGGAAGTTCGGATTCAATGTAGAAACCATAGCCTCCATCAGAAGACAAGCGGAGGCCCTGGCAGCCTGTATCATCTCCCGTCCTTCAGCCGCATTGATTGCCAATGGCTTTTCACAGAGTACGTGTTTTCCGGCCTTGAGCGCCTTGAGAGTATATTCACAATGGGTCTGATTCGGAGTACCGACATAGATTGCATCCACTTCCGGATCCAAGACCATCTCATCCACAGACGTATATACTTTTGCGTCCTTTGCCAATGGATTGCGGTCTATAAAAGCCTTAGCAGCCTCTGAAGTCCTTGAGCAGACTGCAGTCACTGTGATTCTGGAATCCTGGGCCGCTCCCTTGAGCACCCAGTCACTGATCCTTCCTGTTCCTACTACTCCAAATCTAAGCATACTTCCACATATAAACTCCCGGCCACAACCACTGGAAGATTTGTGACCGGGAGAGATATCAAGTTAATTATCAATATTTTGCATTTCTGAGATAGAGGGCACTTTCACGAAGACCCTTGAGAACGTTCGGAGAACTTGCATCTTCCATCTCCACGACAATAGCTTCAGTTCCGGCCTTAGGGAAATTTCGGAAAATCGGCTCGAAACCTACCATTCCGCTCTGACCGATCTCCCTCTTGTCCTTGATATGGAGCACCTCGAAACGTCCCGGATACTTATTCATATAATCTACCGGAGCCGCACCTCCTACCACTGCCCAATACACATCCATCTCGACAAAAACTTTCTCCGGATCGGTATTGGCAAGGAAATAATCCATCATTGTGGTATCGCCGATTCTTTCGAATTCATGAGCATGGTTATGGTAGCCGAAGCGGATGCCCGCAGCATTACATTTTGCACCGATAGCATCGAGATATTCAGCCATCACCTTCAGCTCCTGCTCATTCGAAAGCTTCTGAGAATACGACATTACAAGTCTTGGCACACCAGCCTTCTTATGAGTCTCGATGCAGAGATCCCACCATTTGAGAGCTTCGGTAAAATCTCCGGAAGCAAGTTCAGCTGCCGTAAGCGGTCTGGTAGTATGAGACGACATGAACTCCAGTCCGGCCTCATTCAGGACAGCTCTGAAATCCTCTGGTTCCATTCCTGAGAAGCGACCATTGTCATAGCTTGCAGCCTCAGCTCCGGTATATCCCATCTGGGCAAGGCGTCCGAGCACATATTTATGGTTCTTTGCGAAAAGTTCAGGCGTTCCTATGAGCTGACGTGCAGAATAGAGCTGAATGGCCATTTCTCTCTTCGGAGCTGTGATCTCTTCTTCCAGACGATAGCTTACATAAGCAAACTTCCTGCTGTCGGGACTCCATGAATTGACATTGATAGTACCCTGACCACCAAAGAGTTCCACCAGAACCTCCGGCTCTCCGCCTTCTGCAGGAATCATTCTGAGCTGCACATTCAGATTGGCGATATGTTCTCCCGGTGCGAGTTCATAATCATGATATGCGATATAGACCACCTTCTGTCCATCCGGAGAAATATGAGGGAACCACGAATTCATATTCTCGTCGAATGTCATCTGGGTCTGCTGCTTGCCATTGGCCTTCATACGCCATACCTGCATCCTGCCTGTCCTGACGCTGTTGAACCATATATGTTTGCCGTCCATGCTATACTCAGGACCGTCATCAAGTCCTGGCGCATCAGTCAGGCGCACTTCCTTTCCTCCCTTTACAGGCATTGCATAGACGTCAGCCTCATTGTCCGGACCTCGGAATGCGCAATATGCAATTGTCTTTCCGTCAGGACTGATGCCGTGGAGATAGCTCGGACCTATCGGGGTAATCTTCTTTGGCTCACCGCCTTCGAAAGGGACAGTAAAGACATAGGAGCTCCATCCTTTGGCAGCCGGATCATTGCTGCTGAGGGCGATCCACTTGCCGTCAGCCGAAATCACATGGTCATTGTTGCATTGAGTGATCGATCCGGTATTGATTTCGACCAGGCCGGTAGAACCGTCAGGTGAGATCTTATACAGACGACCTTCCTTATTGACCACCAGCCATTTGCCGTCAGGGGTCCAGTTTGGTGCTTCGATAAGGAAAGGGAATTCCTTTACGACTTGATGTGTTCTTGTTTCCAGGTCGTAGACTTCCAGATAGCTGACTACCTTAGGGGCATGCTGGGCAGCTGCATCGATGGCCCCGGCGATGGCAAGAATGCCTGAAAGAATGGTTTTTAGTCTCATTGTTCTATAGTTTATGGTTTAGTAATTTCACAGTTTATTCATGTCATGTCGAGCATCGTCGAGACATCTTTAATCAGGACTTGAAGCATTCGAGATTCTCAATGCCAGGCCTCAGCAGTCCTTTCTCAAGATCCTGGAGCATACTTGCCTTGAGACGGGCATACTTGCGGATGAGGGTCGGGATGATGAAGAATGAAACGGCACCGTATCTTGCTGTACGCATGTTTTCTTTGTTAATAGGTTATCAATACCTTGTAAAGGTAGCAACTTATTTCGAAAAACACTATCTTTGATGTAAATGTATCAATTGTTTCAAAAATCTGTTTATGGGAGATTTGATTTTCGGCGTTTTGTTCCTTCTTTTGGGACTTATAACCATTTATCTCAGAATATTCAAGAACTCAAAAGGCTTGGGAAAGCTTGAAACTATGAAGGAAACGTATGGCGAGAAACTGGGTCTGGCCATACACATCATTTCATATACCATTGTGCCGATTGCTGTCGGCATCGTTATGATTGTCAGATATTTCCTATGATATTCCCTCTCTTTTGAGTCGGCTGATTATGATGTCCATCTCGTCGCATCCTTTCGGGAAAATCCTTTCCAGAAGGGCTGCGGTGCCGTTTTCGTTCTTGTATTCAAGCTCTTCCTGTGTTATCGGGAAAACGTGATGGAAGAGGATGGTCTTGCCGCTGCTGAGGTTGCATTTGTCTTCGCGGGTAGCTACATACGGAGCCGGATAGGTCAGTATTGCGCTGTTGTAAGGATATTCTTCAGAATATGCATCCCCGTCTTCCGAGCCCACTGTATGGCCCATTGTAAACCATGTCTCGTTCCATACAGGAATTCTCGCAGTATTCTTGAGAAGTCTTATCGGCCAGTAATTGGCTTCATCCTTCAGTGATTCTTCGTCCAGCTTCCAGTCTGACGGCAGGTACAGGATGTACTCTGAGTGCTCAGACAGGTGATAGTCCGTACGTATATCTCTTTCGATCTCCATCCTGTATGCGCCCGCTCCTATCGTACATAAGGTGTGATAGTCTCGGTCTTCCTGCGGAGGAATCAATGCTACATCGAGATGGATATCCGTTGAAACGACCTCGTGCAACACATCCTGAAAGTCTCCGTAATCCTCTTTTATGCACTCGACTACCTCGTCTTCGTCCTTTTCCGAATACAGGATCAGCCTGATATCGTCAGGATCAGAAGGAGCCAGTGCATTCTTCCAGAAGTACAGCATATGGTCTCTCAATTTCTGAACATCGTCTGCCCAAAGATATGCCAGACCAATGTCGTCCTTGAACGCCTTCGGGTCCTTGACTTCCACTGTGATAAAGTCCTTATATACTCTGACTGCCTTTACTGCCTCCCACTTCATTGTAGAGAGCCTGAGGAATTTCTTGCCTTTGTGGTAGCTGAGGTACATGTGGTTTATGCCCTCCGGGGTAACTACAGGGAATACTCCTGATTTACCAAACGAACGATAAAGCTTAGCCAGATTATTTCCGAGACCGATTTTAAGAAGGACGATTACGGCGATCAGTTTGAGCGGCTTGCCGATGTCTCCGATAACGACTGCCAGGACAATCGCCCCGACAATCAATACCAGGTAAATGATATTCGCGACAGGAAAGGTGAACAGATTGTCCCACATGGCGCCTTTGAGAAAGGTCTTAAGATCTGAGGGCATTTCAGTCCTGATGTCACCTTCTGTCTTTACTCCATTGAGCTCCGGCAGATTCTTATACGTGTATTTCTTCATGGCAGTTTGCTGCAATTATTCAATTCACGCAAAGATACTGTTTATTTTCTCTTACGTTATTCTGTTTTATGTATAAATTTGCACCTCGAATAAGAACACTTATTTGAACTGATATAGAACAGAAACTTACTATGAAGAAACTTATAATTGCGGCAATGACTGCAGCAATAGCATCCGTGTCATGCACCAAGGAGATAACCAGCTATCAGACAGACAATTGCGAAATCTACGACATCCTCTGGACTGCAACGCAGTACAGCTGAAAGAGAACATTGCCACTACATTCATCACTACCCTGCCTCCGGTGGTATTCGAGGGAGGTTTCATTGTAACCATTACAGACACAGAAGAAAACACCTACCGAATAGAGTCATCACAGAGAAACGAGATCAAGCGGTCTGCACTGCTTGTTATGCCAGAGAAGGAGCTTGACTCTTCCGTAAAGTACAGTATTTGGGATGGAGAAACTCCATCTAACTCACCGCTCACCCAAGATCCGGATGCTGCAAATACCTATATTAAAGATGAGGCCGCCGACATCGCATGGCTAGGCGTAGAAGATAATGCCGGAAGTTTAGGAGAAGGTAAGACATTGGTATTCAAGGCCAACATCGACATAGTAAGTACAAACTGATATATCGTGATATTAGTTTATTGATAATCATCATTCATGTTTATCTGAACTGCCAGCTGTCTATTTTAAGTTCAGCACCTTTAAACAGGAAGCAAAGATCTGTGACTGAAGCAGGACTTGCTGCAAGGCGAACCTTAGTTTCTGACATTTCGGCAGAGTCTGCATCTATAATTGCTACGAGCTTACCTTCGGGGTGGTTTTCACGCACCTCAATGCGGCCTGTACCCATTGAGCATATTGTGAGACTCCTGGCTTTTTTAGTGAACTCTACACCTCTTACGAGGATGGAACCGACCGTATCAGTGCATGCTACCATATTACCTGTGTCTCCGTAAGGTTCGAATTTTACAGACATAGTACCTGCTGTCGTTTCCATCTGCTGCAGTGCATATGGATCAATGGAAGCAATCTGCTGCACACCCTCGTATGTAGCAGGAACCATCTCAATAGTCAAAGTATTTTCATCCACCGGTATTTCCTCTACACTTACATTTCTGTATCCGCCTTTTACACCGAGGTTGTGACGCAGGCTCATGCTGTGGTATAAGATATACCATCTGCCTTTATATTTATGAAGATGAGTGTGGTTATTGCTGTAGTCGAATCCGCATTCGCCAGGATTCTTGAAATAGTTATCCCTATACACCCATGAATCAGTGACCAGCGGGGTCTTGGAGGTCATATAACTCATACAGCAGCGTGTAGGTGCCGGCACATCCTTGTCCCAGTCGGAATGATCCTGCCAATCGATGTTGTATGTATATACGTAAGTATCATTGATATAATTGAGTTCGCTTGCTTCGAACAGATAGTGCGTCGGGATATGGGCAGCACGGCTTGCAACAGATATCATATCTCTGCCAAGCTTGACAATCTTTCCGACACCGCCACCGCCGAACGCAAGCCAGCCTGTCCCTTCATCATCTATGACTACACCTGGGTCGAAAGGATGCGGGCAATCTTCTACACCGGGAGTCTGCCTGTCAACAAGACTTTTTTCAAGCGGGCTGGTCCATGGGCCGACAGGTGATGTTGCAGTGAGCACTCCACACCCATTACCACTGTTAGAGAAGTATAGATAAAAATGAGTCTTGCCATCCTCCTCAATCCTTGAAGTGACAGAAGGAGCCCACGAATTATATATCCATGGCGCCAGTTCCTCGACATTGATGATTCCGTGCCATGTCCAGTTGACCATATCCTCGGTGGACATCATTGCCAAAGACTTGATACGTTCATAGGTATTATCCGAATCTGGTCCCTTTTCGTCGCATTGCTGCTGATCATTTGTGGCATAGACATAAAGCCTTCCTTCGTACTCGACAGAGGTTGGATCAGCAGTGAAATTAAAGTCAATCAATGGATTAGCCAACTTCTTCTCAAGTTTCGCAGTTCCTGTCCAATCAGCTGTCAGAATCGGCTCAGAGATTTTTGGACGGCAGCCAGTCAATGCACCGGCTGCAAGAAGCATATACATGTATAAAATTCTTTTCATATCTTGACTTTAAGTTTCGCAAATGATGAATTATAGATATATTGGAGGTTGGTGAGACTTGAGAAATTCAAGTCACTTATTTTGTAAGGATCGTAATAAAACTTTCTGCCGGCATATTGACTGTCACCCTGCCTTCCTTGACAGGAAGCAGTGCAGCTTCAGCGTTGGTATGCGTATTGGTGATATATACTGTAGCTTCTGTCGTAGCTGGAGGAAATCCGGAAATGACAGCTTCGCAAGATGCAGCATTATTTACAATATGTACTGCACATTCACCTGTAGAGGGTTTCGCATACGATGCGACATTGATATTGTCCTTGTCGCAGACTGACGGAATGGCAAATGCGTTCTGAGGAGTCATCGAAAGCTGGAGGAGATTGAAATATCTCTGGGTAGGACGTAACGGGCCTTCCGAGCCATAGATACCTGCACCCCAGAGTATAGAATAGTCCGATGTAAGCTGCCACTGAAGGATACTCAAAGGCTGGCTTATGTTGCATATACGGACGTAAAGATTTATCTCATAAAGAGCGAAAGTGGTTTCATTGAATATGCCCGGATACTGATGTGCAGCAGCATCTGTACTTCCCTCTCCCACGATGAGCGGAACGTTGATCTGACGTGACGCAGCCGCCCACTTCTCGAGCGTCTTGTCATCACATCCTCTCCATGAGTGGAATGAAACAGCTCCTATATATCTGTGTGCCAGAGGATCGTTGAGTGCCGGAAGAATGAAATCAAATGTCGTCGCATCAGAGTTATCACCCAGAAGCATAAGAGTCTTGAGGTTCCTGTCAGCCAGATATTGTCCGAACTCCTTTATGAAATCTCTATGCTCTTCAGGTGTGAACACCACATCGATTCCGAGGTCAGATTCGTTGAACGAGAAGAAGTCAGCCTCTACACCATAATCTACCTTGAGGAATTCCAGATAGCTTGCAAGTGATTCGTAGATCCGTGTCTTCTCCTCAGGCTTCAGGGCGAATGCTCTCGAAGTACCGTCAGAACGTGTCGTCTGGTTTCCTGCCCACTTTGGAGGGAACCAGCAGCTTACAATGACAGGCATGCCGATTTCTTTAAGCTTTCTGGCCATCTCAGCACTTCTTTTTATATGGTCCGCGTCCTTTCCATGCTCATCCCACTGAGCCCATGGCATCTCGACGCGGCCGTATGCCAGACGCATATTCTTGAGACAATAATCAATCACCATCGGATCCTTCTGCACATTCTGAATTCGGAAGTTTCCGCCGAATCCCGCAAATTCGCGTCCTGGCTTCAATGGGTCAATGCTTATTTCGGCTGTCTCATGATGACGAACTCCGTCGACCTTCATTACTGCAGCCCACTCAGCCTTTGCATTCTTTTTGAGTGAAGGCATGAGAGTGATGTAGATTACCTTGTTTCCATCCTCTTCACGTACAAAAGCCTTCACAGATTTATTGAACCTGAGACTTATATTTCTCTCGGGAGCCTTGATCGTGATATTTCTTCCTGAAGTCTTTATCGTCGCATCAGAGTAATATTTCGGAGTAAGCGTCATACAGAAATACACTCCCTCATCGAGAGTCTCGACAGCCTCGACACTCCACGTCAGATTTACAGTCGACATGTCCACGTCCGTCACTGTCTGAGTGATCACAGCTCCATGCATAGGAGTTATGGTTGTCTGCGTGGCCGAATCTCGGTTGTAGCGGATTCTGTTTTGTTTCTCTCTACCGGTCGATTCGATTTCTCCTCCGGGAACACCGACCCTGAGAGTTGATTCAAAGTCAATGAGTTCGCCCTCAAGGCGTACTCCTGTAATATTGCTCCATGCCATCACTTCAGTATGGACAGCAGGATGTGCAAGACGGTGTATAAGTTCAAAACCTAAACGACTGTTGTGATATGGACAATTCCATGTATTGCCTTTAGGCTCATGTACAGGTGTGCCGTCTTTTCTGATGCGTTTGAACCAGCCACCGTTCTCATTATCTACAAAATGCGTCTTTGTAAAGTCCCATATCTTCACCGCTGTATCGAAGTATTTTCTGTCTCCGGTAAGCTGCCATGCATTGATGCATCCTACAATCGCTTCGCACTGAGGCCACCATGAGAGTTTTTTGCTATAGCCTTCCTCGGATTTTTCATAGAGCATGATACCGTCCTCGTTCAGACCTTCAGCAAGTGCCGTGTCAGTCATTTCTATTGCCTGTGCATATACTTTGGCTATGATGTCCTCGTCTGCGATTGCGTCCGCGGCTTCGCACATAAGCCAGGCAGCTTCGATGTCATGTCCGTACGAATCTATTCGTCCCATAGGCTGCCAGTCATCTGTACAGAAGAGGATAAGGTGTTTTGTTTCCGGAGAATAGAGTTTATTGCTCAATATCTCCAGAAGCTCTACAAGGTTTGCTTTAAGCCCTTCGTCAGGCCATGCAAGATAAAGGCATGTGTAGGCTTCCAGAATATGGATATGGGTATTCATCGTCTTGGATGCATTCCTGCCATCGACTCCTTTCATATCACCTATGGTGTAGTCCCGGTTGAAGGCTTCGATATATCCCATCTTCACCTTGTCGTGGGCATTCTCCTCAAGGGTCCTGTAAAGGGCGATCGCAGTTTCCAGGCTCTTCCTGTTACCTGTGGCACGGAAATGCTCCGAAAGGCTATAAATACCGAATGCTGTCGCATAAGTCATTTTTGTTCCATCCATGACAGCACCATCACCGTCAATGGTCCAGAACATTCCTCCGTATTTCTTGTCTATGCAGTCGTTTATAAGATTTTCAGCTGCATAGTCCGCCATGTTTCTATATTCCTCCAGTCCGTACTGACGGTATGCTCTTGCAAATGTCCATAGGATACGGGCAGTCATCAAGGTCCCTCTTTCAGCACCTTCGATCGCCTTGCCATCGACTCCGATGGCGCCATGAAAGCCTCCGTCCGGATCGGCTGCATTATCAAGCCAGAATGGCAATATGTTCCCGACAAGATTGGTTTCTACCTCCGTCCTGAGTTTTTCCGACTCTTCTCTCGTTTGAGCATTTACTATTGCTGTACAAGAAATAACAGCTAACGCGACAATTATCCTTTTCATAGAAGACAAGGGTATTAGATGAAATATTAAGGGAATTATACACATGTGTGCGCAAGCTCAGTCTGAAAGCCTGCACACACCTGATGATGCCCGCCACATTGCTATAGGCGGCAATATTCTGGAGTCAATCAGAACTTTTACCAGATACCTTCGTTTTCCTCGACCTTCTCATTGCTGGCACAGAGGACTCCTTCTGTCTGAAGTTCCAAAATCTCAATATCAGGGGATACATACATAGTTTCCATAGTGATGTTTAGTTTTATGAATATCCTTGCAAAGATAAGTAAAACTGAAAATTATACAAACTGGTTACTGATTACAGGCGATCTCTCCCTCAAGCTCTTCATATTCAGTTTTCAGGAATCTTCCCAGATATAATATCGGCCTCTGTCATGCAAAGTCAATGAGCTCAGCATGGCAGAGGCCGATATTTAATCGTTCGTTTATTTGGGCTGTTTAAATGGATTCTATCTAATAGGGCCGCAAAATTAGACCAATTAAATCAGAAAACCAACATTTTTCGGCAAAATATAAAGCCTTTCAACAAATATCTATTATATAAATCTTAAATGAAGTTCCTGTTAATTGTACAGATATGATTGTAGGTTATATAAGAGTCAGCACAGATAAACAGCATCCCGAAAATCAAAAGGATGAGATATGCAGATATGCGGAAATGAATCAATGGGCCATTGATAAATGGGTAGTGGAAGTGGTCAGCGGAAAGAAACATGTCAAGGGACGAAAATTAGGAAGTCTGTTAAAGAGACTGAAGGGTGGCGACACATTGATTGTAACGGAGATATCCCGCCTAAGCAGGTCACTGACAGACATTATGACATTGATGGGACAATGTATATCCAAAGGAATAAACATTTATACGATCAAGGAGAAATACTGCTTCGATGACAGCATCAACAGCAAGGTTCTGTGCTTTGCATTTGGCCTTGTAGCTGAAATCGAGAGGAATCTCATATCAATGAGAACCAAGGAGGCGCTTGCTCTGCGCAGGGCTGAGGGGAAGAAGTTGGGACGCAAAGAAGGATATTGTCCCAAAATGTCCACTCTGGAAAATCATAAGGATAAAATCATGCAGATGATCAGGAACGGAGCCACGAACAAGGATATCTGCATGAAGTATAATGTCTCAAAATCAACATTCATAAAATTTAAAAATACTTTGATGGAAAATACCGATGACAGAGGTGCAAATAAACGAACGTCTGAATAGACGGACAGGCCGCACCATCCAATGGTGTGCGTGAGAATATTATGGTAAAATTTAACAAGTGCCCGCTGGTCATCTTGATTGGTGTCTTTCTGTGTTTCATATGCCCGCACATGCATGCGCAAAGCGCAGATGCGAGGGAAAGAGCTGATTCGCTCATGGTATATTATCGCCAGGGCGTATCAGATTTCGACGCCAGCTACAAGCAGAACGGCATCAGATGCAAGGCGTTCGTAGAACGCTTCAAAGCGCTGCACGGCAGTTCGTACGGCACGGTAGAAAAGGTACACATCTACGCAAGCGCATCGCCCGAAGGTAGCATAAAATTAAATGAAACCCTAGCAAGAGAGCGTGCCAAGAGCGCAATCGCTCATCTTCACGAGAGTCTGTCCTTTGCAGACTCCGTAGTGACCGTACAAATAATCGCTGAAGATATGGACGGTCTGGCGGCAATGGTCATGACGGACAATTCGCTCGAGAGCAAAGACGAGGTCCTGGCCATCCTCAGCAACTCTTCCGACCCTATGCGCAAGGCCAAGCTTCAGAAGCTGGACAAGGGACGCACATGGGACTACCTCATGGACAAGTACTTCGAGGAACTCCGTTCGTTCAAGATTTACGTATATTTTTCCAAGGAGTCCGAGCTGATTCACACTCCTGTCATTGAATTCGAGCACCAGTTACCTTCGCCTGCGTACGGCATAGTGAAGCCTGCTGCCCCTACCCAGCCACCTACTCCGGCTCCGGAAGCACCTGAGTGGACACGCGCACTTACGCTTAAGACCAATCTGCTCGGCATCGGAATGGGCCATGCCAACATTGCTGTGGAAGTCGACCTTGCACAGCATTGGTCCGTAGTCATACCATTCTATTACTCAGGAGGATTCGACTACTTCAAGCCGACAATCAAATTCCGCGGCATTGTGCTTCAGCCACAGGCAAGATACTACTTCAAAGGCAATGACGGCTGGTATATAGGCGCACACATGGGACTCGGCTGGTACAACTTCGCCCTCGACGAAGAATTCCGTATCCAGGACTACAAGGGCCGCAGACCTGCCTGGGGAGGCGGAATCGGAGCTGGATACGCCCTCCAGTTCAGGAAGAACCCGAGATGGGGAATGGAGTTCGCCATCGGCGCAGGAGTTTACGACGTGAAGTACGACATCTTCTACAATGAAGAGAACGGCCCGTACGCAGAATCCGGAGTGCACGACACCTTCTTCGGTGTGGACAATGCCGCCATCTCATTCACATACAAATTCCCATTCAAAAAGGAGGGCCGCAAATGAGAAAGTTGATCATTGCCTCTGTTCTCCTTCTTTCTGCCGTCTCATGCGTCCACCAATGGCCGGAGCCGGCAGTCACTCAGGTCGTACTCAGCCTCGAATACGAGACAGAGCTTCCTCAGGGACCGTACATCGACGTATCCACAAGAGCTGCCGAGGCGGAGCAGGAATACGACATGCGCTATACCATTCACGCATACAAGCTATCTAATGACGGTTCCATCGCCGACACGCCATACCAGACTTACATGTTCACCCAGGACGACATCATGAATCCTGACAAGACCTTCACCCTCGACATCATGGAGGGCGAATACCGATTCATGGTCTGGTCCGACTACGTAATACAGGGCTCATCGGAAGACCTTTATTACAACGCAGACAGTTTCAAATACATCAAGCTCTATGGAAGGGAAGACGGTATGAAGCACGTCGGAAACACAGATTACCGCGACGCTTACATCGGCTCATCTGACGTGGAAGTGATCCGATTCGGAGGCGACCATCCGCCGGTATCGGCGACTATCAGGATGGCCCGTCCTCTGAGCAAGGTCGTCTTCATCACCAATGACCTCGAAGACTGGAAGACCAAGGTCCTCACCAACATGTACGAATCCGCCCTTCAGAGCGCCAACCCGGGAGACCGTGTCGAACTTCCTGAGGAAGTGGACCTGTCGCAGTACATAGTGAAGATCATGTATCCGCAGTACATGCCTAATGCCTTCAACATCCTGACCGACCGCACCACATGGTCCGACTTCAACATCTCCTTCGAGTCGAAGCTGATCCAGCTCAGCAAGAGCGACGCGGCAATGGGATTTGACTATGTGTTCGCCAACAGCAGCGATGCAAACGTAGTGATGGCGGTAAGCCTCTTTGACAAGGCGGGAACCCAGCTGGCCCGTTCATACGACATCACGGTACCTCTCGAGCGAGGCAAGGTCACCACAGTTGTGGGAAGCTTCCTTCTCGAGGAATCCGACGGAGGTGTATCAATCAACCCAGACTTTGACGGAGAGTTCAACATTGTCATCTAAAGTAATGAAAAACATATTCACCATATTGTTTGCATTGGTTCTTCTGGCTGGCTGTCAGAAGAACCTGCCTGTTGATACCCCTGAATACTCGACGCTGACCTACAGCATAAGGCAGCCGGAACAGTCGGCCACAAAGGCAGCCGGCCAGGGCAGCGAGATCAATGTGATCTGGTATGGTGTCTACCATAAGAAGGCCGACGGAAGATACGAATACATGGAAGACATGAGCGCATTCGTCGAGATCGACGATCCTTCAAAGATCAATGTGCCTGTCACCCTCATAAGGAACCAGGAGTACAAGCTTCTCTTCCTGGCACAGTACCGCAACGAGTCTGAAAACCGCGACAACATCTACACATACAATGTAGATTACAAGACAGGAGACATGACCCTCGCCTCTCCCCTGTCCAACGGCGAATGTCTCGACGCATTTGTCAAGATGGACATGATCGGCCCCGTGCTTGGCAACGAAAACAGACACATCACCCTCGAGCGTCCGTTCGCCCAGGTCAATGTCGGCACATCAGCCAAAAAGCTTCCGTCCACATTCGACCTCACGCTCACAGGAGTTCCGGCTTCATACAACCTGTTCACCGGAACATACTCCGACGAGACAGTAAGCCATGAATTCAAGGCCCTCACCCCTGCAGGAGACTCTCTCAGCGCAGGCGGCACACAATACACACGCATGGCAACTGTATACGTCTTCGGAGGGAACAAGATCGGCTGCACGCTTCAGTACGAAACCTCTGCAGGCACGACGACAAAGACGATCAGCGGCATCGACACCGCTCCGAACTTCAAGACCAACATAGTGGGAAATTTATAACAACTAACAATATTTATTAACTAACAATTTTCAATCATGAAAAAATTAATCTATTGCGCGCTTGCGCTCGCAGCAGGTCTCTTCGCGGCATCATGCCAGCAGGAGAACCTCGAGCCGGTTCAGGGCGGCAACACAGTGACATTCACTGTACAGATGCCGACTGTGGCGACCAAGGCTACAATCGGAAACGATGCATCATCGATCAATGACCTCGTCTATGCTGTTTACAGGACTACAGCTAATGACTTGGAGACAACTCTCGGAGACTGGGACAAGTATGCCAGCCTTGTTTATCAGAAGAACCCTTCTGAAACAGTTTTCACTGACAATTTCAGCACATCAGTAAGCCTTGAGCTTATCAACAACCAGAATTACGTCATTCTTTTCTGGGCTCAGAAGAATGATGTATGGGTAGCTGGAGAAAACTTCGACTTGACAAAGATTACTTATCCAGCTGATGAAGAAGGTAATGTTAATATGGTTGTCAACCGTGGTGTTGCTGACAAGTATGCAGCATTCAGTGCAGTACGTTTCCTTGCTGCCGAAGATTTCGCTGGCAAGAAGACTGTTGAGCTTACTCGACCATTCGCCCAGATCAATATCGCAGCAAAGAATCCGGTAAACTACGATGTCGTTGTGAACAGCTCATCAATGACTGTCGGCTCTGCAGGTGACATGTTCAATGTCGCATCTCAGGATGCAGCTGCTACAAAGAATATTACATATACATGGGAGAATATTCCAGCAACTGACGGCTATGTAGCTGGTGGAGTTACATATGATCATTATGTAGCGATGGGTTACGTCTTTGCAAAAGACAACGTAACAGTATCATATGACATCAACACTGCTAAGCATGGCACTGTAACAAACACAATCAGCAACGTCCCAGTAGAGGAGAACTATCGTACTAACATCGTAGGTAAGCTTCTCACAAGCACTGCCGACTATGAAGTAACTCTTGATAAGGCGTGGGGGGACAAGGAACTTGCTCCAGATGCACTTCATCTTGCTGCGGCAATAGGTGGTGAGGTTACTTTGAACGAGGATGTTGTTTTGACATCGCCACTCGAGGTTAATTCAAAGATGACAATTAACCTTAACGGTAAGACTATCAAGGGTGAATATAACAAAAGCGTTGGCGCAATTATCAAGAACAATGGCCTTTTGACAATTAGTGGTGGTACAATTTCATCTCTTGGTAACAATGGTGGCTCTGCGATTGCAAACTATGGTACATTGTATGTTGAGAATGCAGAAATTAATGGTGCTCCACGCGATGGTAATAGCTGGCCTTCCTACCCTATTAACAACTACGGTAGCATGACATTGACTAACACAACAGTCGCTGGCTACCATGGATGCATTGCTTTGAATGCTGCAGGTACAACTGTCCTTAACAACTGTAATCTTACAAAGAATTACGGAACGACATCCAGCCATGTGTTCTATGTAGACCATGCTGATGCAAAAGTCGAAGTAAACGGCGGCACATACAACCACAACGGCAATGATGGTTCATTGGCATATGTTAACAAGGGTGAGGTTATCATCAATGACGGTACATTCAACACTACAGATGGCGGTTACGGCTTCGCTGTTCTTACTAATGGTAAGGTTATCGTAAACGGCGGTAACATCAATGCTGCGCTTCAAGATTGGGGTGGAGAATTTATGATTAACGGTGGTGTATTCTCGTCTAAACCTGCTGACAAGTACATCGCTAACGGTTACAAGGCTATTGAAAAGGATGGTAAGTACTACGTAGTTACCGATAATACATTTTCTAGCAGTGTCGAACTTAATAAAGCTATTAAAAATGCGGCAGAAGGTGATAAGATCATGCTTCTTGATGGAACATATAAAATTTATCCCGAAGTATATAATAAGGCTGGAGTGACTATTATTGGCGCAGGCGAGAATGTAACTCTCGACATCAAGGATCAGATCTACACTATTAATGGCACTGCTGCTATCGAGAACGTAAAAGTTGTTTTCTCTAACAATGGTTATAAGGGCTTCCAGGGTGGCGTTGATTTGAACTTCAAGGAATGTACTATCGAGGGTCAGCCTTTCCTCTATGGAACAAAGGCTACTTTCGAGGGTTGTACATTCGTACAGAACGACCCTGAGCAGTACAATGTATGGACATACGCTGTTAGTGAGGCAAACTTTATCGATTGCGTATTCAACTGCGCAGGCAAGTCAGTTATTGTTTACAGCGAGGCAAACGACCTTGTTCAGAAGGTAAATTTTGAGGGTTGTACATTCAACGCTTCGGCTCCATACAACGGCAAGGCTGCTATTGAAATCGGTGCATCACAGCTTACAACCGGTATGTACAACGTAACTATCAACGATACAGAGGTCAATAATTTTGCTAACGGTAGCGTAAGTGACAATCCTGTTTGGAACGTTAAGAATGGCAACCGTGCTAATGTAATCGTTGATGGCGAGGTTTGCACTGTTGGTGGTGCAGATAAGGTTAGCGATGGTCTTTGGAAGAGCGGTACAACATATAGCGTAACTAATGCTGAGGGTTTGGCGAGCATCAACTCAGCAATGGCTAACAACGCTGCAGGCGAAGGCATCGCAATCAATCTTTTGTCGGACATCGACTTTACAGGCAAGACTTGGACTGCCGTACGCTCGCACATAGATTGGAAATCGACTATGAACGAGTTCAATGGTAATGGCCACACTATCTCGAACCTTACTATTAACGGCGCTGCAATGTTTACCATCTTCGCAAACAATCATGATGTCGCTGTAAAGGATGTTACTTTCGACAATGCATCGGTAACTTATGACGGTATTAATTCAGCAATCATAGTAGGACAGACATACAACAACCTTCTCCTCGAGAATGTTGATGTAAAGAACTCTTCAATTACTGGTCAATATAAGGTTGCACCGCTTATTGGAACAGTATATAACGAGTTACCGTCTGAAATTACTGCAACTCTCAAAAATTGCGATGTGACAAACACTACTGTAAAATCTACACAGTTTGACTTCTGCACAGCAGGAATGGTTTCATTCGTATATGAAGGAAATAATGACAGAATCCAGTTTGAGAATTGTACAGTAAAGGATGTTAAACTATACGCTAAGCCTAATGGATATTCGTCTCATGCAGCAATCTATGTTAACGATGCTGACACAGACGATTGCTTTAACGAAGCTGAAGGTGTTACAGTAACAAATGTAACATTCGAAGCTATTCAGTAATATTCAACCTCCCGGTGCCTGACCGCGCCGAGAGGTTCCAAACAAAACAACAAACACAATTATTTATTAACTAACAATTTCTATCATGAAAAAATTAATCTATTGCGCGATTGCGCTCGCAGCAGGTCTCTTCGCGGCATCATGCCAGCAAGAGAACCTTGAGCCAGCTGCACAGGAGAACACAGTGACTTATACTGTGGAAGTTCCTGGAGTTGTGACTAAGGCTGTTGCCGATGGAAAGAATGTCGATAGACTCTACTATGAGGTCTATATAACTAATGGTACGAAAAAGGCAGATCTTTCCGATGCTACCCTCCTTTACAAAAAGGATATTGCTATGGTAACCTCACAGGAGGCTACATCACGTGCAAATGTAACTCTTAACCTCGTTCAGAATCAGAATTACACTGTACTCTTCTGGGCTCAGTGTGATATTGAGAATCCCATTTATGATGTAACCGACCTTAGAAAGGTAACTTACAAAGAGGGTGCAACTGTCAAGTCTAATCACGAGGACTATGCTGCTTTCTATGCAGTAGACTACATTTCTGATGCAACTCCAAGAGACAAAAAGGTTTACCTCAAGCGTCCATTTGCTCAGCTCAACATCGGTACTACAATCAATCCTATTGATTATAACAAAGACCCATACAGAGTTGTAATGAAGAAATCAAAGGTAACTGTCAAGGATGTGCCTACTACATTCAATGTTGCGACCAGCACTGTTGGTGGAGATGCAGAGTTCACATTTGAAATGGAAGAAGTTATCAGCGATGAGAATCTTGTGGTAAACAACACAGAGTACAACTATGCTGCAATGAACTACATGTTTGCTGGTGACAATAGAACAGCTACAGTAGAATACTGGTTAGAAGCAGAGGTAATGACTCAGAATAATGTCACAGTTCCGACTAACCTTAACAAGGCTGTTGTCAACGTTCCTCTTAAGGAGAACTATCGTACAAACATCGTAGGTAACCTCCTTACAAGCTCAACTGAGTACGAAGTTATCGTTGATGCTGACTGGGCTGGAGCTGACCTTGCACCAGATCCACTTTATCTTGCAGCAGCAAATGGTGGCGATGTTACTTTGACTAAGGATATTGTTTTGACAGCGCCACTTGAGGTAAAGGCAAAGATGACAATTAACCTTAATGGCAAGACTATCTCCAATCCAAATAACTACGCTATTGAGAACTATTCAGAATTGACAATCTCAGGCGAAGGAAACATGGTAGGCTTGGGAGGCATTCGCTCACATAATGGTAAGGTGATTATCAATGGAGGTACTTACACTGCATCATCTGATTGGAATGCGGGTACATACCAGCATATCCTCAAGGCCGTAAATACTGAGGTCATCATCAATGGCGGTATATTTGATGCAACTATCGAAGGTATAACAAATGCCATGATTAACGTTTCTGAGAATTCGACTGTTACTATTAATGGTGGTGAGTTCAGGAATGTCATGAAGGGTGAAGTAATCCCTCAGTTTGCCCCATATATGTTCACATACGAGAAGAATGGTAAACTTATCATTAACGATGGTTCATTCTATGGTGGATGGAGATTCAATGGTGAGACAGCTACAACAGACATCTATGGTGGTGACTTCACAGTAAGCTATGACGGCCAGTCATTCCATTCAAACAGCACTCACGTTCTTACAGTTTATGGTGGTGTATTTAGTCTTGAGAATGGTGGTAAACTGAATCCTACAAACCACTTGGCTGCTGGTTACAAGGCAGTTTCAATTAGTGGTTCGTACCATGTATTGCCAGAGGTTGTTGCTGATGCTGCGGAAGAGGCTGGTGTAACTGCTGTTACCGTGAGCACTGCTGATGTAGCAACTGCTCTTGCTACGAATAATGGTGAGGCTACAATGTTCATGTGGAACGATGTTGCTTACATCGCCAAGTATGGTGAAGTTATTATTACATCTTCTGCAGATGAGGCTACAACCTCTCGTGGCATAGTTGAAGGCGCTGCAGGTTTGACAAGTGCAACTGTTGCAGATGGCATCGAGGTTGTAAGTAACCGCACTTTCCGCAAGTGTGCAAATTTGGAAACTGTTGCGTTCCCAAACACTCTTACAGAGATTGGCCCTGCTGTATTCCAGTCGTGCTCAAAGCTTGCTAATGTAAACATTCCTGCTTCAGTCACAACTATCGGCGAGGGCGCTTTCGCAGAGTGTACTTCTTTGACATCTATCAGCATACCTGCAGGTGTAACTCGCATTGAGAAGGATACTTTCCGCAATACAGGATTGATTTCGATTGAATTCCATGAAGATGTCACATACTTTGGCGAGTATGCATTCCGTGATAGTGAAGAGTTGAAAGAAATTATAATCAATGCTCCAGAGTTTACTGTTGAGGCAGGCACGTTCCTTAATGCTGCTGCTCCATACCCTAATTACACTATTAAGGTTGTAAATAACACAATGAAGGAATATCTTGAGAGCAAGCTTACTAACCATCAGAAGACATTCATCACTGTTGTAGCTCCCAATACTAGTGATGCTAATGCACTTACTGAGGCATTGGCTAATGGTAAGTATGTTGTAATGACTCAGGATATTGAGACCGAAGCTGCCACAACTGCACCTTACGGAAATAAGTACGCATTCAAACTTGACGGTGGTGTTCTTGACGGAAATGGACATGAACTCTATATGGAGTGCTATGGTGATGACTATGGTATTATGACTTCAGGTGGAACTATCAAGAATCTTACAATCACAGAAGGATGCAGAGCAGTCATGATTATGTATCCTCAGCAGGATGTGATCCTTGACAATGTAAATATTGGTGGAGACGGCGTACTCTACCCAATCAATACAGGTGAAGGCGGTGCAGAAGGAGTGAACCTTATTGTCACAAACTCAGTACTTGCCGGTTGGACAAGCTATGGTCTTATCGAAAGTGCAACTTTCACAAATGTTGAGTTCAAGCAGGGTACATACTACAATAACATTTATGGCCGTGTTTTAAAACCATATGTAAACACAACTATGACAAATTGTTCATTCGTTGAGCATATGAATCTTGATCTTTCTTCACTTACAGCAGGACACAAGATCACTATGGTGAATTGTACAGTTAATGGACAGGATGTGAATGCAGAGGTGTTAAGTATTCCGTCAAGTGATGCTGATTATGACACAAAACTTTTCACTGTTGATCTCCCAAGCTGGGCAACAAGTGTAAATGATTGTATCATCTTCAATTAATATTTTAACCTCCCGGCGCCTGACCGCGCCGTGGGGTTCCAGGGATGCCCGATCAGAGTCGGGCATGACGGATGAAGGGACGGGCATGACGGATGAATAATTAACGAAACAAATTATATTAATCATGAAAAACTTATTTTTCTATCTCTCTGTAGCGATGATTGGTGTCGCTGCGGCTTCATGTCAGAAAGAGGTAGCTGTGGAGAATCCCGGTGATGGCAATGTGACTATCACAATACAGACTCCGGGAGTCGAGACCAAGGCTATCGCTGACGGACTTAATGTGGACATCGTGTACTACGAGATCTACAAGAATGAGGAAGGACACAAGAACTCACTTACCGGCACTCCCCTTGTGGATGGTACCGTAGAGATGTCAGGCAAGGAGGCTTCATTGAGCCTCAATCTTCTCCAGGGCCAGGAGTATGTTGGTCTGTTCTGGGCACAGGTAAACGGCAAGAACTATTACAATGTCACCGACCTTCGAAATGTCAAGGTGAACTATCCGAACGAGGATAACAACAAGACTCTTGCAAACGAAGAGGATCGTGCGGCTTTCTGCAACTACAAGACTTTCGCAACAGGACAGAACGTGACTGTGGTTCTCGAGCGTCCTTTCGCACAGATCAACCTTGGTACTTCTTTCCAGAGCCTCGACATCGACTATGAGATTGCTCTTGAGGAGTCAAGCATGACTGTGACAGGCGTGGCAAATGCGTTCAACGTTGCTGCGATGACAGCCAAGACCGAGACAGAGAACATTGTAAATGTCGAGTTCGGAATGAATACGGTTCCATATGCATTCAAGCCGTCTGAAACACTTTCGGCAAACGATGACACATGGGCATATGCCGGAATGAACTATGTTCTTGTTCCTGGCGACGCTTCGACAGTGAATGTGACATACTCGATCAAGACTGATGTAGGTACATTGAGCCGTACTGTATCGGCAGTTCCTGTGAAGAAGAACTTCCGTACAAACCTACTTGGCAACCTTCTTACAGAGGAGACCAAGATTGAGATCATTGTCGACGAGAAGTTCAATACTCCTGACCTCGAGCCGGCACCTATCTACATGGCTGCGGCTACCGGTGGCGAATTCACATTGACAGAGGACATTACTCTTACAGAGCCTCTCGTGATCCAGTCAAGCCTTGTGCTCAATCTTAACGGACATGCTCTTAAAGGTGGAATAGCTTATGCTGACGGTGTGACAGGTACAGAGATCTCTGCAATCACAGTGGACAAGGGTGCGACCCTTACAATCGAGGGCGAAGGCGCTATCCAGGGAACCGAGTATGGTGTGTACGCAAAGAATGGTAACGTGGTTGTCAAGGGCGGTAACATCTCTGCCGGTACTTCTGCCGTTCAGGTCAATGTCGGTACTGCAAACATCGAGGGCGGCGTGTTCTCAAATACAGATTCCGATAAGCGTTATGTTATCAACTGTATTGACACAAACTGGAAGAACGGAACGGCAAAGGTTAACATCACAGGCGGTACATTCCATAACTTCAACCCTGCTGACAATGCTGCAGAGGGTGCGGGTACTGATTTCGTTGCTGATGGATATAAGACAGTAGAGAGCAGCACTGGCGTTTTCAGTGTAATTGAAGATTCTGCAGTATTTGCAGCAGATGATGCAGCTATAGAGGCAGCACTTGATAATCCGGCAGTCAATACTATCTATCTGAATGCAGGAACATACACTATTAATGTGTATCGCAATTTTGATCCTAAAGAGTCATTGACCATCATAGGTACTGAAGGCACCAAGGTTCAATTCGCAAGTGATCAGGTACTATTAGATCAGGCAAAGAACTTCACCATCAAGAGTTGTGAAATTCTTCATATGGCCAAGAAGAGCTGGGGAATGCTGGTTTTCAGCACAGGAAATTCTGCTGAAGGAGTTTACACAGTATCTAACTGTACATTTAACGGTGTAGGTACCCAGGGTATTTATATCAATGAGAATACTACAGGTGCTACTTATAATATCACAAACTGTACATTCTACGGAGACTTCGGTGCAGAAGGCGCTGTGACAATTCAAAATAATAAAAATGTGAATTTCACAGTAAATGTAACAGGATGTAAATTCAATGATATTCCAGAAACTAGCCATGAGGTGTGTCTGCTGAACAAGTATACAGATCATATATTGAATACAGATGCAAAAGTGGTTTGTCTGAACAGAGAATAACCATTAATGCTTTGATAAAGCTATTTAGCTGAGATTTCAACCTCCCGGCGCCTGACCGTGCCGTGGGGTTCCAAGAAACAAGGAAATGAAGAAACTTATTTACATAGCCGGAGTGCTTTTGTTCGCATTTGTTGCGTGTCAGAAGGATGAGGGGAAGGATGGCCATAGTGAGGATTGCGTGGCAAGGCTCACTGTGCAGGTGCCGCAGGCGGTTATGACCAAGGCAGTGGCGCAGGCTGAGCTTGTGGACATAGTCTACTACGAAGTGTGGACAGAGGACTTCAAGTCGTTATTGTTCGACGGTTCCGGTGCTGTGCAGGACTGCGTGGCAGAGATCGAGGTGGCCTTGGTGAAAGACCAGACCTACCAGTTCATCTTCTGGGCGCAGAATGAAAACAGCGCAAGCCCTTACTCATGGACCGATCTCAAGAAGATAAAGGTGAATTATTCGAAGTTCACTGTCAACAACAAGGACTGCTACGATGCGTTCTACGCTGTAGAGACAATCGAAGCCGACGGAAAGGACAAGGTGGTGAGACTCTACCGCCCGTTCGCGCAGCTGAACTTCGGTACCACCACAATGGATGCCGATTTCGGAGAGCTCACTATCACAAGCAACTCGGTGACTGTATCCAAGTATGCAAGTGCGTTCGACACAGTGAGCGGAAAGGCTGTGGACTACGTGGATGCTCCTGTGACCTTCACGGCTTCGACCGGAGGTCTCGTGCAGACAGACAGGCCGGATGACAAGGACCTGATGGTGGGAGAAGGTGCTTACTACTGGGTGGCGATGAACTACCTCCTGGTACCGGCGGAAGAGTCGACTACAGTGACTGTGGATGCAAGCTTCACCACCAGGATCGGAACAGTTAAGCACAAGATCCCGAACGTGCCGCTCAGCAAGAACTACCGTACCAACATAATCGGTGACCTCTTCACAAGTTCTTCGACACTGAAGATTGTAATCGAGGAGAGTTTCGAGAAACCGGACGAAGACAAATACCTGAATAATTAAAACAAAACAAATATTAAACATCATGAAAAAAATCATTTCAATTGCAGCTGCAGCCGCAACAATTTTCGGAGCAGCTTCATGCCAGAAGGACCTTATTCCTGGAAAGGATGGTGACAGCAAGGTAACCTTCAGTGTCGTTATCCCTGACGAAGTGGCGACAAAGGCCATTTCTGACGGTTTGACAGTAGATGAGCTTAAGTGGGAGGTCTATGACCATGATAACAACAAGGAGCTCTACAGTGGTACTGTCAGCGAGAGCGTTATCGTCAATGGTAAGAGACAGTTCGTTCTTGAGCTTAACCTCGTGTCTAACCTGACATATGACCTTCTTTTCTGGGCACAGAAGAAAGGTACAAATTATTACAACACTGATAATCTGAAGAATGTCAGAGCATATTATAATGAAAACTATCCTAATTCATGGAATAATAATTATACACATGCATATGCAAACGACGAAGCACGTGATGCTTTCTTCGGTTCTTTGAAGGGCTTTCAGACAGGAGGAAATGTAGCTACAGCGAAAACTGTCACTCTGAAGCGTCCATTTGCTCAGATCAACTTTGCATCTGCTCCAAATGATTGGGACAAAGCCAAGCCGTTTATCAATGATGGCGAAAATGGTGCTGCACACCACGGACTTGAGTCTCAGATTACTCTTGAAAATATGTATACACATTTCAATGTGTTTACAGGTGATGTAACAGAAAATGCAGACAAGACAATCGTATTCAAATATGCCCTTGCTCCTGCTTCACAGGATGGAAACAGTTATAATAATGATAATGATAACTGGATCACATATGAAGGAGCAAAATACGGTTGGACAGCAATGAACTACGTGTTTGCTCCTGCAAATGGTGCCACTAGTAATTCTTTGGTTGCCGAGTTTGTTCACAGCAAGAATGCAGCAGGCGAAACAGCATTGAAGAAAACTATCCAGAATGTGCCTTTCAAGCAGAACTACAGAACCAATATCCTCGGTGAGATCTTCACAGGCGGTAACAAGTTCACAATCATTGTTGATGGTGCATTCAATAATCCTGATCCTGGATATACACTTGCGGAGCCTCTTATGATTGCATTTGAGAATGGCGGTGACATCACACTTAATACAGATGTTGAGCTTTCGTCTGCACTTATCCTCAAGAACAAGAAGAAACTCACTCTTGATCTTAATGGTCACAATATTACAGCAGAAAAGAATTTCTGGAGTGTTGAAAACAGCATCTGGTCAATAATGTCAGTACAGGGCGGTGCACAGCTTACTATCATAGATTCAAAGGGAACAGGATCTATTGTTGCCAAGGAGAATGACACTTATGTATTTGATGTACGTGATGGCTCTACACTTACCGTAGAGGGCGGTAAGTTCGTTGGTAATATCAGCGCAGTTTACGTAAAGCAGGGAACTGCTAACATCAAGGGCGGTCACTATAGCATAATGCAGCTTTCCGAGCCTGCAAACGGTGGCGATGAGAGATTTACTCTTAACTGTCTTGATGAGAATTATACTGCTAACCCAAGAAAGGCCAATATCGTTGTAACTGGTGGTTCATTTGTAAACTTCGACCCTTCTTTGAACCTTGCTGAGGGCGAAGGTACTAACTTCGTTCCTACTACAGGATATCAGGTCAGCCACACAGCTCCTGAAAACGGTAAGACTACTTATATAGTCTCACCTGTTACTGCCAATGAGTAATTTTGAAAACCAATGATCATGAAAAGAATATTTTCATTAGTAGCGGCTTGTGCGACCATGGTCGCACTGGCTGCCTGCCAGAAGGAAAGTCAGGAGGCCGGTCGCCAGCCTGTTCTTGACGAAGGTCTCGACGGAGAGCTCGTAGAGGTGACATTCTCAGTGGACGTTACAGACCAGGCACAGACAAAGACTATTTCTGACGGTCTTTCAGCGACAAACCTTAAGTACGCAGTATACCGTTTCGAGGATTACGTGTCTGCTAACGGCACAAAATACCCTAAGGGACAGTATATTCCTTCACTCTCAAAGGGAGAGGATCCAAATGCAGCCTTCTCAAATGCAAAGATCGAAAAAATCGAAGACAGGACTTGGCTCGTCACTCTTACTCTCGCAAAGAACGTGAAGTACGACATCGTATTCTGGGCTCATGCCGACAATGCTCCATACACATTCGTAGAGGAGGATGCGAAGATCACTGTGGACGACAACTACACAGGCCTTGCAAACGCAGAGAACCGTGATGCATTCTATGGCATCTGCAGAGAGTACTCCGTAGTGAGCAGCGAGACCAAGGTGGAGCTCCGCCGTCCTTTCGCCCAGATCAATTTTGGTGCAAGTGACTACATCCCTTATATCACAGACCTCGGTCTCGATATGACTTCTACCTTTGACACCAGATATCACGCTGCAGTCGATGCTGTCTATGAGCACAACGACCCTGTCAACGGAAGACTCCTCTACCCTGCAAGGCCAAGCTGCGCTTCATGCACTGTCCCTACCATCCTTAACGTGCTTACTGGCAGTGTAGATGGAGGTGCTGAAGTGAACTTCGCCACTCAGGCCATTCCTTATGAGACCGGTGACAAGGTTCTCCTTACTACAGGTGAGGGAGAAGAAGCCGTTACATATCATTGGATGGGCATGAACTACATTCTCGCCGGTGATGACGCGACTATCGACAATGTTCACGCAGTATTCACATACAACGGTCTTGATCTCGTGGTCGATGTTCCTAATGTTCCTTACAGAAGAAACTACAAGACCAACATTCTCGGAAACATCTTCACAAGCTATGCACAGTTCAACGTCGTGATCATGCCTGAGTACACAGATACATACGTTCGTGACCTCGATGAGTATTCTGCTCTCAACCCTATCCAGAAGGCACTCTTCGATGCTGATGCAATTGACAAGCCTGAGGCTTCTGTAACTCTTTCAGCTGACCTTGCTCTTGAAAGCATAATTACAGTTCCGGAGGGAATGGAGCTCACAGTCGATCTTGGCGGAAACACCATCACCTCAGAAGTATCTCCTGCATTCATTGTGAACGGAACCCTCAAGCTCAGCAACGGTAATGCTGTCGTACCAGGCGAGTTCGTAAGAGCCGGTGCAGATGCCGTGATCATCATTGAAGATGTGAAGGTGGTTTCCGGAAGCGATTCAGCAGCCGGTGACAATTGCGTTTTCATTCCGAAGGATGCAAAGAATGTAAAGGTCACTGTAGCCGAAGGTACCGAGCTCACTTCATATGCAGCTCCTGCAATCCAGAGCAACGGATTCACCCGCGATCTTGAGATTGTCATCGAAGGCAAGGTAAGATCAGAAGGTTCGCATGCTGTCTATCTTCCTCAGGTAAAGACATGTACCGTGGAGGCTACAGCTGTCATCGCAGGACTTACAGGCATCGAGCTCCGCGCTGGTCAGCTTCTGGTCAAGGATGGGGCAAAGATTACTGCATCGGCGAACTTCAGCGCAGCAGCAAACAATAACGGTACTACCGTCGACGGAGCTGCCATTGCTGTATCTCCACATTCGACCGATCTTCCTATCACAGTGACTGTGGAGGGAGGAGAGTTCGGTGGCGCATACGCTGTATATGAGAAGAATTTCCAGTCTGACAGGACTGCAGCCACACTTCTCCAGATCAGCGGAGGAAAATTCAATGCTCCTGTTTACAGCGAGACCCTGGTGGGATTCATCACTGGCGGTACATTCACAGCCGGCATCGATGTTCCGGCAGAATATCTTGCTGCAGGATGCACAATCGATGCAGACGGCAATGTCGTAAAATAACCCGGTAGAATTAATTTATTAACAATTTTATACTAATTACAATGAAAAAGATCATGTCCTTTATGGTAGTGGCACTTTCAGTGCTCATGGCATCTTCATGCACAAAGGAAAATGCAGGAAGATCAGATGAGGCTACCATGACACTTTCACTCAGCATCCCTGAAGCAGCTGTAACCAAGGCTTATGGTGACGGTATGTATGATGCAAAAAATCTCATCATCGGTATTTTCGATGAGAATGGTGTGGAGAAATCCCGCAGAAACTTAGTTTGGGAGAAAGATGTATTCGAGCAGGAGATCCAGATCCGTTTCATCATGGGCAAGAAGTATCAGCTCGTACTTTGGGCTCAGTATGGCAACGCTTACGGTGATCCTCGCACAATGTCTCTGAACGAAATCAAGCTTGATTACAAAGCTTCAAATCGTGAGGAGCTCGATGCTTTCTACGCTTATGTTCCTACATTCGAAGTAAGACAGGACTTCAGCAAGTCTATCGTCCTCACCCGCCCGTTCGCACAGCTCAACTTCGCTACAACAATCGGCGACATGGACGAGTCTGTTTCAGATGTGGACATGACAGGCCTCGAGAACACTGCAGTGGTTACAATCTCAAACGTGGCAAACACTCTCAACCTCTTCACCGGCGAGACATCATTCGTATCTGACGACCAGGAGTCTGCAAAGGGTACAGTGGTAGTTCCTGCTACAGCATTCCCTACAAAGGTGGACGGCAAGTATCCTACAATCAATGTGGAAGGTGTAGACTATGAGGTGATTTCCATGAACTATGTACTCGTAGCAGATGCTGGTTCAAAGGACGGAAAGACCACAGTGGACCTCAAGCTCCAGGTTGGTGAGCTTGTCATCGACGTTCCTAACGCATACATGAAACGTAACTGGAGAACCAACGTAGTGGGAGAGCTTCTCACAGCAGAGGGTTCATTCAAGGTATCTATCGATCCTGACTTCACCGGCTCTTACAATGAGTTCTGGAACCAGGGTACTGATAGCGAGGTTGAAAACAAATAGTCGTAAACATCTGTTAAACCAGTCAGCCGCCATTATCCGGATCCGGGTAATGGCGGCTGTCATTTTTCACTGGCACAAACTGCATTTCTCCAGGATGACACCTTTTTATGTAAGCATCCGATAAAAGTAAGCCTCCGAAGAAATGCATATTGTAGCCGGGATTGTTCCTGGCTACTTTTGCGTTAAAAAGGAACGCATATGATGACTTTAGAAGAAATCCAGTCGATCGAGAGCTATTGCTCGGAAAACGGCATCACTATCAAGCA
>JBGVCR010000071.1:0-18504 GCA_045118995.1 Candidatus Cryptobacteroides sp.
CTGCTGATTCCGAGCTGAAGTCTTGTCGGGGATATACGAAAAAAGCCTCAGAGATTTCTCCGAGGCTTTTGAAGGGTGCCCAGTGGGATTCGAACCCACGACATTCAGAACCACAATCTGACGCTCTAACCAACTGAACTATGGGCACCATATTCGATTGGGATTGCAAAGATAGATAAAAAAAATGATTCTGCAATATTTTTTATAAAAGATTTGCAAAATGCGTCGAAGTGATGGTTTTTTGCATATATTTGCTAAATCCAATACGAAGAAAAATGGGACGTGAAATCAAATTCTCCCTTGTTTATAGGGATATGTGGCAGTCATCGGGAAAATATGTCCCGACTGTAGCGCAGCTGAAGGAAGTAGCACCGGCTATCATTGACATGGGGTGTTTCGATCGTGTCGAGACCAATGGAGGTGCCTTCGAACAGGTCAATCTCCTTTTTGGAGAGAATCCGAATAAGGCGGTCCGCGAGTGGACAGCTCCTTTCCATCAGGCGGGCATACAGACACATATGTTGGAAAGAGGACTCAATGCCTTGAGAATGAATCCTGTGCCGGCCGATGTGCGAGAACTTATGTATAAGGTCAAAAAGGCTCAGGGTACAGATATCTCCCGTTCTTTCTGCGGTCTCAATGACCACAGGAACCTTCGTCTCAGTGTGGAATATGCCAAAAAGGCCGGGATGATCTCGCAGGTGGCCCTGTCAATCACAAATTCTCCGGTTCATACTGTGGAATATTACATGGGTGTCGTGGATCATGTAGTGGAATATGGCTGCGATGAGATATGTCTCAAGGATATGGCCGGAATCGGCCGCCCTACCTTTCTTGCAGAACTTACTTCTCAGATCAAGAAGAAATACCCTCACATAAAGGTCCAGTATCATGGTCATAGCGGTCCGGGTTTCTCTCCTGCATCAATGCTTGAAGTGGCTCGTGCCGGTGCTGATTATCTGGATGTTGCAGTCGAGCCTCTCTCATGGGGTAAGGTCCATCCGGATGTGATCACTATACGTGAGATGCTTCGTGCCGACGGATTCCAGGTCAAGGATCTGAATATGAACGCCTATATGGATGTCCGCGCTTTGACTCAGAAGTTCATCGACGAGTTCCTGGGATACTGGATTGACCCTAACAATTCCCACATGAGTTCACTTTTGGTGGGATGCGGCTTGCCGGGCGGTATGATGGGCTCGATGATGGCTGACCTGAAGGGATTCCATGGGGCGATAAATGCTTCGCTCCGGGCTCAGGGTAAGGCGGAGCTTACTCTGGATCAGCTCATGGTGATGCTTTTCCAAGAGGTCGAGTATGTATGGCCTCGTCTTGGTTATCCTCCTTTGGTGACTCCTTTCAGCCAATATGTGAAGAACACAGCCCTGATGAATCTGATGGCTCTTCTCAAGGGACAGCCGCGCTGGACTACCATCGACAAGGATACATGGAATATGATTCTTGGAAAGATGGGTAAGCTTCCGGGCGAGCTTGCACCAGAGATTGTAGCTCTTGCAAAGGAGAAAGGGCTTGAGTTCTATACCGGTACTCCTCAGGATGCATTCCCGAACGAGCTTGACAAGTTCCGTGCAATGATGAAGGAAGAAGGCTGGGATTGTGGTCAGGATGATGAGGAACTCTTCGAACTGGCGATGCACGAGAGACAGTACCGCGACTATAAGAGCGGCGTGGCAAAGGAACGCTTCAATAAAGATCTTGAGGCTGCAAGAGCCAAGGCCGGTGCACCGGTTGTGGTTACAAGACCGGTCGTGGAACTCCCTAAATATGATATCAATAAGCTGATGGAACAATATCCTTCGGCGATAGCCGTGCAAGCTCCGGTCAAGGGCCAGCTTATCTGGCAATACGATGTCGATGATGACTCCACTGCTCCTGTCGTGGGGACGGAAACCCAGGCCGGAAAACCAGTCGCATACATCCAGACCTACTACGGTATCGAACCGGTTCCTGCAGCTATTGACGGCCGCATCATAGCCGTAACCTGTCGTCAGGGAGACATGGTGGCCAAAGGAGAAATATTGGCCTTGATTCAGTAAGTCTCGATGTCCATTATAAAGAATCACCTGCTCCATTGGAGCAGGTGATTCTTTATAAAATATTGTATGATACGAGATTATCTGATTTCGTATGTGCTGCGGGTGGCGAATGCTTCTGCCGGAGCCTGCTGATATGCTTCCTTCGAATAAGTGACTTCTCTCTTGACTTCTGTAGTCTCTTTGAGCGAAATTGTATTGCCCATGATCTTGTGGCTGAGCCATTCTATCACAATTTTGGCATCGTTTTCCTTTATGATGGAAGCGACAGGGACGCTGGCGTAGGCATATGCAAGCTGGATTTTGCTCTCATTGCTTTCGTTGAATTCTTCGCCGTTGCTGTCGTGGCGGATATGGAAGGTGTATGTGCCTTCCTTCGAAACGGTGTCATCGTACTCGAAATTGATGTAATGCTTGATCTTGCTGTCGGCTATAACTGGTACTGCGAAGTAGATATTGATATAACCTCCTGATACCCAGTAGCTCTGGAGTATGATAGGATCGTTTGCAAGCTCCTGGCTTATGCTTGATGTGAAGATCGCGTCCTTTGTGAGCACGGGAGATATGTAATTCATCCTTACTTCATATTCGTTTTCAGTTCCGGTTTTCTGGGTGAGGATATCGCATATCACGAATGCTCTTTTCATTGTATCGAGTTTGCCGGGACAAGTCTGGTCGACTATTGTAAAGATATTACCCTGGTCGCTGGTGAAGGTTCCGTTCACGATATTACCCATTGTGGCGTTGTTGTAACGGATCGTATTGTCCTTGGTGCAGGATGCCGCTGCAAGAGCGGTAAGGCATGCCGTGATGGCGAGGATTGCTTTTGTGATTTTCTTCATTTATGATATTGTTTAGTTTTTTAACCTGCCTATAGATGCAATAAAACTTTTTTTCGTTGCATTTGCTTCTAAAACTTGGTACTTTTGTAACAACCCGCAAAAATAACTAAAAATGATAACATTTCTGATTTCTATTCTGTTGCTTGTTTCCGGATATCTCATTTATGGCAAGGTTGTCGAGCGTTTTATCGGGGTGGATCCTGCCAGAACGACTCCAGCCTACGATAGGGAAGACGGAATCGACTATATGCCGATGCCCACATGGAAAGTCTTCGTGATCCAGTTTCTTAATATTGCAGGTCTTGGGCCGATATTCGGTGCCATAATGGGCGCGGCGTATGGCCCTGCAGCATATCTCTGGATCGTCATAGGCTGTATATTCATGGGTGCTGTGCATGACTTTTTTGCCGGAATGATGTCCATCGAAAGTACAGGTGCCAATATGCCTGATATCACCGGAAAGTATCTGGGCAAGACTATGAAAGGAGTGATGAGTTTTGTGGTCTCATTCCTCCTTTTGGCAGTGGGAGTTTCTTTCGTTACCGGACCTTCAGATCTGATAGCATCACTGACCGGAGTCAGCAAGGAGATATGGCTTTATGTGATATTTGCATATTATCTGTTTGCGACCCTGCTTCCGATTGACAAGATAATAGGTTCGGTGTATCCTTATATGGGAGCGGCGTTGCTCTTTATGGCTGTCGGAGTAGGAGTCATGCTCGTGGTTGGTGATCTCAGGGGTACTCATGAGATGATCGAGCTTACGCCGGCGACATTGAAGAACTGGCATTTTGCCCCGGAAAGCAATATTCTCGTGCCGATGCTTTTCATAGTGATTTCATGCGGTGCCATATCCGGCTTTCACTCTACGCAGTCACCCCTTATGGCCAGATGCCTGAAGAATGAAAAATACGCCCGTCCTGTATTTTATGGCGCAATGATTGCCGAAGGTATAGTGGCAATGATATGGGCGACGGCTGCAATGGCTTACTTCGGCGGTCCCGAAGGACTTAACAGTGCAATGTCAGAGGGCATCATGATTGATGGTGTTCTTACGAAGGTGACTCCGGCCATAGCTGTGGACTTGATATGCAAGAGCTGGCTTGGCAAGGTCGGAGCTGTAATCGCAGTCATCGGCGTGGTGGTTTGCCCTATTACTTCCGGTGACACGGCATTCAGAAGCCTTCGACTCACGATAGCCGATTTCTTCAAAAGCGACCAGAAACCGATATCCCGTAGGCTTATTGTCTGCATTCCGATATTTGCACTTGCATACTTCTGCTGCAAGATGGATTTTTCTACTGTATGGAACTATGTCGGTATAGGTAATCAGGTCCTTGCCGTTATTGTCCTTTGGACAGCTGCAGCATATCTGATTTCACGTGGCAAGCCTCACTGGATGTGCTCTCTGCCTGCAGCCTTCCTTTCATTTGTGTGCGTCAGTTATTTCCTTATGGCTCCATTCAAGGCCGGAGGCCTGCATCTTGATCCTGTTATAGGATATGTGGCGGGAGTAGCTGCTGCAATTGCTCTCCTGATGCTATGTGTATACAAATCAAGAAGATAAAATAAAAGTACAGTGCCCTAGACACTGTACTTTTTTCTTGAAGGCCGTCCGATCAGCTGTATGTCAAATCCTTCGACTTTGTAGCCTCTTACGCGTTTGCGGCTAAGATGCGATTCTATGAGCTGTATCAGCTCGTCGTCTATGACATCCCTGAATGTATGGTTGTCCTTGTCGTAGAAATGGATGTGCTTGAATGTGTTTACATCGAAGTACATCTTGTTGTTGGCACTCAGTCTGTAATGGTATACTCCCAGCATCGCCATATGGGTCAGGATGTTGTAAACGGAAGCCAGAGTGACTTTAGCTGTTCCTTTCTCCTTTATAGACTCTGTCACCATATCTGCACAGGCGTGTCCGAGAGATATCATTGCTTCGTGAACTGCAAGCCTTTGCGGCGTTGCTTTCAAAGAATGTTTCTTGAGGAGCGCCTTGAACTCCTCCATTGTTGGGCACTTGTGTGTATTCATAGTTTTATAATAACGAAGGCAAATATATGGATTTAAAGGAAAACTGCAAAATAAATTTGAAAAATTCCAAATTGCTTCAGGCCTCTCTCATTTAAAATTGTTATTTTCCGTTAAAAAGTGGTAATTTTGCAGCCGTTTTCGGATAAGATGAAAGAATTGCACATATATGAAGAAGATTTTCAGAGAATATAAGGCCTGGGCCTTGATTACCGGAGCCGCCTCCGGTATGGGTAGAGTCTATGCTCAGAGACTTGCTGCAAAAGGATATAATCTGGTTCTGGTGGATATAAATGCAGCCGGACTGGAAGAGACCGAGTCAATCGTAAGAAAGGATATTGAGCAGCTGGATGGGATTCCGGCTCAGTGCCGAAGCAGTCTGCGAGTGGTCCGCATCACGCAGGATCTGTCGCAGATGAATGCGGCCGATCTGATTTTCGAACAGACTCAGACAGCCGGATGTGAAGTGGAGGTGCTGGTGAACAATGCGGGAGTAATGTATTGTCAGGGCATTGCCGAGACCAGCGAAAGGATGCTTAAGATCATTATGATGGTGCATATGAACACGCCGATGCTTCTGTGCCGCAAGTATGTGGTGCCGATGAAGGAGAGAGGATGCGGTTATATCCTGAACATATCTTCTCTGGCTGAGTGTATGAGCTGGCCAGGAATCGGTATGTATGGTGCCACAAAGAGATTTGTGAAGGATTATTCGAGGGAGCTCCGCATAGAATGCCAGAAGACTGGCGTGAGTGTTACCAATGCCTACTTCGGTGCGGTGGATACTCCGCTGATTCCTCTCAAGGAAAGCCTCAGGAAGCTCGCCCGTGGCCTTGCGGTGATGATCAGGCCGGAAAAGGCTGTCGACAGGGCTCTCAATGCTACTTTCAGAAGGCGCAGGGGAGTGATGCCGGGAGTGCTCAATCATATCTTCAAACCGATCTGTCTTATTCTTCCGGACTGTCTTTTGGGATGGATTTACAGAAAGGCGAAGCCATATCTTATGAAAGTCTGAAAAAGTTTGTATATTTGCAAGTTGCATATAAAAATGACTTATGGAAAGAATTAAATGCCTTATCGTCGGTGGCGGCCCTGCTGGATATACTGCGGCTGTCTATGCTTCAAGAGCGGACATCGCTCCAGTCGTATATGAAGGAACCCAGCCTGGTGGTCAGTTGACGACTACTACAGATATTGAAAATTATCCTGGATTCGAGAACGGTATTTCCGGACAGCAGCTCGTGGATACAATGCGTGCGCAGGCTGTTCGTCTTGGAGCGGATGTACGCACAGGTGCCATCACTTCGGCTGACCTTTCGCAGAGACCGTTCAAGATTGTCGTGGATGGCGACAAGGAGATCGAGGCAGAGACCCTTATCATTGCTACCGGTGCTACAGCCAAGTATCTCGGCCTTCCTTCTGAGATCAAGTATCGCGGTCTTGGAGTTTCAGCCTGTGCTACCTGCGACGGTTTCTTCTACAGAAAGAAGAATGTTGCAGTAGTAGGAGGTGGTGATACGGCTTGCGAGGAGGCGACATACCTTGCAGGACTTTGCAAGAAAGTATACATGATCGTCCGCAGGGATGTCCTCAGAGCATCTGAGGCAATGCAGGAGCGTGTGAGAAATACTGAGAATATCGAGATCCTCTGGAACTGCAATACTCAGGAAGTGCTCGGAGACGAGTATGGTGTGACAGGAGCAAGACTCGTGCGCAAGGATGGCGAGGTTTTTGATATAGCCGTGGACGGATTTTTCCTTGCTATCGGACATCATCCTAATTCAGACCTCTTCAGAGAGTGGATCGAGGTGGATAAGGAAGGTTACATCGTGACCGACGGCAAGACATCCAAGACCAATGTGCCTGGAGTATTTGCTGCCGGTGATGTGCAGGATCCTCTTTACAGACAGGCCATTACAGCTGCGGCTTCAGGTTGCCGTGCTGCCCTTGATGCAGAGAAGTTCCTGAAAATGCTTTAATTGATATTTAAAAGATGAAATTCAGAATTCTTATTGTGGCTGCTGCCTTGGCGGCAGTTCTTTCCTCTTGCAAGTCTCAGTATGAGATTCTTCTCAACAGCAATGATGCTGACCTTAAGTATCAGGCCGCATTTGAATATTTCAATGCAGGCAAGTACTCCAAGGCAGGTTCGCTGTTCGAATCTCTGTCTGTACTGACAAACGGTACCCAGCGTGATGATACTGTAAGATTCTATTGGGGACTCAGCAACTATAAGTTCAAGGACTACTATACTGCAGAGACCAATTTCGCCAATTTCCTGGAGACTTATCCTCGCAGTCCGTTCTCATCTGAGGCCAGATATCTGAGGCTCGACTGTCTGTATCGCTCGACACTCAGGTGGGAGCTTGACCAGAATCCTACATATAAGGCTATGACTGAGATCTCGGAATATATGATCGACTTTCCTGACACTCCTCATATGCAGGCTTGCCGTGACATGCTGAAGGAACTCAATGACCGTCTGGACAAGAAGGCATATGAGGCCGCCAAGCTTTATTATAAGATGGAGTACTATATGTCGTCACGCATTGCCTTCAGAAATGTCCTGAAGGACGACTCTGAGAATATCTATCGCGAGGATATCCTTTATTATATTGCGATGTCTTCTTACAAGTATGCTCATATGAGTGTTCCGGCAAAGCAGAAGGAGAGATATCTGACATTCGTGGATGATTATTACAATTTCATAGGCGAGATTCCTCAGTCACACTATCGTAAGGAGCTCGACAATGTATATCGCAAGGCGCAGAAAGCTCTCGGCCGTGATGTGGTGGCTGCTGACGAGGAAATGAGCGAGAAGGATTATGCAAGGGAAAGAAGAAAACTCATCAAGTCTGAGAAAAAGGCTGAAAAAAAATGAAACCCTCTGCATCCGGCAGTAGTATAATAAAGTAGAAAACGAAAAGTAAACATAAAATGGCAAACAAGAAAACACCTACAAACACACTTACAAGAGACCTTTGTGATCTCGCTGCACCTACAGGAAACATCTATGAGACTGTCGTAATCCTTTCAAAGAGAGCAAATCAGATCGCTATCGCAGAGAAGAAGGAACTTACCAAGAAACTCGAGGATTTCAAGAACGACAGCAACGCAATCGAAGAGGTATTCGAGAATCGTGAGCAGATCGAGATTTCCAAATATTATGAAAGACAGCCTAAGCCAAGCCTTGTAGCGATCGAGGAGTTCCAGGAAGGAGAAGTATCCTACAGAATGGCAAGACAGGACGAGGAATAGTCTATGCTGACCGCGCTTCAGGTAAGGAATTATGTATTGATAGACTCTCTGGAAATAGATTTTCCGGAGGGTCTGATCATTATTACAGGACAGACCGGAGCCGGAAAGTCAATTCTTTTAGGTGCCTTGTCTTTAGTAATGGGAGCCAAGGCAGATGCATCAATGGTTTCCGAAGGAGCTGACAACTGTGTGGTGGAGGCTGAATTCGAGACTGCTGATAAAACATTACAGAATGTTCTGGAAGAGAATGAGGTGGAATGGGAAGAAGGACATATCACTATAAGAAGGGTAGTGAACCGTTCAGGCCGGTCAAGGGCTTTTGTCAATGATTGTCCGGTTCCCGTGACTCTCCTTCAGGAAATATCTTCCGCCCTTATTGACATTCATTCCCAGCACCAGACTCTTCTTCTGTCTGACAAATCCTTCCAGCTGGATATTCTGGACCATTATGCCGGCACAATGCCTCAGCGTGAGCAGTGTGCTTCTTTATGGAAAACTCTTGGTGCTCTGAAAACTGAACTCAGGACTCTTCAGGAGCGTATCGCCCGCCAGATCAGCGAAAAGGAGTACAATGAAGCTCAATACAGACAGCTTGAGGCGGCTGCCCTTCGGGAAGGTGAACTTGCCGAGCTTGAAGATGAGCAGAAACAGCTTGCCAATGCTGAGGAAATAAAGACATCGCTTTCGGCAGTAGAGGAACTTTTCACTGCTGCATCATCCGGTGGAGAGATCATGTCGATCGATGCCTCGCTCAAGGAGGCTTCAAAGCTGCTTCTTAAGGCAGGTCGCTATGTTCCCGCAGTATCTGAATTGGCGGAGAGAGTGGATTCATGCAGACATGAGCTTGATGATATCCTTTCAGATGCGGTGTCAATCAATTCCGGAATCGATCTTTCCCAGTCTCGCCTTGAAGAAGTCGAGAACAGGATGTCATTGATTTACAGCCTCATGCAGAAGCATTCGTGCTCTGATGTCTCAGAACTTATCGCTTTACGCGACAGTCTTTCGGAATCTCTGGCCGATACTGCTATACTTGAAGAAAAACGCGAGGCTGTTCTTCGGAAGATCGCTGAGGTCGAGACAGAACTTAACACGGTAGCAGACTCCATTCATTCTGCACGTATGGCTGCATCGGGAGCCTTTGCAGATGCAATATCAGTTTCCATCCGCGATATGGAGCTTCCTTATGCTATCTTTGATGTGGAATTGAGCAAGGTGCCTGTTTCTTCTACCGGCTGTGATGCAGTCGTGTTCAAATTCTCTTCTACAGGAAGAAATGCTGTCGATGTGGCAAAATGTGCTTCTGGAGGTGAGATGTCCCGAATCATGCTTGCTCTCAAGGCGATGATGGCCCGATATGCCAATATGCCTACAATGATCTTCGACGAGATCGACACCGGTGTATCCGGAAGTGTGGCTGACAGAATGGGATCGGTTATCTGTGAGATGGGAAGTTTCATGCAGGTATTTGCAATAACTCATCTTCCGCAGGTGGCGGCAAAGGGTACAGCACACTATCTTGTGTCCAAGGATATCGATCCTCAGACTTCCAAAGCTGTTTCTACAATTGTAAGACTCTCTGATTCTGAGAGAGTTATGGAAGTGGCACGCATGCTCAGCGGTTCAGTGCTGACGGATGCGGCCATTGCGAATGCCAAGTCTTTGCTGAATTCATGATCCGGATCTATCGGACTCTTTTCACAATCCATCCATCCTCATAGATGATGCGTCTGACGCCGGTATTGACATATCCTCCGTCACCGTCTCTCCTGAACTTCAATGTGCTCTGGAGCATTGATGCGTCCGAATCTTCGATCCTCGATGTCCAGCGGTTTCCGCTTTTGCCGATGATTCCGATGAAATAGCTGGTCAGATCATATCCCTGGAATGCAAACTGAGTAGGCTCTGCATTGTAAAGAGCTCTATATTTAAGAAGGAATTCCTGGACCTTAGGGTCTTCGTAGTCGATATAGTAACCTGTACTTACGTGAAGTGAGGTGTTGTGGAAGTTCTCGACCTCGATGGTCTCATAATTCCTTATTCTTGAAGGAGCGTACAGTACCACCTCGTACTTCTTGTATATCATCAGGTTGAGGTTTCTTACCACATCGTTCACGAAAGCTTCACTGTCAGATGCAATATAAACTCTGTTTGTGCCGCTTTCTGTCATTATGTATTCCAGAGATGTGGTCACATTTCGTCCTTCCAGAATGCTGTATGCCAGATGTTTGTATTCCAGTTTTGAAGAATCTGCAGCGGCTTTCATCTGTACTGTGACCTCAGTCTGGGTGCCACCTTTCTCTGTTATGACAATGAATCTGTCATTATACTCCATATCCTCATCTATCCAGTTTATAAGGTCCTTATACTGAAGCTCGAGTGGAGTAGGGGCCTGGATCAAATCACTGAATGTCTTTGTAAGGGAAGCTGCCCTCTGGTCAAGCGGGGATACCACTGCCTTAGGCTCCATTTCAAGTACATTTCTAAGCTCGGCAGGAGCCACAGGACCTATGATGATGTCACTGTTCTCAATCTTGTCTTTTGAAATGGAATCATTTGAAGCGTCATATACATTCAGCTCACATGATGTTCCTTCCTCTGCCATATCGTAAACTGCCAGCAACGCTCCGCTGTAAAAGTCCATATTACCCGCGCTGCCGGATATTCCGTTGGCCTTGAATGGCATGATCAGGCTTAGGTTTATTTCTTTTTTCGGAAACAGCAGTCCCTCCAGTATTCCTGGTTTCTTGTCATCTGTAGAGTCTGCTGTCTGTGTGGTGTCTGCCTGCTCTTCAGGATCCGTCTGTGCTGGTTCCTCTTCCGCCACGATTTCGTCATTATACGGAATGACAAGCTTTTGTCTTTTGGTAAGCTTTCTTCCGCTCAGACCATTGGCTTTCATTATGGCTTCGACACTTACTCCGTATTTTCTCGATATCATGTCAAGGTCTTCAAACCATTTTACAGTATGAAGCCTTTGAGGTGCACTTGCCGGTACATCTTCCTTGGCAGAGTTCTGTTCCGATACAGGCTCTTCTGACTTCTGCTCCTGAGCTTCAGGTGCTGCGGCCGCTGCTGCGGGCTCGCTTGCTGTTTCTGCTACGGGAATTATCAGAATGGAATTTTTCTGCAAACCTTTCTCCTTGACAGTAGGGTTGTATGCGTAGATCTCATCTACAGTCACATTATATGCCTTGCTTATAGAGTACAAGGTCTGCCTTTCCAATACGATATGTGAGTAGCATACCTGGCCGTTTATCTTGACCTTCTCTCCTGAGATGGTCACAGGTGTGCTTTCGTATTCCTGGGCATATGTTTCCAATGTAAGCCCTGATGTAATTATAGCTGCTGTCAGCAGGCTGAGTATCATTCTTTGCATAAGCTTCGATATTATAGTGCCTCGATGAAGTTTTCCAGCTTCCGGGCAAATGTATTCCAAGATAATCTTTCCTTCTCCTGGCGAATGGCTGCAATGCATCCTTCCTTTACTGAAGGATCATCAAAATATTTCAATATTTCATCGCGGATTGCTTCAGGAGTTCCATCTGAGGCTACAAGCCCTGTACCTCTGTCCCCGATAGTTTCTTTAAGCCCTCCGACGTCGGTGACAACCATCGGTACTTCGAAATGATATGATACGGAACTTATTCCGCTCTGTGTCGCGCTTCGGTATGGAAGCACAGCCAGATCTGCTGCAGAGAAGTAGTCCGTTACTTCCGAATCCTTTATGTATTTAAGGTCCATGAAGATACGGTCCTTGCCCGGCAGTCTGTCGATGATCTCCTGATATTTGTCAAAAGATCCGTACGGCTCACCTGCTATGATGAGCTGATATTCATCTGAAAGCTTTCCAAATGCTTCCAGAAGTATGTCAAGACCCTTGTAGGTCCTGATTAGACCGAAGAACAGCAGGTTCTTCCTGCCCGGAGCAAGTCCCAGTTTTCTTTCCGCTTCCGCTCTGTCTTTCTTTACTCCGAAATGCGAATATAGAGGGTGCTGGATTACAGTGTAACGGGATTCCGGACGGATTTTCAATAAGTCCTTTGATACTGCCTCGCAGAGAGTTACGGATCCCGTACTGCCCTTGAGGAAGTATTTTGTAAGTGGGGTGTCGAAAAAATGAGGCTCATGAGGGATCACATTGTCAAGGATAGAAATCACCTTGCAGTGCTTCTTCATCTTTCTGGTTATGTATCCCAGTGACGGAGCGAAATACGACATCCAGTATCTTACGATAAGCACATCCGGATTCCAGTCACGGATCTCCCGGTATGTGCGATGGTATGTAAAAGGATTGGCCGTATCCAGCAGAGATGCGCTCTCCACCGGTACGGCCTCATCGTCATCTGTCACAAACTGTGTCTTTCCCGGGAAGAGGAATTCGGGATATTGTCTCTTGAAATTGAATGCTCTGACAATATGTGTTTTGCTCAGTTCACCATACAGACAAGCGTTAAACTGAGAGATTCCTCCTCGATAGGGATAGAAACAGGACAGTATAGCTATTTTCAAGTATTACTCGCTTTTCTGGTTCTTTGTCTTGATGTACTCTTCATTGAGTTTTGTAAGTACATCCTCAGTAATGTCAAGTGATGCAGCAGCTGTGATCACTGGAGCTCCACCTGAGTTTGTGAGAATCATGGCGTACTGCTTCTCCTCATTGTACTTTGTGATGAATGTCTGGATAGCGTCGCCAAGCTGATTCATCATGACCACCTGCTCCTCCTGGATCTCCTGCTGCTTCTGAGCTGCATAGTTGTTGAAGTCGAGTTCTTCCTGCTGGAGCTTCTGTCCCTGAACCTCAGCTACCGAACGGGTCATAAGTCCCTTCTGGATCTTCTCCTGATACTCGGCAACCTGCTTCTCGAGCTTCTGGCCTCTTCTGTTGATCTCGGCCTGGATGTTCTGAACCTTGGTCTCAACTACAGATCTGAGGTCATTCGCCATATCGTACTCCATGAGGATTCTGTCGAGGTCAATATATACGATTTTGCCCTCTGTTGCAGCTACAGCTGCTGTCTCAGTCGCTGCAGCTGACTCTGTTGTAGCTGCATTCTTGCATGAAATCGCACCCATCATAGCGAGGATGCAGAGAATAAGTGATGTGTTTTTCATTATCTGTAAAATTATTTATTTGAATTCAAACTGACGTGCTATGTGCGGCACAAAACGCAAAGGTAATTAAAAAATCTTAATTTTAGACAGGTATGCCTTTATTGTTGCCTCAAGTCCCATATACAAGGCGTCGCTGATGATGGCGTGTCCTATTGACACTTCGTCTGTCCACGGGATGTTTCTGATGAAGAATTCAAGGTTGTCAAGGTTAAGGTCATGTCCGGCATTGAGTCCGAGTCCGCATTCTCTTGCGGCTTCTGCTGCCTTTATGAAAGGAGCGATAGCAGCATCCGGATCAGTAGGGAAGAGGTCTGCGTAAGGCTCTGTATATAATTCCACCCTGTCGCAACCGCATAAGGCGGCTCCTTCTACCATTGCAGGATCAGCCCCTACGAATATTGATGTCCTTATTCCGTGGCTTTTGAATTCAGCGCATATTTCAGTAAGGAAGTCGCGGTGACGGATTGTATCCCATCCTGCATTGGATGTGATGGCATCCTCTGCATCAGGTACGAGTGTCACCTGGTGTGGGACGTTCTCAGTCACGAGCCGGATGAACGAAGGGATGGGATTGCCTTCAATATTGAATTCTGTGGTGATCAGAGGGCGGATTTCCCTTACATCGGAATATCTTATGTGCCTTTCATCCGGCCTCGGATGTACAGTGATGCCGTCAGCTCCGAATCTTTCGCAATCCACAGCAGCCTTTGCTACGTCCGGCATTCTGCCCCCTCTGGCATTTCTGATCGTAGCGATCTTATTGATATTGACGCTTAGCTTTGTCATTTCTTTTCCACTGAGTTTCTTATAATTTACAAAAATAGGCAATAAACTTCAAATTTTGATATTAAAGTGCTATTTTTGACGCCGGTTTTCTATAAAAGAATATGAATATATCTATTTATATAGGTAAAAGAGATGCTTTGAAGGATCCGGCCATGCTTTCACTTGTCGCACAGCTTCAGGAGGGAGGCTGCTCGGTAGATGTCCTTTACGAGGGAGACAGACTGGAAAATGCTCCTGATATGCTTCTGAGTGTCGGCGGAGACGGTACCTTTTTGTCTGCTTCGAAGCTTGTCGGAGGCAGGGACATACCTGTAATGGGAGTCAATACCGGCCGTCTGGGCTTCTTGTCTGAAAACAGGGCCTCGGATGTGGCGGGGGCTATATTGGCCGGGGATTATACTGTCGAGAGCAGAGCTATGCTGAAGGCCGAAACTGTTACTGCCAATCCGGAAATCGATGCCTGGCCATATGCATTGAACGAGTTTACTGTTCATCGCAGCGGAGCGGCGATGCTCGGTGTCCAGGTGAGTGTGGATGGAGTAAGGCTTCCTACATATTGGGCCGACGGACTTATCGTATCTACAAGTTCGGGTTCCACAGCCTATTCTCTGAGCTCCGGCGGACCTATTGTACTTCCTGAGTCTAAGGTACTGATAATCACCCCTATCGCTCCGCATAATCTCAATGTGCGTCCTTTAGTGGTACCGGATACTGCGGAAATAAAGCTGAAGATGGATTCCCGCGATCCCGAGGTGATCTTTACAGCGGACAACAGGACTTCATCTGTATCCGCAGATACGGAAATCACGATAGGTGTGGCACAGTTTTCGCTTAAGCGTGTCCGGCTCAAGAAGTCTAACTTTATTAATGCCCTCACAGAAAAGCTGTTCTGGGGCGAAGATGTCAGAAATAACGATTAGATAATATGGAAAATATTACCAAGTTGCCTGTTCATGTCTCTATGATAATGGATGGAAACGGACGTTGGGCAAAAGAACGTGGGAAAGAACGTGTCTATGGCCATTTTGAAGGCGTGGAGAGTGTAAGGGCATGTGTGGAGGCAGCATTGGAGACAGGAGTCAGATATCTTTCTGTCTTTGCTTTTTCTGAGGAGAACTGGAATCGTCCTGAAGAAGAGGTGGTTGCTCTTATGGGATTGATGGTCAAGGCAATGGCTGCCGAAATGGAATCTTTGAACAGAAACGGCGTGCGTTTTATGGTGCTTGGCAACAGAACCAGGCTGTCAGATGAACTGAACGCAGAAATTGACTCCTGCATGGAGATGACAGCTGCCAATGATTCTCTCACTCTGATCGTGTTTCTGAGCTATAGTGGCAAGTGGGACATACTGCAGGCTGCAAAGAAGATGGCCTTGGACTTGCTGGAGCATCCGGAAAAGAAAGAGGAAATCGAAAATATGGGTGTGCAAGGCTTCGGGCAATATCTCGTGACTGCAGGCATACCGGATCCCGATCTTATTGTCAGAACTTCAGGAGAAAGCAGAATCAGCAATTATATGCTCTGGCAGGGAGCTTATTCAGAGTTCCTGTTCGTGGATACTCTTTGGCCGGATTTCAGGAAGGAAGAGTTCCATAATGCGCTGGAATCGTATGCAAAACGTGACAGACGTTATGGAAAAGTCAAATAAATACGTATATTTGCAGTTTTGAAAATAAGACTATCGTGATGAGAATATGCAGAATTATCTTCCTTTCGCTTCTGTTGGCGATTTCCTGCCCCCTCTGGGCGCAGCAATCCGGCAGCAGCGTGGAGGTCGATTATAATAATCCGAAGAAATATGTAGTAGGCGGAGTCAGACTTGAAGGTAACCAATATCTTTCAGCTGACCAGATCTTGCAGGTGGCCTCTCTCCAGAAGGGTATGGAGGTTACTGTGCCAAGTGAGGAAATGTCCAATATTGTCACCAGACTATGGCTCCAGAGATATTTTGAGGATGTTTCTGTCTCCATAGATTCCATCACTCCTACAAGGGATACTGCATTTTTCAAGATCAGCATCATCGAGCGTCCTCGTGTTTCACGCTGGGTCTTCAGCGGTGTCAAGAGCGGAGAGGAGAAGGAACTGCGTGAGCGTCTGAATATCCGTCGAGGCGGCGAGTTCTCTGAATATGTTGCAAAGACTTCCAGCGATATCATCAAGAGATATTACAAAGAGAAGGGTTTCTACAATGTAAAGGTAGATGTAAATACCAAGCGCGACACCGTTATCCAGAGTGCAATCCGCGTACAGTTCGCCGTTGACAGAGGAGAGAAAGTAAAGATTCAGAAGATCACCTTCAAGGGCGCTGACCATGTGAAGGAAAGCAAGCTTGTCAGATCGATGAAGAAGACCAGGGACAAGAGACTCCAGAACTTCTTCAGTTCGAAGAAATTCCAGGAAAAGGAATACGACAATGACAAGAGATCCCTCATCGCAGCCTTCAATGAGGCCGGTTACAGGGATGCACGAATCGTGAAGGACACGATGTATTATGTGGAGCCTAACCGTCTTCAGATCGACTTCGAGATCGATGAAGGAAAGCAGTATTTCTTCCGTGATATTACATGGACTGGAAACTCGGTATATTCTGCAGAGACACTCAACCAGGTGCTGAAGATAAAGAAGGGAGACGTTTATGACGTGGTGACCATGGAGAAGAGACTCTTCGGAGGCGGAAAACAGAGTGAATCATACGTGTCGCAGTATTACCGTGACAACGGATACCTCTTCTTCCAGCTCGATCCTGTCGAACTTAATATAGAAGGTGATTCTGTCGACGTGGAAATGCGTATTGTCGAGGGAAAGCCTGCGACATTGAACAATATCGTCATCAATGGTAATGACCTTACCAATGAAAGGGTTATCCGCCGTCAGCTCTTCACTTATCCGGGCTATCTTTTCAGCCAGACTGATTTCGAGCGTTCTATCCGAGAAATCGCATCGATGGGACAGTTTGATCCGGAGGCGATCATGGACCCTTCCAAGGGATGGTCGATCCTTCCTAACCCGATGGATAACACTGTGGATATCGTATATAATGTGACTGAAAAACCATCCAGCCAGCTTGAACTTTCAGGAGGATGGGGCGGTAATACATTCGTTGCCACAGTCGGAGTAAGCTTCAATAACTTCTCTACACGCCGCTTCTTCGACAAGACAGCATGGCGTCCTGTTCCTCTGGGAGATGCACAGAACCTTTCGGTACGTTTCCAGACAAACGGAACCTATTATACTAGCCTTTCGGCATCATTCTCAGAGCCATGGCTTTTCGGTAAGAAGCCTACATCGCTTAATATGTCGGTTTATTATACCCGTCAGACCAATTCATACATCTATTATAATATCCTCAACAATGATGAGTATATGGAAGTGTATGGATTTGCTGCAGGTCTCGGTAAACGACTTAAATGGCCGGATACCTACTTCGTGCTTTACAACCAGCTCAGCTGGCAGACATACCGACTTCAGAACTGGGCTTATCAGTTCCTGTTCAATACCGGTATTTCACACAATCTCAGCTACACTCTCAGCCTGTCGAGAAACTCTACCGACCAGCAGATCTATCCGCGTGTCGGATCTGACTTCAGCTTCTCGCTTCAGCTGACACCTCCATATTCGTTGTTGAGAAAGAAGGACTACGGACTCCTTGATCAGGACGGTCATCCTACCAAGGTCAATAGTTGGAAAGACATCAACTACGACTATCAGTCATCTCAGGACCGCTACAAATGGATCGAGTATCACAAGTGGTCATTCAAGGGTGCTGTATATACCAAGCTTGTCGGAGACCTCGTCCTTATGGCACGTGCTCAGTTCGGATATCTCGGATATTATAACAGAAACTGGGGATATTCTCCATTCGAAGGCTTCCGTGTCGGTGGTGACGGTATGTCCGGATACGATACTTACGGATCGGAGATCATAGCACTCCGTGGTTATGAGAATTACTCTCTTACACCTCAGGCATTGTCATCATACAACAGTACAGGTAACTACTATGCCGGTAATGTATATGACAAGTTCACAGTCGAGCTCCGCTATCCTGTGATCCTCCAGCCTCAGTCAACGATCTATGCATTGCTCTTCCTTGAGGGAGGTAACTGCTGGTCAGACATCAGAGATTTCAATCCGTTCCAGATCAAGAGATCTGCCGGAGTCGGTGTCAGAGTGTTCCTGCCTATGATCGGTCTCCTTGGAGTCGACTGGGGATATGGATTTGATGATCCTGTAAACGGTGGAAGCCAGTTCCACTTCGTGATCGGACAGCAGTTCTAAGCCTTATTGTCATCCCGAGCTGAGTCGAGGGATCTGTAAAATGGAAATTAAAATAAAAACTAATAGTTCCTATGTTTGAAATCCAAATAAAGTTATAGTGAGCTTTTCAAGCTCATGAGGAGCGCTCAACGGGGCCGTCGGCC
>JBGVCR010000072.1:0-8830 GCA_045118995.1 Candidatus Cryptobacteroides sp.
GTCTTCGAGAGAGTACCGGCCTTCACGGTAACGGTAGCTGTTCTCTCTGCCTCGGTAGCATTGTCTTCAGCTGTCACCTTCACTGCAACAGCCTTGTCTGATGCCTTGCCGTTGTTAGGACTAACTGACACCCAGTCTGCATCTGCAGATGCGGTCCAGTCCTGGTTTGTTGTTACGTTGAATGTAGCCTGGCCTGCTTCAGCGGTAACTGAAACGGCTGTCTTGTCGACATCCAGCTTCGGAGTCTCGACAACATCATCCGGCTTACATGCCACGGCTGCCGCAATCGCAAGCACGCCGCACAAAATAGATCTTAGTTTCATAGTGTTTATTAATTGTGTGATTGGATTGTCATTAACCGCGTAAATTTACATATATTTTTGTCAATTCAAAAAAATATCCTCGGCCGAGCCGAGGATATCGTCTTATCTTCTCATCATTCCCGGAGGAGGGCCCATCATTCCGCCACGCATTCCGCCGCCCATTGGTCCACCACCCGGACCGCCACGCATTCCACCGTGTCCGCGTCGTCCGCCGCCGAATGTACCGAAACGGTATGTGAACGAAATCACGACATAGCGTCCAAGTGTATTGTTGCGTACTTCCTGGTGATAGTTGGACGCATCGGTAACCGAGAGGTTCTTCGCTTGATTCAGAAGGTCGTATGCTCTGAGCGCGAGAGTACAGGTCTTGTTGAAAAGAAGCTGCGTGATCTCGGCATTGAGAATAAATTCAGGTTCCTGTTGAGTTGTATATCCGTTGTACCAATTGTAATTCAGGTCACTGATGATGTTCATTCCGAAAGGAAGCGTCCAGTTCATTTCGAATGACACATTATTGTTCCAGGTAGCCTTCTGATTGGCTGCATTCATCGTGTACCATGACTTTGACATATTTGTGCGTCCGCCAGCCACGAGTTCCACGAAGTCATTACGGTAAGTCAGGCGGAGCATCTGGGTGATACCCATTGTCTGAATCTTATTTCTTGTGAAAGCATCTGTATTGTCAAGATCAGGGAAATCCTTATGGAAGAGTTCGTAATTGAACTCAGCATTTGCAGGATCGTAGTACTTGTCTGCTGCAAGCGAACCTGTTCCGATATAAGAAAGTGACTGATTATAACGGCCATTCGTGCTGGACATAATCGAGAAATTCGACATTCCGATCGGCGAGTTCACCATTACACGCGCATTCACATTTCCGTTACCGGAACTGTTGACCGGGATAGAGTACTGGGTACCGGCCTGATCATACCACTGCGCATTGGTGATCGAATTCTGCACGAGACCTCCGTTCAAGCTTGCATTGACAGAAGTGAAGGTTTCTCTGTTGGTATATCGGAAGTTAGCCCTCATATTATGAGTGAAGTAAGGCTGAAGGTACGGGTTACCAAGAGAAATGTTCAAAGGATTGGTATTGTCAGGAACCGGCATCAGCTGCGATGTCGACGGCTGCGACGAACGACCGTTATAATTGACCATCAGGTTTGCATTGTCATTGAACATGTATCTGATGCGTGCTTCCGGTGACCAGTTGATAACCTCGCTGTCGTATGACTCTCCGTTAGTCTCGTTATGGGTGTTGGTCGGATTGATCTGAGCTCCTACCTGTGCATTGATCTTTTCCTTCTGCCAGCTGAGGGTAAGGCCTGCACGCTGGTTGATGTAGCGATTCAGGATAGAACTTGAATATGTAGGGTCATAATTCTCCATATCATATCCTTCCTGGAATATCTGGGTTCCGTCAGTAGTGCTGTCGATACCGTTATAAGTATACTTGCTGCTCTTGCTGACGTTCCACGAATACTGGTAGCTGGCCTCAAGGAAGAGGGTCTTGGTCAGAGGCTCAGTGTAAACGAGGCGACCGCTCAATGATGAGTTCTTTGAGAGCTGGTCAAATTTCTGATTCACGATATCATTTTCATAGTTGCCGTCCTGATCGAAATCCGTCTGGGTAAGTGACTGATTCAAGCCGGACATCTCATTGTTGCTGAAATTATAATCAACATTGGCAGAAAACGTTCTGCCTGCTTTGCCCAGGCGCTGACGGAAGAGGAAACGACCGCTTGTCGCCCAGTTGGTGTTATCACCATAATTGTTGTTGAAACCTTTGTTTGTGAATGTAGTATCTGCACCGCGTGCTGTACTTGTCGAGAAACGGGAAATATCCGAATAATCTCCATTTCCGAAATTGAACTGAGGTTCGAATAGAATTGAAGTTTTCTCATTGAACTCATGGTCAAGGCGGACACCGAATCTATGCCCCTGCGAGGCATTTGTGCTTGAGCCATAGTTGTCATTTATGAGACGGCTGCCATCTTCCATATATGTGATCTTCGAACTCTCTTCCTCGACATATCTGTCAGAACCGTTATAGAGATAGTTTCCGGCAAGTTCCATATCACCGTCGAAAAGATCGAATGCTCCATTGAGACCACCCATCCAGGAACTGGTTATACCGTTTCCGCCTCCGAATCCGCCCATTCCACGGCCCATTCCGCCGCCACCGCCACGCATTCCCTGCATCATTCCTCCTGCGAGATCATTGAATCCGCGGTTATTTGTATTGTTCGCATTCAGGATCAGACTTATCTGGCTGTCTTCCTTGAAGTTGCCGACCATACCGGCACCCTGGTAGCGCCATCCGTCCTTGAGGGCGCTCTTGCCATTTCCATAATATCCCTGATCAGGCACATCGTGTCCACCACCGGCAGAAAGGTTTCCGAACCATCCGTTCATCATTCCCTTGTACACAGAAAGGTCAATGATAGTCTCTTCGTTTCCATCATCGATACCTGTAAAGCGGGCCTGTTCAGATTTTCTCTCCACGACCTTGACCTTCTCGATGATCTTTGCAGGAAGGTTCTTCGATGCAAGCTGAGGGTCATCAAGGAAGAATGTCTTTCCATCTATCGTGATCTTATTGATGGTCTCTCCGTTTGCTGTGATGGTTCCGTCAGAATTCACTTCCACGCCCGGGAGCTTCTTCAGGAGATCCTCCAGCATATCATTGTCAGATGTCTTGAACGACGCCGCGTTGTACTCGATGGTATCCTTCTTCACAAGGATCGGATTACCTACTGCCGATACATTCGCAGCATCCAGAACCTCTGCATCCTCTGCCATCTTAAGCACGCCGAGATCCAGATTTTTCTCTACAGAAATTTCCTTTACCAGAGGCTTATATCCCATAAGTTCCGCCTTGAACAGATACGTACCCTTACGAACCTTCTGAAGGTTTACATTTCCTTCACTGTCTGAAAGAACATATTTTGCAGGCTCCTTTTCACCCTTTACCGTAAGTGACGCAGTAGCAAAGCCTACAGGCTCACCTGTCTTTTCGTCAGTGAGCTGAGCCTTTACAGTAAGTGAGTGCTGGGCATAAGCAGAAAGACTGAGAATCATAGCGACACAAAGGAGCGCTGTTTTCAGAAGAGAATTTGAAATTCTTGAATGCATATATATACTGACTTTATTACAAAAACACGGCAGCACTTAAAGTGCCACCGTGTATATAGACACATTAATTGTCCAAAGGTTTATAACCCCTTGATTTTTTTGCTTGAAGTTTATCTCCTTGGTCCCATAGGGCCGCCATGACCGCCCGGCATTCCTCCGAAGTTACCGAAGCGATAGGTAAGAGAAAGAATGATATAGCGTCCAAGGGTATTGTTACGGGTCTCCTGGTGATAGTTGGAGGCATCGGTAACCGAGAGATTCTTCGACTGACCAAGGATATCATATGCCTTCAGGGCGAGGGTGAACTTATCCTTGAAGAGAAGCTTGGTGATCTCTGCATTGAGGATTATCTCATCCTCCTGTGGAGTAGTATATCCGTTGTACCAGTTATAGTCGACATCGGCGATGAGATTTATTCCTCCAGGGATGGTCCAGTTCATCGAACCGTCCACCTGGTTGTTCCATGTAGCCTGAAGATTTGAGTTTTCCATTGTGTACCAAGACTTTGACATTCTGGTACGGCCACCGAGCGTAAGCTCTACAAAGTCGTTGCGGTATGTCAGTCTGAGTCTCTGGGTGAAGCTCATTGTCTGGATCTTGTTGTTCACGAAAAGATCGCTTGCCCCCAGATCAGGGAAATCGGCATTGAACTTTGCGTAGTCGAAACTTGCGTTAGCGGCATCGTAGTACTTGTCCGATTCGAGGGAACCCTTTCCGATATAGGAAGTGGACTGATTGTATCTTCCGAATGTCATGGAGAAGATAGAAAAGCCAGAGTCGGTTCCAAGCGGAGAATTGACCATTACACGAAGGTCAGCAGAGCCTGTACCGGGACCGTTTACCGGGATCGAGTACTGTACTCCAGCAGGATCATACCACTGGGCATTTGTAATGGCATTGTCCACGAGGCTTGCTCCGAAACGGGTGTGAACTGAAGTGAAGGTCTCCTTGTTTGTATAACCGTACATTCCTCGGATGCTGTGATTGAAATACGGATCGAGGTTAGGATTACCGAGCGAGATGTTCAGTGGGTTCGAATTGTCCGGAACAGGAAGGAGCTGTGAGGTCGAAGGCTGAGCCGAGCGTCCGAAATAGAAGAAACGGACATGGGCATTGTCTGAGAACTCATAGTTCAACATGGCCTGCGGAGACCAGTTCACCACCTTGTTGTGATAGGCATCGTGACCGGTTGTTTCATTGTAAGTATCTGTAGGATTGGCCGCTACACCGAGCTGTGCACGGAACTTTTCCTTCTGGTAGCTGAAATTGATACCTGCTCTTTGTGTGATGGAACGGTTAAGGATATTGTTCGAATACCTATCGTCGATTGTCTGTCCCTGATGATTGTATATCAGCATTCCGTTATCGTCCATGCGATCGGAACCGCTGTTGTATGTATCCTTATCGGAAGTGTTTCTGCTCCAGCTGTACTGGTAATTAGCCTCAAAGAAGAAATATTGAGTAATCGGTTCTGTATAGACCACGCGGCCACTCAAAGACGAACTGCGTGAGTTCTGATCGAAGAGCTGATTCACGATTTCATCTTTAGGTGTATCGGAACCGACTTCTGTCACTCGGGTAAGAGACTGATTGAATCCATTGAGTTCGTTGTTGCTGAAGCTGAAGCGGATATTAGCAGAAAGAGTTCGGCCAGGCTTTCCAAGACGCTGTCTCAGAAGGAGAAAACCGCTTGCCTGCCAGTTATCATTATCACCGGTATTGCTTGTATAACCGTCATTGGTGAGATGCTTTACGCCATCTCTCTCAGTATATGTCTGGAAATCAGAAAACTCAGTAAACGAGCCCTTACCGAAATTCACGCGAGGCTCAAAGAGAATGGAAGTGTTCTCCGAGAACTTATGTTCGAGTCTCATTCCCAGACGATGTCCCTGGCTGCGTGTCTGGTTTGTTCCGTTCTGGTCATTCAAAAGGCGGCTTCCGTCATCGAGATAAGTGATTCTCGAGCTTTCCTCGATGACATTTCTGATATTGCCGCTGTGCATATAGTTTCCGGCCAGCTCCATATCGCCGTCGAAAAGGTCGAAAGTACCGTTAAGGCCTCCCATCCAGGATGTGGCGATACCGTTGCCACGGCCCCAGCCGCCCATTCCACGACCCATTCCGCCGCCACCTCCACGCATGCCCTGCATCATGCTGCCGGACATATCATTGAAACCTCGGTTGTTTGTATTGTTTCCATTGAGGATTACGCTGATCTGGCTTTTATCAGTAAATCTTCCGATCATTGCGGCGCCCTGATAACGAGTGTCATTCATGTCGGATCCGGCTCCCGGAACATCGTGACCGCCGCCACCCATGATATTTCCGAACCAGCCTTCCATCATTCCCGGCTTAAGTGACAAGTCAATGACAGTCTCCTCATCACCATCGTCGATACCGGTAAAAAGTGCCTGATCAGACTTCTTCTCCACCACCTTCACCTTTTCGATAAGTTTGGCAGGAATATTCTTGGAAGCCAGCTGAGGGTCATCAAGGAAGAAAGACTTTCCGTCAATCATAATCTTCGTGATGGTCTCACCATTAGCTGTAATCGAACCATCGGCCTCAACTTCCACGCCCGGCAGTTTCTTAAGAAGTTCCTCAAGCATATCATTATCCGAGGTCTTGAAGGAGGACGCGGAATATTCGATCGTATCCTTCTTTACCACTATCGGATTACCGACAGCAGAGACACTTGCAGCATCCAGGACTTTCACATCTTCCGACATCTTTATCACACCCAGATCGACATTCTTATCGACTGTAACTTCCTGCTCATGAGACTTATATCCCATCAGCTCCGCCTTGAAGACATATGTACCCTTCTTTACTTTTGCAAGAGACGCATTTCCCTCTGCGTCAGTCAGGACATACTTCTCGGCAGCTGTCTGGCCTTTGACTGTAAGTGAGGCTGTCGCAAATGACACAGGCTCTGAGGTCTTGTCATCTACGAGCTTTAATTTGACTGTGAAGGAATTCTGAGCGTATGCGGAAAAACCGGTCAACAACAAGACTGATACTGCGAACATACGCAAAAAAAGAGAAACCACCTTTTTATCCATAGTTAAGTTTAATTATCAATACTACACAACATAAAGATGCACCTCACAGCACATCTTCTACTTCGGGGAAAACCTTATAAATAAGGCTTATTTTACATGCAAAAATAATGCCCGAGGCCTATTTCTTTACACGTCCCGGATTATTTTCTATAAATTTCTTCCAATCCGAACTAGTGCCCATACCGGCAAGAGGATTGGAAATCTGATAGTGATGACATAGGGCAATCGCCAATGCATCTGTAGCGTCGAGGTATTTGGGATCCAGTTCCACCTTCAAAGTCTTCTGAATCATCAACGCAACCTGTTCCTTGGAAGCTGCTCCATTACCACATATCGCTATCTTTGCCTTACGTGGAGCATACTCGGCCACAGGAATTCCTTTCATGACTGCAGCTGTCAGTGCCGCCCCCTGAGCACGTCCTAGCTTCAGCACCACCTGCGCATTTTTTCCATAGAACGGTGATTCCACCGCAAGGGAATCGGGATGATGAACCTCAATAAGCTCTGTCACTCCCGCAAAGATATTGGCCAATTTCTCAAAAGGATCCTTTATCTTCCGCAGGTCGAAGACTCCCATATCTACATAATGAGGTCCTTTCGAGTCAATGGAAATGACCCCGAAGCCTAAGATATTGGTTCCGGGGTCTATTCCTAATATGATTTTATGATCTTTCAATAGATTCTTCACTTCGTTCAGAATGACAGGCGACTAGTTCAGAATGACAGGGGTCTTAGTCAATGTAGTCAAAGCCTGTGTAAGGACGGAGAGCCTCAGGAATCTCGATGCGGTCTGCCTTCTGATTATTCTCAAGGAGAGCTGCCACAACGCGTGGAAGAGCGAGCGAGCTACCGTTGAGAGTATGAGCGAGCTGCACCTTTCCATCAGCATCCTTATATCTGAGTTTCAGACGATTAGCCTGATATGACTCGAAGTTAGACACTGACGAGATCTCGAGCCAGCGACCCTGTGCTGCAGAATACACCTCGAAGTCATATGTGATGGCAGAAGTGAAGCTCATATCACCACCGCAGAGACGGAGAATCCTGTATGGAAGTCCGAGGCTTGCTACGAGCTTCTCCACATGAGCTATCATCTCATCAAGAGCCGCATATGATTCTTCAGGCTTCTCGATGCGTACGATCTCGACCTTATCGAACTGATGGAGACGGTTAAGTCCGCGGACATCCTTTCCATAAGATCCGGCCTCACGACGGAAACAAGGGGTGTATGCAGTCATCTTCACAGGGAAATCATTGTTTCCAAGGATGACATCACGATAGATATTGGTCACAGGCACCTCTGCTGTAGGAACAAGATAGAAATTATCAACTGTAGCGTGATACATCTGGCCTTCCTTGTCAGGAAGCTGGCCTGTACCGAAGCCGGAAGCCTCATTCACCATTACAGGCGGCTCCACTTCGAGATAGCCCACTTCTGTATTCTGATCGAGGAAATAGTTTATCAGAGCTCTCTGGAGTCTTGCACCCTTGCCCTTGTAAACAGGGAAACCGGCACCTGTGAGCTTCACTCCGAGATCGAAGTCGATGATGTCATACTTCTTTGCAAGATCCCAGTGCGGAAGAGCGTTCTCTCCAAGCTCAGGTATCTCGTTACCCATCTTGACCACGACATTATCCTCTGCGCACTTGCCTTCAGGTACCTGGTCGCAAGGTATATTTGGAAGAAGAACAAGGAGTGAGTTGAGCTCTGTGTTGTTCTCCTCTGATGTCTTCTCAATTTCTGCTGAACGGGCCTTGAGTGCAGCGACCTCAGCCTTTACAGCCTCAGCCTCCTCCTTCTTACCCTCCTTCATGAAGCCACCGATCTGAGCGGCCTTCTTCTTCTGTTCTGCCAGACAAGCATCAAGCTCAGTCTGGAGAGCACGTCTGTTCTGATCAAGCAGATTGATCTTCTCAACGATTTCCTTTGCATCAAAGTTCTTGACTGCAAGCTTCGCGATAACGAACTCAGGGTTTTCGCGAAGAAGTTTGAGTGTAAGCATAGCGTTTATATTTTACAATTTGTTTTTCAAATCAACTGAACGTACAAAGTTAAATATTTTCCAGAAAATATAAAAGGCAATAACCCTATGGATTATTGCCTTTATAACTTTTCAAGTCTGTTCGAATTAGTTCTCGAATGGAAGTACTGAAACGTAAGACTTGTTATCAGCCTTCTTGCGGAAGCTTACCTTACCGTCAATAAGAGCGTAAAGAGTGTGATCCTTACCCATACCTACGTTAAGACCTGGGTTGTGAACTGTACCTCTCTGACGAACGAGGATGTTGCCAGCCTTTACAGCCTGATCA
>JBGVCR010000073.1:0-104685 GCA_045118995.1 Candidatus Cryptobacteroides sp.
TCCGAAGCTGTTGCCAAGTGCATATCCCGCGCTCTCAGGGTGGTTACCCACCTGGAAGAGGCCCTCGATGCCGGCTCCCGCAAAGAAATAGGTGCGCTCGGCGAAGGTACGGGTGGTGTCGAACCTCACGGTTCTGCTCGCGCGGTCCACATATCGGTAGCGGAGCATGTTCTGGTCTGCCGGCGGGGAATCCTTCTTCTGCGCATAACCACAGACGGCCCCAGCCAGAAGGGCTGCAGCGATAAGGAAGATTCTTATGGTCTTGTTTATCTGCATCGGTTATGCTCAGGCCCGATTCCGAAGTGGGTATCGGCCACACTCCGTCGGTCAGTTTAGTCAGTTTATATAGTTAAGTTAATATTCGGTCTGAGTGCCGTCCAATGGAGGTCGTATAAGGTCTACGATATCCATTGCGTCACTATCCAGTCGGGCGGTCTCTTCGAGGCTCGGGTCGAGCATAAAGGCCATCTCGAGACTGGTCATTGCGGTAAATATGTCTTCGGTACGGTTCGCACAAACGGCGTGGACATACCAGAACTTTGCATTTTCGTTGTATTCGCCAGTGGACATCAGCTCATTACACTTGGCGAGGGCATTATGGTTTCTCTCCATACAGAGGAGGAGGAGCACCTCGTTAAGTCCGCCTCGTGACGCGAGCTGAGGGTAAGCCGCTTCGTAGTCTCCGGCAAGAGCTGCCGTGATGGACTTAAGGTAGGCTGTGGTGTCGTTCATCGGAAGGAGGCGCGAGAGGGAGTCGGCCATTGCCACTTCTCTTGCTCCGAGAGCCATGAGGGCCTGGTTATAAATGACAGGCTCTGGGGCTCTTCTGCCTAATGACGGTTTGAGAATCTCGAGGTTCACCGAGTCCTGCTTGATGAGCTGGATAGCCAGGTCATTGGCTACATAGGTGAAGTTCGGATATTTCTCCAGTCCTTCGCTTATGAGGCTGTAACGGGTGAGCGAGTCAGGAGCCGTGTCGATGAGTCGCCAATACTCGTAACGTGAAATTTCTTCTGTCTTTGCATTGTAGCGGTCCCAGATCTCATGGTCCTTGAGCTTACGGAACTCGCTGTAGTTCAATGTGTACTCTACCTTTCGGAGTGAAGGAAGGGTCTCCTTGAGGAGGAAAGTACGGTATTTCTTATGGTTCCTCATGTGAGGAATGATCTTGTCGTGGGTGTCCGCATACTTATAGACGAGGTCGTCGATGTATGCGGCGAGCTCAGGATCAGTTTCGCGAAGCATGTTCGCTACCTTGCTCCACGGCTCTACGACTGATTCTGAAGTGAGGTCTACGAACTTGGCCACAGACGGATCGAGGCTGGCAGCGAGCTCTTTCAGGATAAGGTCCGTACGGGCCTGTGCAAGAGAGAGGTTCTGCTTGTAGGATCCTTCCGGTGAAGCGTATCCGACGATCTCGATGGATTTGAGGGTCGCGAACTCATTGTTCACGATGGCCTGGATCTTCTGCTTGATGCTCTGGATGTTCTGCACTGACTCTGCGTCATTTTCGTCCACCTTGGCTTTACCGAGGACGAAGTTGATCTTCGACACACCAGCATCCATGAGGAGTTTCATCTCAGGCTTAGGGATGAGGTTGGTGTCAGTGAGTTCCTGAGGGTCGATATTATATTCGATGAATCGGAGAGGATTCACCGTACCTTTTGCGATAAGAAGGGTATCTTCGTAGTCTTTCTTGGCACCAGGACGGGTGTTTTCTCTTTTGAAAAGTCCGTTGATGGCGATGTAGCAGTCGGATCTGAAGTCGTTGTTTACATTCTTAGGATCTACATAGAGAGAGTCTTTGTAAGAATAGATGTTATCATTCTGATTGAGTTCGTTGGTAACGACATAGTCAGCCAGTCTGTCTTTCGATCCGTCGAAAGAGAAATAGCGCTGCTGGTTTATGTGATAGTTGAATCCGTCGATGACTACCGGACGGAAATATGTCGAGTCCTTGAGGGTCGCGTCATACAGTACCGGCTGGAAGATGAAGCGGCTGTTAAGGTCGAACTGCTTTCGCGGGATACGGACATTGGTCTTGAGGATGAAGTGGTCACCGACAAGCTGGAGGTCTGATGGCTCCACATAGACTGTGGTGTTACCGAAGCTGGCAGTAACGACGGCCTCGCTGATCTCAATGGTGAGCATCTGCATCTGGACATTGATGATCTGGCGGTTATTGACCTTTATCTTTACTTCTTCGTGCTGCCCTGAATAGAAGATGAGCTCTGCGTCGCGAGCGACTGTGCAGGAATAGTTACCGTCGATATCGGAGTATGCGATCACATAACCGTCATCGATGATGTTGACGGCCGCAATCGGCTCTCCCGTGGCAATATCAGTAATTTTTCCCTGTATGCGGATGTCCTGGGCCGAGGCCTCAAAGAGGAAAGATCCGATAGCAAGGAAAAGAACAGAAAGGAGAATTCCTGATATTTTATTTGCCAATATCTTCATTATCAGTTCAATACGTATTGTAATGTTACACCAAATCTGGTGATGATCGGTCTTACACCCATCTTTGCCTGAGCTTCGACCGGATCTCCGTTTTCGGTCATATGGTCATGACCTTCGTAGCGGTTTCCAAACGAGACTCCAAGACCTATATGCGGCACAAGGTTAAGCCTCTTGCTTATAATGAACGCATATCCATAACTTGCACCGACACCGATGTATTCATCCTTGAAGTGCCATTTTGCAAGGCCGATATCAGAGGAATTCGCTACCAGGTCGACACCGACATAGTGGCCATACAAAGCCTGAGTAAGCCAGAATTTGTAGCCGAGTCTGTATGTCATGCACTTGTTGTGGAAGGCGTCTGCAAGCTTGTATGGTGCAAAGCTTGCATCGAATGTAAACGACTGTTTGTCAGCGAGAACGACATCGACTCCGATGTTCGGAGTGGCTATGGCATCTTCGAAAAGATTGGTGGTCAAAGCCAGTCGCTGAGCATTTACGGTCTTACCGGCCGCAATCATGAAGATTACGACGAGAATATACCTTATTTTGAGATTTATCTTCATCAGCGTTTCTAAAACTTTAACACACACTAATAAAATCCTATAATAAAAATACCTTGTCGTGCGATCCCGCACAGTCTGTGAAGATTTGCAAAGTTACTCATTTTTCTAAACTATGCAAGAGAATTTCTGATTATGTATGGTTTATGACGGAAATCGTATGGAGATTTCTCCACTCGCTGCGCTCGGTCGAAATGACAAGTGGGCGCGGTCGAAATGACAGAAAAAGAGAGAGTGGTCGAAATGACAGAAAAAAAGAGTCGGATGATTTTTCACCCGACTCTGATGTAATATGTTTAATCCGAGGGATTAGAGTTCGCTTGGAGTAAGTACGTCTACCTTCTCTGCAGTGATCTGCCAAGGACCTTCCTCGTAAACAACCACTTCCTCTACCTTCTTAGCGATCTCCTGGAAGATGTCGTAAACCTTAGTGAGCTCGAGCTCCTCGAAGAGAGCCTTAGTCTTGTCCCAGTTAAGGATACCTACGAAGATTCCCCATACGCTGTTCTCAAGCTTTTTGATCTCGTTCTCGTTGATAGCGATGAATGCTGCGTCGATGTTCACGTGTGCATTGATCTTTGCATAATAAAGAGCAGCCGACTTTGCCGTAGCGATAGCAAGCTCTTTTGCAGTCTGGTTCTCGGTCTCGATCTTATCATTAATTTCCTCCTCGATAGCCTCTACTGCCTCAACGACAGCGTCAAGGATTCTGTCGCGGATTTCATTCTGGCTGAACATCCAGTTAAGAATCTGAGCCTGGATTCCGTCTGGGTCAGCCACCGCTTCTGCCAGAACGTCTACGATATTTACATCGAGCAATTCTACGAGCTTATCTTCGATTTCCTTAATAATCAACTGACCAATCCAATTATCTACATTGATACCGTATTTAGCTGCATAATCAGTCAAGAATGATGAGAACTCCTTCAAATAATCTGAAAGCTGACCTACTCCGCTGAGAAGCTGATCCTTAGAACCAGATACTTCGTAGTAACGCATAAACTCGTCAAGAAGAGCGAGAAGAGACTCGATATCCTTTACATTCTTGATATCATCTACGAATGAGTCAAGGAAGTCAGTAGCTGTATAGTTTACAGGCTCTCTGTGAATTCCCTGAGCTGTAATCACCTCGAACTGGTGCTCGAAACCTGGGAGACCACCGAGGAGGTCGTATGCGCCCTCAAGGTCGCCGGCAACAACATCTACGAGCACTTCCTCGAGAAGACCTTCGATATCCTCGTGATTCTTAAGGTTACAAGCCCACTCCTTAAGATATTCGAAATCAACAAGAGTCTTGATGCAAGGAACGATACGGTCAGCAGTCATCTCTGCATCTACCACTGCAACAGCGTAAAGCTCAGGAAGAACCTCCTCATATGAGAAGTTCATAGTCTTGATCATACCTGCGTTAAGGGTTACAGTCTCCTCTACCGGTACCTCGATAGCGTTGTCGTTCACCCAGAATGTGATAGTCTCGTTGATTTCGCCTGGATTTGTTACGAGATAGATATCTGCTGTAGCTTCAGGAGCGAGCTCAGTTGCATTCTCTACCACTGTAGTAGCCTTAACTAAAGAACCTACACCGAACTTAACAGTGTTGATAACGATAGGATCGATTGAAGCGTTGGTTACCTTTACACGGATGATAGAGGTAGTGTGGTTAAGCTTGATAGCTGGTGTAGTAAAGCCATCAGATGTTATACCTTCCCAGCTTGCTTCAACTTCAACATCACCTTTAAGAGGGATATTTGGACCTGCAAGGTGAGCCATGCTATCATAGCCATTCTGAACTGTAGATTCAGGAGCTACGCACTCTTCGATTCCATAAGGATAAACTGCTGACAGTTTAAGAACTCCTAACTTAGCGAAGAAAGACTGAACCTTCTCGAGGAGACCACCATCGATCTCACCAGTGAAGATACCATCACCCTCTACTGTGGTGAAAGGTCCCTCGAATTCTCCAGACAATGTGGTGACATATGGGATTTCAAAAGTATAGGACATCTTAAGCTGGTCACCCTTTGACCACTTAGTGTACATACCATCATTGTATGTCTTTGTATCTGCAGCGATTTCAGCAACAATCTCGAAAGGAACTGAGTTAGAAACCTCATCCTGCACTGGGGTATATGACTCCTTCTGAGCACAGTTAGTCAATGCAAAAGCGGCTGCTACAAGCAGACCGAAAGTAATAATTCTTTTCATTGTTCTTCTGGATTAATTGATTAGTTAAAGAAACCATCCTCCTCAAAAGGATCAATAGTTGCAGGACCACCCTCGAAACTTGCGCAAAGAACGCCCTCTGAGACGATCTCCACCACCTCAACCTCAGGAGTCACATAAGACTGAGCTGGATTTGTAATAAACTTTTTCATTGTAAATTATTATTAGTTGTTACACAATTCTTTTTGCAATCGGAAAAACGTGCCAAATCGACACAATAGACGATACGGGACAAAGTTATGTATTTGCTAATCAAAAAACAAATATTTTCGAAGCATTTTTCTCACATATTGGGTATATGTATATAGAATACACAGAAAGCCCTCGCCTCGATAAAGAGGAAAGGGCCTATGCAATTATCTGTCAGAGCGTGAAGCTCCGGAGCGGAATTACTTAACCTCGAAGTTAACCTTCTTGATCAAACCTGCTGTGAATGTAGCCTCAGCAGCGTTGATGTTCTTCACGAAGCTGTCGTTTACTGTGAAAGAGAGGTTTGAGTATGTACCTGGCTCTACTACTACATAAACAAGAGCTGTCTCGCCTGCTGCAAGTGCACCAGCCTTCTCTACTACTGTAGTAGCCTTAACCTCACCACCTACGAGGAAATCTACTTCGTTTACATTGATAGCAGCTGCTGTGCTGTTCTTTACAGCTACCTCGATTACTGAAGTAGTGTGCTGAAGCATAATTTCAGGAATAGTATACTTGCGGGTAGTAATCAGCTCCCAGTAGTTCTGCTGCCAGCTCAAAGCAACCTCACCACGAAGCGGGCAGTTTGTGCCTGCGAGATGAGCCATACTGTCGAAGCCATTCTGAACTGTAGATGCCGGAATAGTACCGTCACTTCCAAATGGGTAAACAGCTTCAATCTTAGTGCCACGGAATGAAGAGAAAAAACCTTCAATGATTTCTCTCTCAAGGAGACCTTCAAACCTACCATTTCCTACGTGGTTGAACGCGTTGTCAGTTTCAGCAGAAGTTCCATCCTCCTTAACGAAAGTAATATGGAGCTGATCGTTATCCGACCACTTTGTGCTGATTCCGTCATTGTATGTCTTGGTTTCTACAGGAAGATTGGCTACAACCTCAAAAGTTGCGAACTCCTTTGTCGCACCCTGCTCAGGCGTATATGACTCCTTCTGTGCGCAGTTAGTAAGCGCAAATGCTGCTGCTACGAGCAGACCGAAAGTAAAAATTCTTTTCATTGTTCTTCTGAATTAATTAGTTAGAATTAATCGAGGGCCTCATCTTCATAAGCCCAATCCGGTGCAGCAAGGCTGCCGCAAAGAACGCCTTCTGAGATAAACTCAGCAACCTCAATCTTAGGAGTAACATAAGACTGAGCAGTTTCAAAATAATTTTTCATCTTTAATTTATTTAGTTGTTACACAATTCTTCGATCATGACATTGCTCCCGCCGTTTTGAACAGGAGCGAAAGTTGCAAAGGTATATATTCCCGGACAAAATTCCAATGAATTGAGATTATTTTTGCCGGATATACCTTAATCAAGTATCTTACAAGAGTTTATCAAGCAGACGACGTACAGATTTCTCATCTACAATCTCGCCATCGACGAGTTCTCCGTCAGCGATGATGTAAGTGGCAGGGAGAACAGGAATATTGTATGTGGTCACATACTGAGATGCCGCTCCGAGTCTGTCACAGACATTGATCCATGGGAGATTCTGCTTCTTTACGATCTGAGCCCAGGCTGCCTTGTCTGTGGTGAGGGCCACCTGGTAGATTTCGAAGCCCTTCTTGTGGTAGTCATTGTGGAGGGATTCGAGGATGTCAAGATTGAACATTTTCTGGTTCACGTTAGACGGATCCCAGAAGAAGAGCATGATGACCTTTGAATCCACCTCACTGAGTCTTACCTGCTGAGCATTGATGTCAGGGAGGACGATGTCAGGGAAGCCTACAGGCGAAACTGTCCTGAGCTTTGCCTCGAGTTCCATGTAGCCGTATCTTCTCTCCGCTTCCTTTCTGAGGGCTCTTACATACTTAGACTGAGGGTATGCAAGTGCAAGAGAATCAGCTACATTCACAAAATGAATGGCATCGGTGTTCTGAGAGAAAACAGGAAGTTCCGGTCCGAAGTTCTGATACAGGACTGGTACTGCTGTAAGCGAACGGCTGTTCTCAAGGATGTACTTGACACACTGTCTGTAGTATGCGACATACTCCTTTGCAAGAGCCTGTCTGAGAGATGCCATCTGCTCGTCAGAGGCTGTCTCCATCTGAATGGCAAGGGCCTGGAGTCTCTTCTGCGCTGCAGAATATTCCTGTTCCACAAGGGCAAGTCTCGATGACTCTTCAGAGCCCTGTACAGTGTAATTTCCGAGGGTGTCTGCTGAAACGTTCACCTTGTCTCCTGCTTCGAGAAGGAGTGAGGCTACCCTCTTGTCCTTATAATATACATATACGAATTCGGGCTGTCCTTCCTCTACATTCACTTTGTAGGAGAATTTTCCGGAAGCGTCGGTCTTGAGTGTATCAAGGACTTCGTATTGATTGAGATTCAGAAGTTTGACTACCACTTCTGATGATGGCGCCGAGTCAAGGGTCATTTCGACCTTGGCAGTCGGAGTACAGGCTGCTGCGAGAAGTGCTGCAGCAGCACATCTGATTACGTTACTGAATCTTGACATATTCATCGTAGATTGAAGAAGCTATCGCAGCAAATTCGTCCTGCGAGAGTTCCAGTTTAGCTTTTCTGAAATCCATGTCGGCCTCGACATTGAGTGGCACGAGGTGTATGTGGGTGTGAGGGACCTCCATTCCAAGGACAGCTACCCCTACCCTCTTGCAAGGGACGGCAGCCTTGATCGCCTGTGCCACTTTCTTTGCGAATGCGCAGAGGCCGGCGTAGGTGGCGTCGTCAAGATTGAATATATAGTCTTCCTCGGTATGTTTGGGGATGACGAGGGTGTGTCCCTTGGCCATTGGGGCGATGTCGAGGAAGGCGTAGTAGTCTTCGTTCTCGGCGACTTTGTAGGATGGGATCTCGCCCTTGGCTATTTTGGTGAAAATTGTTGCCATTGATTATTTGGGTATAGATCCTTCACTTCGTTCAGGATGACAATTGGGAAGTTCAGGATGACAATTTTTAGAGTGTGATGTCGAGGATTTCGAATTTGATGATTCCGGCAGGGACCTTGGCCTCTACCACTTCACCTACGGTGTGTCCCATGAGGGCTTTTCCGATCGGTGTCTGAGCTGCGAGCTTGCCTGCCATGAAGTCAGCCTCATTCTCTCCTACGAGGGTGAAAGTCATCACCTGATTTGTATTGAGGTTCTTGACCTTCACTTTGTTAAGCATCTGCACCTTGTCTGTTCCGATCTGTGATTCGTCGATCACGCGTGCGTTTGCCACAAGGTTCTGAAGCTTGGAAATATTGAGCTCGAGAAGGCCCTGAGCCTCTCTTGCAGCCTCATATTCAGCATTTTCCGAAAGGTCTCCCTTATCTCTTGCCTCAGCGATAGCTGCAGAAATCACAGGACGCTGTGCAATCGCTTCTGCAAGCTCCTTCTTTAGTTTGTCAAGACCCTCCTGGGTCATGTATTGAAGTGCCATAATAGTTTGTATGTGTTAATGTTTCTAAAATTTCGGTTTCATTATCTCGGAATAAATCACGAGTTTCTTCGGATCGATCTTCTCTCCTTTCTTCTGCGGTTCTTCTTCCCGGAGCATAGGTTTCCTGGTGAAGGCCGGCTGTGCTTCGACAGGTGTCTGAGGTACCGGAGCGGGGGCCGGAGTCTGAGGAAGGATTTCTTCTTCCTGATGCTCGCCGTCTACGCCCAATACTTCCTTTCCGAAGTATTCCCAGTCATGCATGGGGCTGTCTTCGCCGTCCAGGGCTTGGGCAAGTTCACGTACCTTTCGTGCTTTGTCCTGCTGTCCGGACTGCTCGAATCTTTTGCCTATCAGCTTGAAGATGACGGGCAGAAGGATGAATAGTAGGCCGATGATCGTTTCCATAATACTGTTGTTTATAGATCCCTCGTCAAGCTCGGGATGACAAGCTGGAGATCCCTCGTCAAGCTCGGGATGACAAGCCGGAGTTCCCTCGTCAAGCTCGGGATGACAATGAGGATGCTCAGGATGAGAATCCGGATGCTCGGGATGACAATTCGAGGATTGTCAGGCAGGCATCCCTGTCTTTTTCCAGCTGGTTCTTCAGTTCTTCCAAGGAGTCGAAGCGACGCTCTTCCCTTATCCTTTCGACGAAGGTAAGTTCGATGTCGAGTCCGTATATATCCTCTTCGAAGCCGAAGATATTGGTCTCAATCGTACGGCTGCTGCCTGAAGAGACCGTCGGACGGCAGCCTATGTTGCACATACCGTAGAGTTCTCTGTCGAGGGTCCTGACCCTTACGAAATACACTCCGTTGCCCGGTACGAGCTTCAAAGGTTCGTACAGCTGCATATTGGCTGTCGGAAAGCCTATAGTACGGCCGAGTCTTTTGCCACTGACCACGACCCCGTGAAGGCTGTATCCGTAACCCAGCATTTCTGATGCACCTTCCACATCTCCCGCCTCGAGCCGCTCACGGATCTTGGTGGAGCTGACGGCAAACCCCTGCTCCGAAGGCACCACATCAGTCCTTATGACCTCGAGACGGAGGCTTTCGGCGATCCTGGCCACCTGATCCGCACCATTGGCATCACTTCCCATCCTGTTGTCGTAGCCGAGGAGGATGGTCCTGGCGCCATATCTGTCCATCAGCATACGGAGATACTGCTCCGTTGTCAATGAACTGAAGTCCTTCGTGAACTGAAGCACTTCGACCTTATCCACACCCAGAGAGTGAAGCATCTGCTTCTTCTGCGCAAGTGTGGTAAGAAGCCTGAGCGAGCGGGCTTCTTTTTGCAGCACGTTACGGGGATGTGGCCAGAATGTAACGACCATGCTTTCATCCCCGCGTACTGCTGCAGCTTCTGTAAGCTGCTGTATTACAAGACGGTGTCCGACGTGGACACCGTCGAAAAATCCGGTTGCTACAACCATCTTACAAGTTCAAAGTCCTGTCTGTGTGGAAGCTTAGCATTCTTAGCATAGATACGGCCGGCTACCTGGTAGATACCTGATCTGTCAGGGCTGATAGATGCAGTATACTTAGCTGTACCGTCAGCTGACTCTACCGGTGCGAAGTCGTACTTCTCCTGAATGTGGAGACGACCCTTCTTGTCGAATGTAGCGAAGAGAAGCTCTACTCCGATCTCCTCTGCATTGAGGTCACCGATGTTGAGTACGATCTCAGCGTCGATTGCCTTTCCGATAGCGAAGCTGTCGCTGTGGCTGTCAGGCATATTGACTGAAACCACCTCTACGTTCTTCCACTCGCGACGGAGTCTCTTCTTCCATGCTGCGATCTCGCGTGCCTGTGCGTAATCATCTGCTACGATGCCGTCAACGCGTGCTGACTGCGGTACGTAGTACTGGTCGATGTAGTCAGTGAGCATACGGTTGGTTGTGAAGTTGCATGCTACCTGAGCCACGCAGTTCTTGATGATCTCGATCCAGTCAGATGAGCGGCCTGTAGAGAGTGACTTGTTGTAGAATGTAGGAGCGATCTCGTTCTCGATGATGTTGTAGATAGTAGCTGCATCGAGCTCGTCCTGGTAGTTCTGGTCGTCGTAAGTGCGCTCCATAGGAAGTGCCCAGCCGGCGTCCTTCTTGTAACCCTCAACCCACCATCCGTCGAGTACTGAGAAGTGCATTACACCGTTCATTGCTGCCTTCTCTCCTGATGTACCAGATGCCTCGAGAGGACGTGTAGGGTTGTTCATCCATACGTCAACACCCTGTACGAGATACTTGGCTACAGTGATGTCGTAGTTAGGAACGAATACGATCTTACCGATGAAGCGTGGCTGCTTAGAGATCTCCACGATCATCTTGATGAGGTCCTGACCTGCCTTGTCAGCCGGGTGAGCCTTTCCTGCGAAGAGGAACTGTACTGGCTGCTTAGGGTCGTTGACGATCTCTGCGAGTCTGTCGAGGTCACGGAAAAGGAGGTGTGCTCTCTTGTATGTCGCGAAACGACGTGCGAAACCGATGGTAAGTACATCGTCACGGAGGTTCTCCTTGATCTCCACTACCTGCTTAGGTGAATAGTGGCTTGCTGCTGCAGGGTCAGAGAGTCTTCTTCTTACCTCGTCGATGAGCTTCTTGCGGAGTGATGTACGGATGTTCCATACTTCCTCGTCAGATACCTTGTAGATGCCGTCGAAGCAAGACTTGTCATAGTGGTGAGTCTTGAATTCCTCGCCGAATACCTTGGCGTGAACCTCTTTCCACTCAGGGGCTGTCCATGTAGGATAGTGAACACCGTTGGTCACATAGCTTACGTGGAGCTCCTCAGGAAGGTAGCCGGGCCACATATGTCCGAGGATGTCGCGGCTTACCTCACCGTGGAGCCAAGATACTCCGTTGACCTCCTGTGAGATGTTTGCTGCGAGGATTGACATAGAGAACTTCTCGTTCACGTCAGCGCCGTTGTTCTTTCCGAGTCCCATCATTGTCTCCCAGTCGATCTTGAGACGCTGAGGATAGTGGCCGATGTACTTGCGGAGGAGTCCCTCGTCGAATGCATCGTGTCCTGCAGGAACAGGTGTATGTGTGGTGAAGAGTGATGATGCTCTTACTACTTCAAGTGCTTCCTGGAACTCGAGGTTGTCCTCTGAGATGAGCTCACGGAGACGCTCGAGGCCGATGAATGCAGCGTGTCCCTCGTTGCAGTGGTAAACCTGCGGTGCGAAGCCGAGCTTGCGGAGTGCGCGGATACCGCCGACACCGAGAAGGAGCTCCTGCTTGAGACGGTTTTCCCAGTCACCACCGTAGAGGTTGTAAGTGATGCTTCTGTCCTCAGGAAGGTTCTCAGGAATGTCTGTATCAAGGAGATAGAGTTCTGTACGACCTACGTCCACTCTCCAGAGACGAGCGTTGAGAGTACGTCCAGGGAATGCTACGCTGATGCTTACCCAGTTACCGTTCTCGTCACGTACAGGGGTTGCAGGGATCTTGTTGAAGTCCTGAGCAACGTCCTCAGCCACCTGCTCGCCGTGTGCTGTGAGCTTCTGGTTGAAGTATCCGAAACGGTAGAGAAGACCTACAGCCACGAGGTTGGTGTTCATGTCTGATGTCTCCTTGATGTAGTCACCGGCAAGGATACCGAGACCACCTGAGTAGATCTTGAGTGATGTGTCGAGACCGTACTCCATGCAGAAGTATGCTACTGAAGGAGTTGTGCGCTCTGCCTTGAGGGCCATGTACTCGTTGAACTCATTCATTACGGTCTTGAGGTCTGCAAGGAACTTTGTGTCCTGCTCAAGCTTCTGATATCTCTTGAGGCTTACCTTGTCGAGCATTGCGATAGGGTTCTGGCCTGATGCCTCCCACGCCTGTGGGTCAATCGATGCAAAGAGGTTCTTTGCTGACTCGTTCCAGCACCACCAAAGGTTCTTGGAAAGTATTTCGAGATCTTTAAGTGAATCCGGAAGATGACGTGACACGATCACGCTGTTCCAGGTCGGCTGATTTACTTCAAATTTCTTGTATTCCATATTTTTATCATTGCGTGCAGCCGGATATGCTCCGCCTGCTTCTATTAATTTCTCCAGAGCCTTTGAGTAGGCTTCCTTATAATATATGATCTGATTTTCCCAAAGGGCGATTTCAGAGACTTCCTTCGCATTCTGCATGTATTTCTTTCTGCTGTCCTTGCGAAGCGATGCGATCTCCATCACACGCTGTGCCACACCGTCCACGACTTCGAAATAGTTCGAGTCATTTCTGTCAAGCACTGTGATGCCAGGGTGCTTCTTTCCGTAATATGTACGTACCCAGAGGCCGAATCCTGCGAGAGTGGTGGTCAGGGTAGGCACTCTGAACGCAAGGCTCTCGAGCGGAGTATAGCCCCATGGCTCGTAGTAAGACGGGAAGAGGGTCAGGTCGAGACCTGAAAGGAGGTCATAGTATGGCATGTTGAAGATGCCGTCGTTGCCATTGAGGTATGAAGGGATGAAATACACCTTCACCTTGTCTCCGGCCGCATTGTTGAAATGCAGGTCATTGAGGCGTCTTGTGACATTGTCATACTCAGGGTTCATCAGGTAGTGCGATGTCCTTGTGACATAGCCCGATCCATTGCCCGCAAGCTTCGCGAGAAGCTGCTTGTCCGGTCCGTTATGTCCCGAAGGGATCATGATGAAGGCGTGTACGCTCTTACCCTTGAAGTCTGTGTGATTCAGTTTGTCAAGAGCGTCGATGAATACGTCGATACCCTTGTTCTTCCATTCATAGCGTCCTCCGATGCCGACGAGTACCGTATTTTCCGGCACTTCCTCGCCGCACATAGCGGAAGCCACTGTCATAAGCTTCTTCCTTGCTCTCTCCCTGAGATCATCGTACTCCTGATCTGTTGCAGGGGTAAAGCTTGGTTCGAATCCGTTAGGGGTCACTACATCTACCGGCCTTCCGAGGAACTGTCTGCATTCCTGGGCCGTAATGTCGCTCACTGTCGTGAAGATGTCGCTGTTCTGAGCGGCCTTCTTCTCGAGAGAATGTCTTGCGACAACATTGAATTGTCTTGCCTTTTCATCAGCATTGTAGCCGAGAATACCGTCGTAGAGCGGCAGGTTGTTACCTGCGATGCATCTTCCGATGACGGTAGCGTGTGTGGTGAATACGGTGGCGATCGGCACGTTGACAGACTTCAGATAAAGAAGTCCCGATCCGGTCATCCACTCGTGGAACTGAGCTACGACCTTGTCAGAAGGCTCCAGATTGAATCTATAGAAGCTTTCGATGACTCTTCCAGCTGCATAGCCGAAGAGAGCGGATTCACGATAGTCCCAGTTTCCGGTCAGCGAATCGACACCGAACTTTTTCCAGAATTCGGTGAGGATCTCGTTCTGCCTTGTAAGGAACTGCTTGAAATCCACAAGGATGGCTGTCGGCTTGCCTGGAACATTCCAGCGGCCGATTCTCACTCTCAATCCCTCTGAAGCGGCCTGGAGTCTCCAGGCTCTGTAAAGCAGCGGATCCTCGATGAAGTCAGGGTTGCTGACCTCGTCCATCCATACATCAGGTCCCACCATGATGTGGTGCCTGTTGTACTCGCTCTTCAGATAAAGAGATTTGGTGGCGATCACGGTATAAATGCCGCCTACCTTATTACACACTTCCCAACTAACCTCAAACAGATAATCAGGCTTGATGAGTTCTGTTTTCATTTTGGTATAAAAAATTATTTATTTACCCCGGCCGAAGCTCGTTTAAGCTTCGTCCGGGGATATATAGTTTCGGGTTTTATGCCCACTGACTTTCGTCAGTCTCTATTTCTTAGCTGTCTTCTTTGCTGCAGGCTTCTTTGCCTTTGGCTCAGCCTTCTTTGCAGGGGCCTTTGCCTTAGGAGCCGCCTTCTTCACGGCCTTCTTTGCAGGAGCCTTTTCTTCTTTTGCGGGTGCAAAGTTAACATCTGAAATGGAAATTGCATCATCAACTCGCAAAATAAAATCACTTAAAACGTTCATATAGTTGATAAACGCCTCATATGGAGTATCATACGGGTTGAAATATTTATGCACTGCTCCGTCCGAGAAGAACTTTGTACACATATAATAGAAGTGGTCGCTCTCCTGAAGGTGACCGAAATCTGACCAGAGAGCCTCGTCGTTGAGAAGGGCGAGCTTCTCAGCCTGGTCGTTGAGCTTGTTGAAAGCGTCGTTCTGGAGCTCGTTTCCAAGCCATGCAGTAACGTCACGCTCCTCGTCTGCCCAAGAGATTGGGTCCATAACGTCGAGTTCTCCTACAGGACGATGCTTCTTCGCTGCCTGGGTCGGAGTCACGAACTCGAACTCACCGTCATTGATCACGATCTGAGGGAGGGCTCTCATGAAGTCGAAGATTCCGCTTGCAGCCTTCTGATGCTCACCGAATGTCTCGTAATCCATGAAGAGGTTCACGATGTCCTCGTTCTGAGCAGATGACTTGAGCCATCCGAGATACTTCTCACCTGTGAGCGGCCAGTCAGACCATCCTCTGTCAGAGAAACGGAATGCGATGTCGTCGCTGAGTGAAGAGTTCTTGAGAAGGAGCTTGAGGCTTGGAGCCTGAGCGCAGCTGTAGATGAAGTTAGGGCTCTTCCATCCGAGGACGTGTCTTGCGCCTTCAGTAAGCATTGTCTTGAAGCCCATATCATAAACCATCTCACCGATTGCATCAGAGTAGATGAGCTCAGTGTTGCGGAAAGCCTTAGGAGTCACACCGAAGTAATGCTCGATGGCTGCCTTGTGCTTGAGAACCTGGTTCTTGAACTCGATAGGAGATGCAAGAGAAGCGAGTGAGTGATAGTAAGTCTCTGAAAGGAACTCCACGCAGCCTGTCTGGGCGAGCTTGCGGAAGCTCTCGATTACCTCCGGTGCATATCTGTCGAACTGCTCGAGGACTGAACCTGAGATAGAGAATGCCACCTTGAATGCACCCTTGTTGGCCTCGATGAGCTCGAGAAGAAGGGCGTTCATTGGGAGATAGCACTTCTGGGCTACCCTGCGGAGGATAGTCCTGTTTGCGAAATCGTCATAGTAATGCGAATCCTTTCCGATGTCAAAGAATCTGTATAATCTCAATCTGTTTGGCTGATGAACCTGAAAATACAGACATATACTCTTTTTCATAATATGGTTAATTTAGTTTTTGTCAATTACTTCCTGATAAATACCCTTGATCTTGGCAGCTACGTCGTTCCACTTGATGCTGTTCACCTCGTCATATCCGCAACGCGCAGCAAGCTGCGAGATGGCAGGATACTGAAGGAGGCCGTAGATTGCGTCTGACATTGCATCCACATCCCAGAAGTCCACCTTGAGGGCGTACTTGAGGATCTCGGCACATCCTGACTGCTTCGAGATGATAGAAGGCACATTGGTCTGCATCGCCTCAAGCGGAGAAATACCGAAAGGCTCTGAGATCGAAGGCATTACATAGACATCCGAAAGGGCGAACATCTTATGCACCTCCTTGCCGCGGAGGAAGCCTGTGAAGTGGAATCTGTCTGAGATTCCGAGTCTTGCGACGTGACGGATACATCTGTTGAGCATATCACCGCTACCTGCCATCACGAAACGTACATTGTTGCATCTCTTCAGAACCTTTGCAGCAGCTTCGATGAAGTACTCAGGTCCCTTCTGATATGTGACACGTCCGAGGAAGGTAACGACCTTCTCCTTTACGTTTCTCTCGACCTCGAGCTTCTCGCGGCCGCTGAAGTCCACTGCATTGTGAACAGCCACGACCTTCTCAGGCTCGATTCCGTAACGGTTGATACAGATGTTTCTTGTAAGCTCACTCACTGCCATCACCTTGTCGGCTGCCATCATACCCTTTGTCTCGAGATCCACCACGCGTGTATCCACCTGGTCGTCACTCGCACGGTCGTATGATGTGGCGTGCATATGAACTACGAGAGGCTTGCCTGTAAGCTGCTTTGCAGCGATACCTGCAAGATATGTAAGCCAGTCGTGAGCGTGGATCACATCGAACTGATCCTTGTACTGCATTGCAATCGTAGCTCCGACCATTGCATAGCGGGCAACCTCTTCCATAAGGTTAGCACCGTATTTTCCTGAAAACTTATATTTCTGGCCGTACTGCACACGGAAGCCCTTGATCTGCCTCTTGCGCTCCTCCTCGACGATTGTCTTGAAGTCGCTCGGGTCCACGTAAGGAACCATGTTTGTACCGATGTGCACGAACTGAACCTTTCCGAGGAACTCGTCCACAGTGGCGCTGACAGTATCGATGGCGACATCGCTGGCGTTGATGATCTTCACTGCGCTCTCATCCTCATCACCTGAGGCTGATGGCATTACGAAAAGCACCTCTACATCGTTGTAGGCCAGACCCTTGGTCATACCGTAGCAAGCTGTTCCGAGACCTCCTGCAATATGAGGAGGAAACTCCCATCCGAACATTAGAACTCTCATTATCTGTCCTCCTTCTATTTATATTGTTCCATAATATATGCGATTCTCAGCAATGCGGCTGTACTCATTGCGGATGCAATGGCTCCGTGCGGCTCGTGCGGTGGATCACCGTCGTAAAGCTCGGAGAATGCACCTACGCCGTGCTTGCTGATGTCCTCGAAGATTCCCTCAACGAGATATTTCGCTCTTCCGTAGAATGTCTCGCCCATCATTCTGAAGCAAAGGTCAATATATGGTGCGAGAAGCGCAGGGAAGGCGCAGCCCTGGTGATATGCAAGGTCGCGGTCGATCTGCGATCCCTCATATACACCCTTGTATGCCTCGTTTCTTGGAGAGAGAGAACGAAGTCCTCTTCTGGTAACGAGCTCGTCGTTGATGGTCATCACTACTTCTGAAACCACCTCGTCATCTACAGGGCAGTACTCGAGATAGATCGGGAAGAGGATGTTTGGTCTTACAGCCTGATCCTGAGGGCCATTGCCGACATAATCCACGAGATAGCCCCACTCAGGTCTCCAGAATGTAGGCTGGAAGTTTTCCTTCACGAGGTCGCGTACAGGAGCCCAGCGCTCTACGAATTCGCTCTTGCGAGGGCCGTACTTGTTCTCCATATCGATGGCGAAGCAGAGGGCATTGTACCAGAATGCATTGGTCTCGATCTGGTAGCCGGCACGCTCTGTAACAGGACGTCCATAGACATAAGCATTCATCCATGAGAGTGCGACGCCGTCCATCTGCGCCCAGAGGAGCCCGTTAGGATGCATTGCGATCTCCTTTCTTCTGCCAGGTGCATAGCTTTCGATGATGCCCTTGAGGGTCTCGCCGTATTTCTTCCATACGTGCTTTTCCTTGCCGCTGAAACGGATGTACTGCTGGAGTGTCTCTGTAAGTCTGAGAGGAGCCTCGCACTGAGTGGTCCTGTGGAAAAGACGCTCCTGCTCGTCTGCGATGAGGGTGTCGAGGATCTTCTCGAACTCATTGCAGTCGCCGTTGGCATAGAGTGTAAGTCCAGGGAGGGAAACGATGGTTTCACGAAGGAGACCTGTCTCAAGCCAAGAGAATCCGGCATTGATCTGAGCTCTGTCCCCGTTGTGGCACTTGAACATCTCGGCATTGTGGACGAGGAGGTCGTGGTAGTCCTCGATCACGTCCATCTTCTTGAGTGTGTCAGTGAACTTTCTCTTGAGACCGCGAGGGTTGATTTCATTGACAGAAGCCGAGAATACCACTGCTTCGCCCGGTTTCATCTCGAGGGTGAATGTTCCAGGAACGAAGAGGTCCTCACGGCAGTCGAATCCACGACGGTACTCGTCTGAGTAAGTCACGCCGTTGTACCAATATGGCTGGTACTTGAAGGCTGCGTTAGCCGATGACTGGAGATTAAGAGCCGGGAAGCCGTTGTAGAGGCAGAAAGATACGCCTCCGTCCACATCCTCATAAGCGGTGTATGCCTCTGAGTTCTGGCTTGTCAGGCTATGAACGCTTCTGAACGCAAGGAAAGGCTTGAGCTGAAGCGAGATCTTTCCGGGAGCCGAGTGAAGCTCATACTTGATAAGCACCTGATCATTGTCAGGAACCATCATAATGGTCTTGGTGAAAATGATTCCACCGATCTTGTAGGTTACCACCGGCACCGGATTGGCATCGAAGTCGATGATGTACTTATGACCTCTTGGTTCGTAAGTATCACCATAGCAGTGGATGCCGAGGTTGAACTGCTTTCCGCCCATCACGAGGCTTTCATCGAGTGAGGAAAGAAGCATGTACTTTCCGCCGCCCAGTTCAGCCACAGGTACAGCCAGCAGTCCGTGATAGCGTCTCGTATTGCAGGTCACGATGGACGTGTTGCAGTACGCACCTGTCTCGTTCGCCGCGATGATCTCACGCTTGAGCGAGTATTCCAGGTTAACAAGCTCGGACTTATTGAATTTAAGAAAAGCCATAATATAATTATATTAGTTTTAAATTTTCTTTGTTAAAGATTTCTCGACAAGCTCGAAATGACAGCTAGTCGATTTTCTTCAGCACCACTGCGCATCGGCTCGGCAGATAGAGATACAGGGTCTCGTCATATTTGCCGTTTCCGTTTTCGCTTCGCTCAGATACACTGAAATGAACCTCTCCAGTCTTAAGTCTGGAGAAGCCGTCAAATTCGCTTTCATCTGAGTTGAGCACCACCTCATATTTTCCTGCCGGAACAGCGAAGCCGTAGTCGGCAAAAGATGAGGTCGGGTGGAAATTGAGCGCAAAGATACAATTATTTCTTCGGAATATAAGAATCTTTTTTTCTTCATCCTGCACAAAAAGTTCAGGCTTCTCGTCAAGAACGGCCTCCTGACGCGCCAGAGCTATCATCGCCTTGTCGAAATTTCTCAAATATCTGTATCTGAGATAGTCAGGCTCAGCCAGCGACCACTGCCTTCTGGCATGTTTGTACGACCAGTTGTTTCCCTCACGAGGGAAGTCGATCCACTCAGGGTGGCCGAACTCGTTACCCATGAAGGTAAGGTAACCGTTGCCGCAGGTAGCCATTGTCACCAGACGGATCATCTTATGAAGGGCCATACCTCTGTCCACTACAGGAGACTGGGATTCCTTATTCATCGAGGTGTACATCTCGGCATCCATGAGGCGGAACGCGATGGTCTTGTCTCCCACCATCGCCTGGTCGTGGCACTCGGCATAGCTGATGGTCTTTTCGTCCTCACGCTTGTTGGTGAGCTGCCACCATATCTCTCCCACACTCCATTGATCGTCAGAGAGTTCCTTGATCCATTTGATCCAATTGTCAGCCACTCCCATACTCATTCGGAAGTCGAAGCCGACGCCGCCCATCTCGAACGGAGCTGCCAGTCCGGCCATTCCGCTGACATCCTCGGCGATGGTGAATGCATCCGGATTGACCTCGCGGATGAGCATATTGGCCAATGCAAGGTAGGTGACGGCATTTTCGTCGACGCCCTGATTGAAATAATTGTCATAGCCGACGAAGGCCTTTTCCAGACCGTGGTCCCAGTAGAGCATGCTTGTGACTCCGTCGAAGCGGAATCCATCGATATGATATTCCTCCATCCAGTATTTGCAGTTCGAGAGGAGGAAATATTTGGTTTCGTCCTTGCCGTAGTCGAAGCAGCGCGAGCCCCAGGCCGGATGATGTCCCTGCCATCCGTCATAGAAATAGAGAGTTTCGGTTCCGTCGAAGAGTCCGAGACCTTCAGCCTCATTGTCCACAGAGTGAGAGTGAACGATGTCCATTACCACTGCGATGCCCAGTCCGTGAGCTTCGTCCACAAGGGCCTTGAACTCTTCCGGAGTGCCAAAACGGGAACTGAGGGCATAGAAATTGGCCACCTGATAGCCGAACGATCCATAGTACGGATGTTCCTGGAGGGCCATTATCTGGAGGGTGTCATATCCCAGATCGGCCACCTTAGGCAGCACATTCAAGCGGAATTCCTCAAATGTTCCGACCTTTTCCTCTTCCGCCGCCATACCGATATGGCATTCATAGATAAGCGGATGAGTCCTCTTGCCGGGAGCCGGGTTCTTCCATTCGTATTTTTCGAACGGATCCCATACCTGGGCACAGAAGGTCTTGGTAATCGGGTCCTGGACAGCACGTGTCAGATAAGCCGGAAGTCTCTCTGCACCACCGCCTTTCCACTCGATGTAAAGTTTGTACAGGGTTCCGTGTTCAAGGAACATTGTCGGAAGGACAATCTCCCAGTTTCCGCCTCCCAGAGGCTTCAGAGCATAAGCTTCAGTGCGCTTCCAGTTATTGAACTCACCTATCAGATATATCTTCGTAGCATTGGGTGCCCACTCGCGGAATACCCAGTTGCCCTTGCCGTCACGATGCAGGCCATAGTACATATGATTGTTCATTGCCTTGGACAGAGATCCGTCCACAGAGAGCCTGTCCCTGGTGGCTGCGATCATCTCATGTCTCTTGTCAATGGCTTCCTTGTACGGCACAAGCCATTCATCGTGATCATAGATCATTGTCTTCTTAACAGTCATATTTATACATATCAGTTATTCATTGAATCCAGCTTTTCCCTTGCTCCGCGCAGATAGGCACGGCAGGCCGAGATCAGTTCCTCCGACCTCTTTATAAATTTGTCAATATCTTCGATCCCTGTCTGCGGGTCTTCTACCTTCGAAGCGATCGCCTCAAGCTCTTCTACCGCCTTTGCGTAATCAAATTCCTCTTTCATCTCACATTCTCTATTAAACAATCGATGGTTCCGTCAGCAAACATCATTGACACCTTATCTCCCGCCTTTCTGCCTTCAACTCCTTTCATCACGCGTCCGTCGGCATCCAGAGCGAGGGCAAAGCCCCTCTCTATGACCTTTCTCGGATCCGAAGCTCCGATCCTCGCTTCAAGTACCCTCAAAGCTGATTCCATAGCCGCCATCTTCAGGGTAAAAGTACCTCTGATCCTCGAACGGAGCACATCCAGGGACGATTCCATCGCAGAGATCCTGCTTCCGAAAGCCAGGCGCATGCGGGTCTGGAATGAAGAAAGCCTTGCATCCTCATCCTCATATATAGAAAGGATAAAGTCCGCAAGGGCTGTAGGGGTCTTGAGATATTCGTATGCCACCATATCGCATACATGGAAATCCTGGTCATGTCCGATAGCGGTCAGCACCGGCAGAGGATATTGGGCGATGACTGCAGCAAGGGTGTAGTCATCATAGCAGGCAAGATCGAGCTTCGCTCCGCCTCCACGGAGAATCAGGACTGCATCGTACTGATCGCCGCTTTCCAGGACTGCATCCAGGGCAGCCACGATCGACTGCGGGCACTCCGCACCCTGCATAAGGGCCGGGAAGAGGTCCAGCCTGACCTCGAAGCCATAAGGGTTTTCAGCAATGTGACGTGTGAAGTCACGATATCCGGCGGCATCCTCGGCAGAAATCACGGCCAGACGGTATGGCAGGATCGGAAGAGAAAGCTCTTTCTGAAGCTCCAGCAGGCCTTCTTTTCCCAGACGTCCGATGGTCTTCTGTCTTTCTAGCTCCTTGATTCCGAGGGAATATTCCGGGTCAATATCATTGATTATCAGTGAGAAACCATAGAGCTGGCTGTAATTCACCTGCACCTGGACCAGAATCATCATGCCTTCTGTGATCGGCGAACCGGTGACTGATTCGAAATACGGGGCGATGAAACGATACCTTGAAGACCATATTATGGCATTGGCCTTGGCGACAAGTCCCTTTTCATCGCTTTGGGACAGCTCTATATAACAATGGCCTCCGTTACGCGCCTTTACCGCACTAACTTCGGCCTTCACCCAGATACGGGTCGGAAAAAGACATTCTACCCCCTGTTTTAGTCGTGTCTGAAACTCAAATAGGTCGATAAATTCCTTTTCCATTACATTTTTATTCTATCGCAACAAATTTAGTAAAAATTCCGATATATGCACCATCAGAAGGCATTTAAATTTTTTCACAGAAAAATAATACGGATTCAATCTGCTGATTACGCATTTTTTCATATCTTTGCCAACTGATTCAGTTACCGGAAAGAAGTATGAAGATTACCGAAGCACTTTTCTCGGGCAGCAGCACGAGGATATCCGAGAAGCCAAAGCAGAAATTTCCTGAATTTGCCTTCATCGGAAGATCCAATGTCGGCAAGTCGTCCCTGATCAATATGCTTTGCCGCAACAAGAAGCTGGCAATGACTTCCAGCAAGCCGGGAAAGACAAGACTGGTGAACCATTTCCTCATCAACAGGGAGTGGTACTTGGTCGATCTCCCAGGATACGGATACGCAAAGATGTCCGCTACCGGCAAGCAGAAGCTCGAGCAGGTCATCAGAAACTACATCAACCTGTCTCAGGAGATGGTGATGCTCTTCGTACTGATCGATTCACGCCACGATATCGGCAAGGTGGACATGGATTTCCTGACAGAGCTCGGTCAGAGCAATATCCCATTCGCGATCATATTCACAAAAGGCGACAAGAGCGGTCCTAAGGCACTGGAGGCCCAGATCGAGAAGATGAAGGCCCAGATACTTGAATTCTGGGAGGAACTGCCTCCGACATTCATCAGTTCGTCGGAAACAGGCATGGGACGCGAAGAAATCCTCGACTACATAGGTTCGGTACTGGAGACATTGAAATCAGAAGAAAACTAAAACCCTCAAATACGATGATTAAGGAACATAAAATGAAGCTGTTCGCCTGCAGGGCGTCAAAAGATTTTGCATTAAAGGTTGCAAAGTGTCTGAATCTTGAACTCGGTGCATCCGATGTACTTACATTCAGCGACGGAGAATTCCAGCCTTCGTTCAATGAAAGTGTCAGAGGTGCGACTGTATTTATCGTCCAGTCTACATTCCCGCCGACAGACAATCTTTTCGAGCTTCTCCTTATGGCAGATGCTGCAAAAAGAGCATCCGCACACAGAGTCATCGCCGTCATGCCGTACTACGGATGGGCAAGGCAGGACCGCAAGGACAAACCAAGAGTATCGATCGGAGCGAAGCTTGTTGCCAATATGCTTCACGCTGCCGGATGCGACCGTGTCATGACCTGCGACCTCCACGCTGACCAGATCCAGGGATTCTTCGACTTCCCGGTGGACCATATCTACGCCAGTGCGGTATTCCTTCCATACCTGAAATCCCTCAACATCGAGAACCTTGCCATCGCTGCACCTGACATGGGTGGCGCCAAGAGAGCAAACGCTTATGCAAGATACCTCGAATGCCCTGTGGTGATCTGCCACAAGTCACGTGAAAAGGCCAATGTAGTGGCATCGATCACTGCCATCGGAGATGTAGCGGGCAAGAACATCGTCATCGTGGATGACATGATCGACACCGCCGGAACTCTTGCAAAGGCAGCCAATGTCCTCAAGGGAATGGGCGCACTCAGCGTACGTGCCTGCGCTACACACCCTGTATTCTCAGGTCCCGCATACGAAAGGATCGCAGAGTCAGCTCTGGAGGAAGTCATCGTTACAGATACTATTCCATTGAGCTCGGACCCTGATAAGGACAAGAGCAAGATCACAGTCCTCTCAATGACTGCAATGTTCGCTGACATCATCAACAAGGTTTACAACTACGAGGAAATCAGCTCAAGCTTCATCAATTAATCATGGAGCTATTGATCGCATCCTTAATCCTCATCGCGCTTTGCGTCTTCGGCCTTTGTTTCAACATCATCTTCAGGAAGGACGGAAAATTTCCTGAAACCGAGATCGAGAACAACAAGGAGATGCGCAAAAGGGGCATCAAGTGCGCCAAGGAAGAGGAAATAAGGATTTGGGGTAAAAAGGACAAGGACGGCAACACCGTATCCTGCGACGAAGGAGGATGCGGAAGTTGTGCCAGTTCCTGCAAATAGAAATTGGCCCGTGAGCGTCACGGACAATATATACACGTTCCCGGATAGGGATTAGCAATTATCGCCGAGAGGCGGGATTTTAACAATTAAACTTACTTATTATGAGCTTATTAGCAATTGTAGGACGTCCTAATGTAGGAAAATCCACACTTTTCAACCGCCTCGTAGGCATGAGGCAGGCAATCGTCGATGAGACAGCCGGAGTGACCAGAGACAGGCACTACGGAAGATGCGAGTGGTGCGGCACAGAGTTTTCTGTGGTAGACACCGGCGGATACACATCGAATTCTGACGACATTTTCGAGGAAGAGATCCGCAAGCAGGTGGTCCTCGCTATCGAAGAGGCACACGTGGTGCTTTTCATGGTGGAGGCCGGTACAGGTATCACTGACTATGACGAAGAGATCGCCGATCTTCTGCGCAGATGCGGAAAGCCTGTCATTCTCGCAGTGAACAAGATCGACTCGGGAGAGAAGATGTATGACGCTTTCCAGTTCTATTCACTCGGACTCGGAGAGATCTACAGCATATCAGCAGCCAACGGAGGCGGCACAGGAGACCTTCTCGACGCGATAGTAAAGGTGCTTCCAGAAGAGGATCCTGACACAGACGAGCATCCTGAGCTTCCTCACTTCACGATCGTAGGAAAGCCTAATGTAGGAAAATCATCCCTCACCAACGCCCTTCTCGGCAAGGAAAGGAATATCGTGACTCCTATCGCAGGTACTACAAGAGATTCGATAGCAACACTTTACAACAAGTTCGGACACGAGTTCATGCTTGTGGATACTGCAGGTATGAGAAAGAAGGCCAAGGTTCATGAGGATCTCGAGTTCTACTCGGTGATGAGATCCATCAGGGCTATCGAGCACTCGGATGTCTGCATCCTGATGGTGGATGCCCAGACAGGTATCGAGTCACAGGACATGGCTATCTTCAATCTTATCCAGCGTAACAAGAAAGGATGCGTAGTGGTGGTGAACAAGTGGGATACCATCGAGAAGGACAGCAATACGATGAAGGAATATACCCTTGCCATCAAGGAGCGTCTCGCACCGTTCACCGATCTTCCGATCATCTTCACTTCTGTGATCAACAAGCAGAGAATCATGGATGTGCTTGATGCTGCAGCTCACGTGTACGAGAACTATTCGCGTAAGATCTCCACATCGAAGCTCAATGAAGAGATGCTTCCTGAAATCGAGAATTACCCGCCACCTGCATGGAAGGGCAAGTACATCAAGATCAAGTACATAACACAGCTTCCTACAAGATCTCCGTCATTCGCGTTCTTCTGCAATCTTCCGCAGTATATCCGCGAGCCGTACAGAAGATTCCTTGAGAACAAGCTCCGCACCAAGTTCGACTTCCTTGGATGTCCGGTGCAGATCTTCCTCAGACAGAAATAGTCTACATCCTAAAAAAACCAACAAACTGGTATATAGGTGACCCCCGCCCTCGCAGGCTCGGGCACCCCCTAGCCGGGGGTGGCATGTCACCTATATACCAGTTTGTTGGTTTTTTAGTCTACTCTTTCGATTTTCAGATGCTGGATCTTGTAGGATGATTCGTTGTAACTGACGAAGATGGTGACGATGAACCTCTCCCCTCCTGCATTCAGGGTGCCAAGGGCGTATTTCATATTGGAACGTCCGGCTTTGTGGGTGATTTCGAATGAGCGCGGGGTGTAGGAACGGAAGAAGGACTTCATGATCTGACGGGCCTGATTGCGGCTGGAGTCATTCGAGTCCGAGAAGATGGTCACTTCGAGATTGTCAGAGAACCAGGCTGAGAGCTTGTCGGCATCACCCTGGGCAAGATATTTGGAGATCGGGTTGAACACATCATATCCGCTTTCCTGGGCAGAAGCTCCTGCACAGAAAAGGCACAACAGCGCCCCCGTAAGCGCACCGACAATATATCCTTTCATCTGCAATACCTTGAAATTGACCGTGCAAAGATACTACAAAATCGATGCCCCGCAAGTTTTTAGCGAATTTATCTATTGGTCGGATTTTTGCATATAAATTCATAACTTTGCCAGATATAGCTGACAGCCTATGAAAATCACACTTCTGACCGTCGGAAAGACAGACAAAGACTGGGTAAGACAAGGACTGGACATTTATGTGTCTCGTCTGAAGCATTACATACCCTTCAGCATAGTGGAAATCCCCGAACTGAAAAACGTATCGGCTCTAAGCAAAGATCAGATAAAGAGCAAGGAAGGCGAACTGATACTCAAGAACATACGTCCGACCGACGATGTGATACTGCTGGATGAGAAAGGAAAGCAGTACACATCTGTAGAGCTGGCTAAGATCATCCAGGACAAGATCTCCTACGCGGGTAAAGACATCATATTCATAATAGGAGGAGCATACGGATTCTCCGACGCTGTGTATCAGAGAGCGAACTCCAAGCTTTCCCTGTCGAAGATGACCTTCTCGCACCAGATGGTAAGAGCCATTTTTGCCGAACAGATATACAGGGCTTTCACGATCATGAGGGGCGAGCCTTACCACCACGAATAAAAAGTACAGATGAATACCAAGGAATGGCTGCATAAGAGACTGCCTTTTACGGCATTGATACTTGCATTGGTGCTGTTCGTATTGTCTTTGGCGGGTAATAATGCCGGAAGCAATACGGACAAGGTGGCATTGGAAACCGCCGACAGGATCCAGAAGCGTCTGAGCTCGTTGGAGGAAAACATCGAAGCAGCCCTGGAGACTGACCGCAAGGAGCTGATCCTGCCGGAAGGTCTGCCGGAAGACATGGTCATCTACCGATATATCAATGACTCTCTCCAGTCCTGGAGCAACCAGTTCTCGATAATCAACGACAATATTTCCTCTCTGCTTGTATTCCAGAGACTTACGGACAGAAGAAGCCAGATAGTATCCCCTCTTGCAGACGTAACGGACGAAATATCATACCTGAATCTTGGTCCTAAATGGTATCTCGTGAAGTCAGTCACAGGTTCGGGAGGACAAAAGATAATAGCAGGATTAGAGATCAAGAATACTCTTATCGACGATGCCAGAAGGAACGAAAACGGCGTGAATCCTCATTTGAAGCTGTCTGGTAAATATTCGGTCATTCCCCTCACCCACAGTGGAGGTTCGGCCGTGGAGATCGACGGCAAGCCGCTTTTCAAGATATTGTATGACGGAAGCCAGGCCACCCCTTTCTTTGACAATTCGATGCTCAGGTGGGTGGCTGTGATATTGTTCACTTTTGCGATTGTATTGTTCCTTGCCGGGCAGAGGACTCTGAAAGTCTTTGCGGTGGTGGCCTCGACACTCACTCTGCTCCTGGTGCTGGCGTATCTGTGGGGAACGCAGATGAACGGCTCGGCTGAGCTGTTTTCTCCTATCATCTATGCTGACGGACCGGTATTGTCCTCTCTCGGTTCCCTGCTGATGCTCAACTCGTACATCACCTTGATGATCACCTGTCTTTTCCTGGTCAGGAACAGGATTACGGCCATAGCGCGCAGGAACAAAAAGCATTACCGCAGAAACCTTATGATATTCGGTGTCTGCGTGGTCATACTGGTCATTCTTACAGGGTTCTACACCCAGTTCACCCTCAGGAGTCTGCTGCTGAACTCCAACATATCGATCGAGCTATACCGTTGGAACACCAACATCCTCTACACAGTCATCGTATATCTTTCATACACAGGACTTCTGTTCTGCATTCTCCTGCTGCTGCAGTGCCTCAGGCCGGTCGTAAAGGAGTTCCTGGGATACAGATACGACATGCTTTCAGGAAAGACCCTGATTCTTTTCGCTGTGATCTGCTCTGCATATTTCACCATCATTTCAGGACAGCTTGGATTCAAGAAAGAGTCCGACAGAGTCACCGTATGGGCTAACAGACTTTCAGTGGACAGAGATCTCAGTCTGGAGATCCAGCTCAGATCCGTGGAGGAAAGCATTGCCTATGACCAGCTTATATCCGCCTTGTCATATCTGGAGAGTACGGAGGGAATGATACAGAACAGGATAAGCGAATACTATCTGCACCGCGTCAGACAATTGTACGATCTGCAGGTAAGGATTGTCAGGGACAATGACATTGCCGGTCTGAGCTATTTCAACAATCTGCTACGAAACGGTACTCCTATCGCCTACGGTTCCAGATTCATTTTCCTCACCGATGCCAACGGGCGCAACAGCTACGCCGGTCTGTTCCGATTCTACAGTCCGAACAAGGGAGTGTCACGTATGATCATAAGCATCGAATCCAATTCGAACCGCGAAGACCGGGGATACGAGAGCATTCTGGGAAGATTCTCTAATCCTGGCGAGATCAATATCCCGTCCTACTATTCATACGCAAAATACAAGGACAAGCGTCTGATGTCGTATAAGGGCAATTTCCCTTACCCTACCCACTACGACCATAATGAAGAAGGACATCTGACCGACAGGAACAGGGAGGTGTCAAGAAGCCAGGGATATGTGCATTTCATGAATATGGTGAACGAGGATGAGTTCATCATAATTTCACGACAGCAGAGAGGCGGATTGGTTTACTTTATATCTTTCTCATACCTCTGCCTTGCCCTCAGCGGCATCCTGAGCATATTCGCAAGCTCGCGCAACAAGAAAAGGGTATTCAAGAGCAACTATTTCAGGAAAAGGATCAATACCATCCTTCTCATATCCTCGCTGCTCATTCTCATAAGCATGACGGCCATCAGCATCCTCTTCGTCTATAAAAGGAACGAGGAAAACATGCACAATCTGATGACGTCCCGAATCACGACCATACAGGCATTCGTGGAAAGGCAGGCAAGGACAGCCACATCATGGCAGGACCTCAACACCCCTGAATTTACCGTCCAGCTGGAGAATATCGGCAATACGACAAAGTCAGACATAACCATCTATACTCCGGGAGGAAAGGTGTTCAAATCCACCACACCGGAAGTGTTCGAAAGGATGATCATGGGCAGCAGACTGGATGAAGAGGCATACCACAACATCAGGGATCTGCACCAGAGATTCTTCATCCACAGAGAGAAGGTGACGGACTACAGCTATTGGGCCCTGTACGCCCCGATATTCAATGACAACGGACAGATGATCGCCATCATCAGTGTCCCTTATACCGACAGGAACTTCGATTTCCGCAGAGAGGCCTTCTTCCATGGAGCATTGATATTCAATATCTTCCTGCTCCTGCTCATAGGTTCGCTCATATTCAGTACAAGGGAAGTAAGCGCCCTGTTCTCCCCTCTTATCGAGATGGGTAAGAAGATGAACGCGGCCGATATCAACAATCTTCAGTATATCATCTACAAGCGGGAGGACGAGATCTCATCGCTGGTGGATGCATACAACCGAATGGTGAAGGATCTTTCGGAATCTACAGTGAAGCTGGCACAGGCCGAAAGAGACAATGCCTGGAGCCAGATGGCACGTCAGGTGGCGCACGAGATCAAGAACCCTCTCACCCCTATCAAGCTCCAGATACAGAGACTGATAAGGCTCAAGGAAAAGAACAATCCTGCATGGGAAGAGCGTTTCGACGAAGTATCTGCGGTAGTGCTGGAACATATCGACATCCTCACCGAGACCGCCAATGAGTTTTCGACTTTCGCCAAGCTGTACAGCGAGGATCCGGTGCTGATGGATCTGGACAAGACATTGAAGGATCAGCTGCTTATCTTCGACAACAGGGACAATGTCAGGATCCAGTACATCGGACTCGAGGAGGCATTCGTCATGGCTCCTAAGCCTCAGCTTATACGCGTATTCGTGAATCTTATAACAAATGCAATACAGGCGGTGGAGATGCAGCAGACGGAGGATTCGGCCCAGACAGAAGGAAAGGTATTCATCGGTCTGCGCAACAGCACCCGTGAGGGATATTATGACATCACGTTCGAGGACAATGGTCCTGGAGTGAGCGAAGAAAATCTTGGAAAGCTCTTCACCCCGAACTTCACGACAAAGAGTTCGGGTACCGGTCTTGGTCTGGCCATCTGCCGCAATATCATAGAAAAATGCGAGGGCGAGATCCGCTATCAGAGATCATTCGCCCTCGGTGGTGCAGCATTTGTCGTGACGATACCCAAGCACAAGGCTTAGAGCACGTAAGCTTTTACATCAGAAGCAGTTATCCTGTCACCTGAAAGGATAAGGAGTCTTTCCACTACATTTCTCAGCTCTCGTATGTTTCCTGTCCAGGCCTTGTCCACAAGCATCTGCATGGCATCATCGTCTATCTTGCGAGGCATCATGCCTGTTTCCGAGCAGATCTGTCCGATGAAGTAATCCACGAGTAGAGGAATGTCGGTCTTTCTGTCATCGAGTGATGGCATGTTTATGACGATCACACTCAGACGATGGTAAAGGTCCTCTCTGAAATTGCCTTTTTCGATCTCGGCCTTGAGATTCTTGTTTGTGGCGGCAAGTACTCTTACGTCTACAATGATGTCCTTGTCGCTTCCCACGCGTGAGAGTTTCTTTTCCTGAAGCACTCTCAGTACCTTGGCCTGAGCTGCGAGTGACATATCGCCGATCTCATCGAGGAAGAGTGTTCCTCCGTCTGCCTGTTCGAATTTTCCCTTATGCTGCTTTATGGCAGAGGTAAAGGCGCCTTTCTCGTGGCCAAAGAGCTCACTTTCAATGAGTTCCGAAGGTATGGCGGCGCAATTGACTTCTATGTATGGGGCAGCAGAGCGGGAGCTTTTCTGATGGAGATTTCTTGCTACGAGTTCCTTTCCTGTGCCGTTGGCGCCGATGATCAGCACTCTGGCATCTGTAGGTGCCACTTTGTCTATCATGTCCTTTACCTGCACGAGGGCCGGAGACTCACCTACCATTTCCTGGCCGTAGACTTTCTTTTTCAGGATCTTGGTTTCCTTCACGAGGGAAACTTTCTCTGTCGCGTTCTTTATGGTGATGAGGATGCGGTTCAGATCCAATGGCTTGGGGATGAAGTCGAATGCGCCTTTCTTGATGCATTCCACAGCGACATTGATGTCACCGTGACCGGAAATCATCACAATAGCTGCATCGACTCCCATCTGATGGAGCTTTTCAAGGACTTCAAGGCCGTCCATCTCCGGCATCTTTATATCGCAGAAGATGACGCTGTATTTTTCCTTGTCCGCCATTTCGCAGCCTTGTGCGCCATTTTCAGCCAGGTCCACGTCATAACCTTCATCCACAAGGATTTCTTTCAGGGAATTACGGATAGATCTTTCGTCGTCAATAATCAAGATTTTCATATTTTCGTACTTTTTACCTTTATTCTACATTTATAATCTGACAGCTCTTTTGTCTGCGGCAGGAGAGGAATATGAAAATATGTACACGCTACCCTCCTCCTAAATCCTCCTCCACGGGAGGAGGACTTGCCATCGCTTCGCTCAAAGTTTTTATATCTTACCTTTATTCTACATTTATAATCTGACAGCTCTTTTTTCTGCGGCAGGAGGGGAATATGAAAATATGGTTCTTTTTTCTGCGGCAGGCAGAGAGCATGCGAATGTTTACAAATATCGTCATTTTTGGGAGTTTACGCAATATTTTATATTTTTGCTTGATTTTATAGATTACTATGCAAGTACCAGACATCATAATAGCCATTGACGGCTACTCCTCAACCGGCAAAAGCTCCTTTGCAAAAATCGTAGCAAACGAGTTTTCTTTCACATATCTTGACTCCGGAGCTCTTTACAGAGCGGTAACGCTCTTTGCAATGGAGAACGGATTCATCGACGACGAGTGTACAATTGATGTGCCAGGACTGGAGAAAGCCCTCACCGATCTCGATGTTCATTTCGGTAAAGGCGGAACCTACATTGGAGAAAGATGCGTTGAAAAGGAGATCAGGTCATTGGCCATTGCCGGCAAGGTAAGTCCGATCGCGACTGTGCCTCAGGTGAGAAATTTCGTGGACAAGAAACTCAGGGAGTTCGGCAAGCTCAGACGCATTGTGATGGACGGCCGCGACATCGGCACCACTGTCTTCCCGGATGCTGAGCTCAAGATCTTCATGACTGCTTCAGCGGAAATCAGAGCAGAAAGAAGGGCGGCGGAAATGAGAGCCAAAGGCGATGATGTCAATATCGAAGACGTCAAAAAGAATCTCCTCGAGAGAGACTATATCGACTCGCACAGGGAGACATCGCCTCTTAGCAAGGCTGAAGATGCCATAGTGCTTGACAATTCGCACATGACAATGGAAGACCAGATGGTCTGGCTTAAAGAAATAATAGCCGAGCGTTTCGGCTGCTAAACGATATTCGTATGCTTACAGTTGATATCGACAGCAATTCAGGATTCTGCGCCGGAGTAATCAGGGCAATCGGCAAGGCCGAGGAATTTCTGAAAGATTCAAACGGGGAAAAACGCCTCTATTCTCTCGGAGCCATAGTTCATAACGATGCCGAACTCGGCAGGCTTGTGAAACAGGGTCTGGTGACAATCGACAAGGACGACCTTGATGAAATGGTCGCTGCCGAAGGAGAAGTCCTTCTGATCAGGGCACACGGAGAGCCCCCTCAGACTTACAGGACAGCTGAAAGTCTGGGATTCAGCATAATAGACTGCACATGTCCGGTGGTTCTGAAGCTTCAGGAAAGAATCAGAAACGCTTACAGCAGAATTAAGGAAGAAGGCAAGGGACAGATAATCATCTTCGGAAAGATCGGACACGCTGAAGTGCTCGGACTCATCGGTCAGACCGACGGAACCGCCATCGTGGTGGAGAACACATTGATGCTGAATGATTTCATCGCCGACGGTACAATCGACCTCGGAGTACGCACAGAGGTATTCAGCCAGACGACTAAAAGCCCTGCCGAATATTCGAGACTCTGTGCACGTCTCGAAGAGAAGATGGCTGCATATAACGAGCTTTCCATCGAAAGGTTCAAGGGACGCGAGCTGCTGAACGTTCATAATACAATATGCCTTCAGGTGGCTGCCAGACATGAGAGGCTGTCCAGATTCGCCCTGGAACATGATATTATAATCTTTGTTTCAGGCAAGGCAAGTTCCAACGGCAAAGTCCTGTGCGACCTTTGCAAATCAATGAATATCAGGACGTATCACATAGACTCGACAGACGAGATCAAGAGGGAATGGTTCAGAGCTGATGACAGGGTGGGCGTTTGCGGAGCGACATCGACTCCGAAATGGCTTCTGGAAGATGTTGCAGAACATATCCTCGACCTGAACAAGTATGTTCCGGCCTGGAATGAGAAATTTGCAGGCGGCGAAAACGCTGATAATCAGTAAAAATTTGGTAGGTAGCAGACAATTTTATATTTTTGCAGCCGCTTTTTGAAAATTTGGGTTGTCGTGACGGGCAACATAGGGACATCTCATTGACTAATAGTTTAAAAAAAATTATATTTTATGGCAACAACAGCTGATTTCAAGAACGGACTTTACATTGACTATAACGGCAAACCATGCCAGATCGTATGGTTCCAGCACGTAAAGCCAGGAAAAGGTCCTGCATTCGTAAAGGTTAAACTCCGCAACCTCGAGAACGGACGTATCCTCGAGAACACATTCAACGCAGGTGTCAAGATCGACACTATCAACGTAGAGAGAAGACCTTACCAGTTCCTTTATAAGGATGAGGACGGATTCAACTTCATGCACGAGGAGACTTACGAGCAGATCCACCTCGGCACTGACCTCGTTGACAACGCTGACCTCATGAAGGAAGGACAGCACGTGGAGATGATGTTCCTCGCTGACGAGGAGCGTTGCCTCACTTGCGAGCTTCCTACATATGTAGAGCTTGAGGTTACTTACACTGAGCCTGCAGTAAAGGGCGATACAGCTTCAACTAACGCTCAGAAGGAGATCACTCTCGAGACTGGCGCTATCATCATGGCACCTCTCTTCATCAACATCGGAGAGAAGATCCGCGTGAACACTACTGACCGTTCATACGGCGAGCGCGTGAAGTAATTCACCCGCACATAGAAACAGATAAGCCAGATGCATGATGCATCTGGCTTATCTGTTTTTGTGTACCCTATTCAAAACGAGCGAGAAATCTTCAAAAACTCGCTCGAAACGGGCAAAATTGTATCAAACGCGCGAGTTTTCCGTCATTTCTCGCTCGGAAGATTCAGCAGGGACTTCATCTGCTGGTTCATCGACAGATGCCTGAGACTGAACTGCCACAGCATCGTGCTCTGCCTTGGTATTGATACGCTGAGGGCCACCCTGCTCGGCACGGAGGAAGGCTGCTGAGCGTTTGAGGACGAAATTCGAACCGAGGTATTTGGTTCTTACTTCATCGTCGCCTGCGAGTGCTTCCGGAGTTCCGCTCTGAAGGATCGATCCTTCATAAAGAAGGTATGCACGGTCAATGATGGCAAGGGTCTCACCCACATTGTGGTCTGTGATGATCACGCCGATGTTCTTGTATTTAAGCTTTGCGATGATGTACTGGATATCCTCCACGGCGATTGGGTCCACTCCGGCAAAAGGTTCGTCCAGAAGGATGAACTTAGGGTCGATGGCGAGTGCGCGGGCGATCTCACAGCGGCGGCGCTCACCACCGGAGAGCTGGATACCCTTGCTCTTGCGCACCTTGTGGAGATTGAACTCATCCAGAAGGTCCTCGAGGCGCTGCTTTCTTTCAGCCTTGGTGAACTGCTTGGACATTTCCATAACGGACATGATATTGTCCTCCACTGTCATATGTCTGAAGACCGACGCCTCCTGAGCGAGATAGCCCACTCCCATCTGAGAGCGCTTGTACATCGGAAGCTTAGTGATATCCTCATCATCAAGGAAGATCTTTCCGGCATTAGGGACAATGAGGCCTGTGATCATATAGAAGCTGGTGGTCTTTCCCGCACCGTTAGGCCCGAGGAATCCCACGATCTCTCCCTGGTTCACTTCCATCGACACTCCCTTCACTACTGTTCTGGGACCATATTTCTTTACAAGGTTTTCGCAACGTAATTTCATAAAAATCCTGTTTTACAGCCTTCAAAGGCTATTTAATATCAAGCTCGAGATCCTTCACCAGGCTCTTTACCTCCTCATTCTGTGCCATAAGCTCCTTGGCCTGTTCACTCGGCATATATATCTTCTTCTGCTCCGGAGAATTGTCTGGGGTGACAGCCACTCTGAGATAGACCTTCATCGAGCCCACGATCCTGCGGTAATTGCCTTCAAGCTCGTGCAGAAGCTTCGACTCCACCCAGTCCTTCTGGGCATCATTAACCACTCTGAATATCACTGTCTTGGCATCCTCTGCCGGTTCTATATCAAGGGTAGTGCTCTTGAGCATGCTTGCCAGACGCGGCTTGTCCTTATAGCAGTCGGCAAGTTCCGGCCATTTGGCCTTAAGAACTTCATTTTCAGGTACAGGGGCTTCCTGTCTTGCCGCAGAGGTTTCTGCAGGGGCATCCTCCATCATTGCCTTCATGGAAAGGGCTGCTCCAGCGCGTGAGGCACGGGTACGACGCTCGCGAGGCTGAGGTTCCTCTGCCGATGCAGGCTGGGCTGGAGCTGCCGGCTGCGGCACTGAAGCTGGCGCAGGTGATGGTGCAAGTGTCGGTGCTGGGGTCGGCGCAGGTGCAGGAGCCGGTGCAGGGGTTGGAGCCGGCGCTGGCTGAACTGTCGGCTGAGGCACTGGCGCTGCCTGAGGGGCGGTCTGCTGAGGAACTGGCTGGGCAGCCGCCGGCTGAGGGGTCTGCGGCTGCTGGCTGAGTTTGCCTGAAAGGAAGCTCAGACGCATAAGGGCGAACTCGATGTGAAGACGCGGGTTCACGCTGGCTCTGTAACCTGCCTCGCACTGGGTGGTTATGCCCAGGGCATCGTAAAGGAACTGAAGATGGCATCTTCCGGCCTGTTCCTTATAACGTACCTTCAGGGAGTCAGGAAGTTCAAGAAGCGCCTCCAGTCCCCCGCTCTTGCTGACCACGAGATCGCGAAGATGGGATGAGAGTGCAGCCACGAAATGAAGTGCATTGAATCCTTTGGTCAATATCTCATCGAAAGTCATCAGAGCCGAAGGATAGTCTCCATTAAGGAAAGCATCGACAAGTGAGAAGCTGTATTCGTAATCGAGGACATTGAGGTTACGCAGAACATCCTGATACTTCACATCGGTTCCACAGAATGCCACTGTCTGGTCAAAGATAGTGAGGGCGTCACGCATGGCTCCGTCAGCCTTATGGGCTACCACGTGAAGTGACTCGTCATCGATGGTGATTCCTTCGCTGGCAGCCACCATGCGGAGGTTTCTCACGATATTGTCGACAGTAATACGGTTGAAGTCGTATGTCTGACAGCGGGAAAGGATTGTCGGGAGGATCTTGTGCTTCTCGGTAGTGGCAAGGATGAATATCGCATGTGCAGGCGGTTCTTCCAATGTCTTGAGGAAGGCATTGAACGCAGCCTGCGAGAGCATATGGACCTCGTCGATGATATAGACACTATAGTGTCCTACCTGAGGCGGTACACGGACCTGGTCCATAAGGGCCTTGATATCCTCGACACCATTGTTCGAAGCTGCATCGAGCTCGTGAATGCAGTATGATCTGCCCTCGGCGAAAGAGAGGCAGGACTCGCAGGTTCCGCACGGTTCCATATCCTCAGACGGATTGGAACAATTGATCATCTTCGCGAAGATACGGGCTGTGGTGGTCTTGCCGACGCCTCGCGGTCCGCAGAAGAGATATGCGTGCGCAAGCTGCCCTCTCAGAATAGAGTTCTTGAGGGTCTGGGCTATATTGTCCTGGCCTATAAGGGTCCCGAAGGAATCCGGCCTGTACTTTCTGGCTGATACTATATACTGTGACATATTCGAATGCATTCGTTCTTTGGTCAATCTACAAATATAGCATTAATTTTGATAGAAACTGTTTTCTTGCCTTTTAAAAATGTATCTTTGCACCCTATTTCAATTATGACGATATGAGAAAAATTATAATATTCATCATTTCTCTCCTTCTTCCAATGGCAGCAGGAGCACAGGCACAGATCAACACCAAGAAGGTAAAAATCAGCGATTTCACTCAGAAGATCACTAAAGTGGTCCTCAACGGCAATGCTTTTTTCGACACCACATTCCAGGAGGAAATCACTACGAGGTGGAGGATATCCCCTTACGAATTCTGCACGCTCGAGGAATTCGAGCAGCTGAAGGGCAATGATGATTACTATTTCCTGATGACCACATACGGCCAGTTCAGGAAGGAGACCGCGCCGGGGCTGCAGTTCCTGACATTGGTCAAGGGAGGAAAGGGAGCTGACAAGGGCATAGCGGACATGCTGGAAATAGTGTCACTGCCATTTGCTTCGGCCGAATATCCTTCAGGCAGGGAACTGGTCTTCCTTCCGGCATTCCTGGACATAATCCAGAGTCATACTCTCGCCTCGATGGAACAGGACATCAAGGGATATGGCGGACTCGCAAGCAATAATATCAATCTGGGCAAGACGGATGACATCGAGGTCATAATTTCTCGAGATGACCTTAGCGAGGATGTCACTGAAGAGCAGATGGAGGCCCTGGAGGAGAAGGGGGTCATCGTTACCGACGAGGATGATGCCGACCAATATATGATAGATAATGTTCCTGGTACAATGGTCAGCTATGTAGCCGTGCCTTCGGAGCCTGTAGCGGGATCGTACTGTTACAAGATGCTGATAGATGCTCAGACACACAAGCTGTATTATTTCAAGAGACACCGTATCGGAAAGAAGGCGGGAGAAGGATTCCTGCCTGAAGACATTGACCGTATAAAAGCAAGCAGGAGGTAGGGATGATAAGCGGAAAGGCAGGATGCGGACTGCAGTATGCAGTGAAGAAAAGCGGATCTGCCGTGGGATATTGTGCCCTCAGCATCAAATGCGGAACAAGGGACGAAGCAGGATATCACAGCGGCATAGCACATTTCACGGAGCACACGCTGTTCAAGGGAACAGCAAAGAAAAGTGCCTCTGTCATAAATAGTTATCTCGATCGTCTGGGTGGTGAGCTCAATGCGTTCACGACAAAGGAAGAGATCGTATTTCACGCGACGGTTCTGAAAGAGGATCTGAACAAGGCTGCCTCATTGCTTTTTGAACTTGCCACAAGTGCGATTTTTCCGGAGCAGGAGATCCAGACTGAGAAGGGCGTGGTCATCGATGAGATCCAATCCTACAAGGACAGTCCTTCGGAGGATGTCTATGACAAGTTCGAGGAAATGATATTCCAGGGACATCCTCTGAGCGGAAACATTCTCGGCACGACTGCATCCGTGAAGAAAATAACCCGTGAAGAGCTTCTGAAGTTTGTAAAGGAGAAGTTTCTGCCTTGCAAGATGGCGTTCACTGTGGTGGCGGATGTGGATGAGGCTAAGATGGAAAAGGCAGTGCTGAAGCTGGCTGACAGATTTTTCGGAAGTTCTCCTGTAGCGTGCAATAATATCCAGGAGTGCGGAGCGGGCGACAGGCAGGGATTTCTTTGCAGCAACACGGCGGTGCCATCTGCGGAGCCTTTTGACAAGAGGATAAGCAAGAGGAACCATCAGGCCAATTGCGTCATCGGAGCGCTTGCTCCATCGCTTTACCAGGAGCGTGAGAGGCTGGCTACAGTCCTTCTGTGCAATATTCTCGGAGGTCCGGCGACCAATTCGATATTGAATTCGGTGCTGAGGGAGAAGAACGGATGGGTTTATGGCGTAGAGTGCGGATATACACAGTTCACTGACACGGGGCTTGTGGCTATTACGCTCGGGTGTGACAAGGCCAATCTGGACAAATGTCTTGCGGCAATCGACAAGGAGATAGGAAAGCTTCAGAGCGAGCCTTTGTCGGAGAGGAAGCTGAAGGCGGCGAAGAAGCAGCTGCTGGGACAGATCGCCATAAGCGGAGACAACGGTGAGACTCAGTGTCTTTCGATGGGAAAGAGTCTTCTGGCGTATGGCAAGGTGCCGGGAGGAAAGGACAACAGGACGCTGGTGGATGCCATTACTGCTGAGGATGTACAGGAGATGGCAATAAGGATATTTGACAGAGACCGTATATCGAAACTTATTTATATTTAGTCTGAATGACAGTGAGATTCCATTGACCCCCGCCTTCGGCACCGTTCCTGCTGCCGCAGGCTGTTCGCTGCAAAAGCCCGCTGGGCTGTTTGCTTGGTACGCTCACGACCTAGCCGGGGGTGGCATGTCAATTCCATCCCACTGCCATTCAGACAGGAACAAAATATGGAACAGATCTATAAATATATTGAGGAACACGCGACACGGCAGAGCGAGGCTCTGGGCTGGGTGGTGAGACAGACGCATATCAGGACCAATCATGCGAGGATGCTTTCCGGAGCATTGCAGGGTCAGCTGATGAGGATGATGGTGCAGATGAGCGGTGCCAGGAGAATTCTGGAGCTGGGTACATTCACCGGGTATTCTGCCATATGTCTGGCATCCGGACTTCCTGAAGGGGGACATCTGGATACATTGGAGCTTAATGACGAGCTGGAGGATCTGATTCTCGAGGGTTTCGAGCGTGCGGGGCTCTCTGACAAGATCGACCTGCATATCGGGGACTGCAAGCAGACTCTTGGAAGATTCCGCGAGGAGATGGGCCTTTCAGAGGGTTCACAGGCCGATCCCGAGAAGCTATATGACATAGTCTATATGGATGCCAACAAACGCGAGTACTGCGAGTATTACGACCTGGTGTTCGATATGGTGCGTCCGGGAGGACTTATCCTGGCGGACAATGTGCTCTGGGACGGAAAGGTATGCCAGGACCCGCTGCCTCAGGACAAGCAGACTTTAGGAATCGCGCGTTTCAATGATATTGTAAGAGACGACCCCCGCGTAGAGTCAGTGATTCTTCCTCTGCGCGACGGTCTGAATGTCATCAGGAAAAAGTAAATCTACGGCCGGGCATAGCCTGGATTCTGCACGAGGCGATCGTTGACAGCAAGCTCTGTAGGAGGGATGGAGAAGAGGCATTTGTATTCTGGAAATGCCTGACCTGGGTATGAGTCGCCGCCCTTGTACGGCCACAGATATGTATCTGTATGAAAGAGGCCGTATCTGATGAGGTCGGTCCTGCGGTGGGCCTCCCACATAAGTTCACGAGCCCTTTCCGCCACCAGGAAATCCCGGGTGATTTCAGATGGAGGGTCCACACCGGCTCTGGCAGAAAGCTCCTCAAGCTTAGGCATGGCCATTGACTGTACTCCCAGCTGCATGCAGGCTTCGGCATAGATCAAGTATATTTCTCCCAGTCTTATCATCGGGAAATCAACATCTGAGAATCCTTTCTGCGCAGAAGTCGGCAGGAAGGATTCATTGGTCTGTCCGTAAGGGATATTGTTGAATTTCAGGCATGACCATCCGTTCAGAAAGGAGTAGAGGGCTCCTTCCATCGATTCCCGGCGTCCTTTTATATAGAAGATCTCTCCCCTCTTGTCGGTGACATTGTAAGTACCTGCTTCATAGTCCTGTCCGCTGACATTGAAATACCGCGAGACATACTCGTAGGGCACTCTCAGGCCGGCCCAGCCGTTTACCTGTCCGTTAGGACGCGATTGGTCCGTGATGTCGGTAGAGGCGAGGGAGGCGCTGAGGATATAGGTGGTTCCGCCGTATGAATCAGTATAGTCGGAACTATAATCTATAGCCCAGAGCATTTCGTTCTGTACCAGAGGATTGGTTCCATTGTCCCCTCGGAAGAGGGCTGCATGATCAGGACAGAGGGAGTAGCCCATATTAAAGATCGTCTCACATATTGTCTTGGCTTCCTGCCATCTTTCGACACCTGTATATACCTTGGAATTAAGGTACATACGGGCCAGAAGGCCGGCAGCAGAGCCTTTGTCGGCACGTGGGTAGGCATATCGTGGCTCGGGCATATTGCTCTGGTCCGAGATGAGCCAGGTCAATTCGCTTATGCAAAAATCATATATATCCGTACGGGAAGCCTGATCCGGGAAATATGTACCTCCGAAGGGAGATTTCTCGGTGGTGAACGGAACACTTCCGAAACAGTCCAGAGCCATCCAATACAAGTAAGCCCTGATGAAGCGGGCCTCGTCCCTGAAGCCGTCGATCTTTGCTGCCAATTCCGGCTGCACACCTCTGGAAGCAAGCTTATCGGGAGATGTCTGGCGGAGATATTCGTTCACGAAGGCAATGCCTTGAAGAGTACGGACATAGACGGCATAGATGGCGTCATTCTGGACTTCCGACCAGGTATTGGTGTTCAAAGCTCTTACCCAGGCATCGTTTTCCCAGGAGCATTTTGCAGCATCTGCTGTCGTCTCCTGGACTGACCAGAAGGCACGGATTATCTCGGATGCTCCGCCGTCCATCTGCTGCAGGTCGGTCAGATCGTTCGAGACGAACTGGAAATATAGGCGGCTCAGACCCGCGAGGTAGGCGCTTTCGTCATTGCCGTAGACGTATTCCGAGACGGGTTCGGTCTTGTTCAGAGGAAGGGTGTCGAGGTCGTTGACGCAGGCTGTGATCGATGCTGCTGTGAGCATATATATTATTCGTTTCATATCTTTTCAAAAGTTTATATTGACACGGAGGGAGTAGGTACGCGGACGAGGCCAGACTATATTGTCGATTCCGGTTTCGGAGATGACTTCAGGATCCATTCCGCTGTAGGGGGTCAGGACGAATACATTCTGGAGTCCAAGTCCAAGCCTCACATCGGTCTCCCACCGGCCGATCGACCTGAAGGTGTATCCCAGACTGATATCGTCCAGTCTGAAGAAGGAGGCATTCTCGAGGAAATAGTCCGAGTACCACTGTCTGGCACTGTTTGGAGCGGTGAATCCGGTGTCCTTGACCAGTATGGCCTGATTGGGAAGCGCGCCGGAATTGAGGTCGAGACTTGCTGTGGAATTGGCCGAAGCGAAATCATTGAAGACCCAGGTCCCGGCAGCTCCGTGGCCGTTCAGACCGAAGTCCCAGTTCATGTATGTGACTTTCAGGTTCAGTCCGTAGAAGAATTTCGGAGAGGGGCTCTTTCCTGTCATATACCTGTCGTTTTCTGTTATGCTGCCGTCACCGTCCCTGTCCACGAACTCGTTCTGGATCGGATGCCCGGTGGAATCATATTTCTGCTGATAGAGATAATATGTATATGGGGAGTAACCTGTCATCTGGCGGCTGAGATAACCTCCGGTACCTTTGGAGATATTGCCTACTTCTATATAGTAGCCCTTATCTTCGGTAGGATTGAGCTTCGTGAAGACAGTATTCTGAAATGTTCCGTTGAATCCCACCTGAACGCTCAGCCCAGGTTTCTGGACCGGTATGGCACTGATGGAGAATTCCAGGCCTCTGTTTCGGAGCGAACCGACATTGGTAGTGAGCTTATTGCCGAAATTTGATCCCATAGGGACCTGAACGGAGTTCAGAAGATCCTTGGTATCAGCGAGATAAGCATCGATACTTCCGCTCAGACGGTCATTGAAGAATCCGTAGTCGATGCCGATATTGTATGTGATGGTGGTCTCCCAGCGGATGGTCGGATCATATGCAAGCGGGGTCACAGGATATACATAGTCGGAGTTACCCATATTGTACAGGTAAGACGGATTGCTGGTTATATTGTAACGGGCCAGATGGACATAGTCTCCGATTCCGTCCTGCTGACCTGTCATTCCGGCAGAGAGTCTCAATTTAAGAGTGGAAACGGCCTTGTGCGGTTTCATGAAAGGTTCCTGCGCAATATTCCAGGCGAAGGCTCCGGAAGGGAAAAAGCCCCATCTGTAGTCCTTGGCGAATTTGCTGGATCCGTCGGCCCGGGCCGTAAAGGTGAATACATATCTGGAGTCAATCGAATAATTGATTCTTCCGTAGAATGACACCAGATAGTTTTCATTGCGGAATGTAAGGTAGCGTGAGTCGACTGTCTCACCGGGATTGAGGTTCGGCAGATTCGTCTCATTGTAGTATGTAATGCTGCGGTTTGAGAAGAAATTGTTCTGCCACGAATATCCTGCAAGGGCATTGAGGCTGTGGATTCCCCAGGTGTCCTTGAAATCGGCATAGGCCTCGAAAATCTGGCTGCGACTTATGTTATGGGACTTCGTATGCTCACCGATGCGGAGATTGTCCGTATCGGCATAGGCCTGGAAGGAGCCGGGACGAGAGCCATTGTATGAATTTGTGGCAGTGATGTCGAGTCCTGCACTGACATTGAAACTGAGGGCTTCGAAGCCGTGCACCTTGTAATCGACAGCGGCCCGTGAAATGAAACGGCCGGAGCGGGCATCGCTTATGTTGTCGTAAAGCTGTGACAAAGGACTTGGGCCGACAAGCACATTGGGCGTGAATGCCTCGCCTCGGCCGTTTCCGTAATTCCAATATCCATTGGTGGTCGAGTAATCTATAGATCCGTCAGGATTCCTCCAGTAGGGGTCCTGAGTGGGGTTGAAGAAGGCTGCGTTTGCGACTGTTCCTCCATCGGAATAGTCTGAGTATGAATATACTCCTTTGGCATTGAGATCTATCTTCAGATGCTTGTCCAGAAATTCCGGAGCGAGGGAGATATCGATTGTCCCTCTGTCATAACGCGACTCCTTTAGTGTACCCTGCTGGCCGCTGTAGGATGCTGACGCGCGGTAGGGCATCATTGAGTCGTAATTGCCGTAGACGCTTACATTATGCTCGGTAGCGAAGGCGGTACGGAAGATCAGATCCTGCCAATCGGTGTCATGATTGCCGCTGAGCCGTGCGATCAGGTCTCCTGTCGGTGTGCCGGGAGGGAAGGCCTGCCAATAGAATTGCCTCAGCTCGGCAGGTGTCATAACAGGGACTTTCGAGGAAATGTGCTGCAGGCTGGCAGAGCCATTGTAACTGACCTGAGGCTTGCCTCCCATACCTTTCTTCGTGGTGATGAGGATGACGCCGTTCGAGGCGCGGGAGCCGTATATTGCTGCGGAAGAAGCATCCTTCAGGACTGTAAATGATTCAATATCATTTGGATTCAGCAGATCAAGGGGATTGGACATCGCTCCGCCTGCGCCTTGGGCAAGAGGGACTCCGTCAATGACGATAAGCGGGTCGTTAGAGGCATTCAGGGAAGCCGAGCCTCTGATCCTGATGCGCGAACCCGAGCCGGGACCGCCGTCTCCAGGTGTCACCAGAAGGCCGGAGACCTTTCCTTTGAGCATGTCCTGTGTATTGACCACCGCTCCTCTGTTTATATCTTCGGCTTTGACGGCCGAGATGGAGCCGGTCATATCGTCCTTCTTCACGGTTCCGTAACCTATGACGACGACTTCGTTGAGATATTCGTTATCCTCCTTCAATGTCACAACGGATGGCACCGAAGCAGCCTCAAAGGTCTGGGAGGCATAACCGATGCAGCTTATCTCTACCATAGCCGAAGGGCCAGTAACCGTGAGGGAGAAGCCTCCGTCAGGGCCGGTCGAAGTTCCGTTGGAGGTGGAGAGCTCCACTACCGCCGCACCGATTACCGGACCGTATTGGTCCTGGACGGTACCTTGTACGGTATAGCCACCCTGGGCTGAAAGCGATGTTATGCTGAAGAATATTGCGGCAAGTACCATTATAATGGACTTATGTGCGTCGCTCTGTCTATTATTTGTCATAATTTTTAAATATTCAAATTTATCTATCGTGATGACAAACAATCCTCAGACCAAACCGGTCTATATTTCCTCAGAAGCACATCCTATTATCATTTTGTCCGTAAAACACCTTATATTACGGACAAAGTCATCAAGCTGATGTGTTTATCCGTAAAACACTGCTATTTTACGGATAAACTGCAAAAAATTGAGGCTATTGCTTGGATATTCAATATTAAGAACTACATTTGGAACATCTACGAACTATTCTGGTTCGCCATCCACGATCAAATGGCACAAACATTATAAAACATTTGATGATGGACATACTATATCTTAATGTAAAGACCGTTCCGGCTTTTGATGCTTTCACACATCTGCCTCATACTGCCTATTCGGTATACACAGTCACAGACGGTGACTTTAAGAGTGCTTCAGCCTGGACTCTTAAAGATGCCATAAAGTTGTTCTGCCGTACACAGAAATGTAATCCATCCTGCGTCCGGTTAAAACGGCCGTTCGTTCCACAGGGAAATCATATCCATCAGACAAGAGAGGTATGCTGACTTTTGCAGAAAAGGAAAGAATCTGTGAAATGGAATTTGCCAAAGGTGGTAGATTCTGGCATCTATTCACTGATGGATCCTCTATGGAGGACATTTTCCTGAATGAGGACGATATGAAAACGGGGATGATTGCACTTGCCATGGGGAGATGCATCTACCAGGAGATTGAGATAATCACTTTCGAATTGATGTCTAATCATCTTCACCTGATACTACGAGGGGACAGAGGAGCTTGTCTTGAATTATTCGGATACTTCAAGAAAAAGCTTGCAAGGATCTTCTGCAAGCAGGACAGATGCATAGATTGGAAACGGTTCAAGGCTGATATCCTGGAAATTCCTGATCTGAAAGCATTGAGAAATGAAATCATTTATGTGAATCGCAATGCATTTGTGGCAGACCCACGATTCACACCGTTCAGTTATCCATGGGGCGGGGGATGGGCATACTTCTCTCCTGTCATCAATCTGCTTGTGACAAAGAGTATCAGCGAAATAGGATTCGAACAAGCCCGCAGGATCACTCACAGCAGGGATTTCGAAGAGTTTAAAAGTCTGAAATTTATTGGGGGCACGGTGTTCATTCCATCTTTTTGCAATATAGGGCTAGGGGAAAGGATGTTCGCGAATGCCAGGAGTTATTTCATGGCATTGACACGAAACTCAGAAGGAATGAGTTTGATAGCTGCAAGACTGAAAGACAGTATCTTCCTTACAGATGAAGAGTTGTATACCGTAGCTTTCAAATACGGGAAGGAAGAATTTGAGTGCAGAAGCCTGGTCCTGTTGACACCTGAACAGAGAATCAAAATAGCAAAAGAGCTATATTTCAAATACAACGCATCTCATAAGCAGATACGACGTATCCTGAAGCTTGACCAAAGTATTATATCTGAACTGTTTCCTCAAAAGTAAAGTGGTTTATCCGTAAATGTGGCATAATTTACGGATAAACCACTATTAAAAATGCTTTTGTCCGTAAAAGACATATTTTTTACGGACAAAACCGAAGGGTTTATCTTATGAGAAGCTTGAACTCACCTTCATTGAGGGTTACGGTGCTGGATGTGAATGAGGTGTTGTCATTCATATAATCCTTCCACTGGCCTTCAGGGAGATTTACAGTCGCAAGAGTTTTTCCGAAATTACCTACCACATGGAAAGTCTTTCCATCCACAGAGCAGGTGATCTTCTTGACAGATCCCGAAGGAGTCCACTCGAATTTGGCGTCCTTATCAAAGAAACGAGGATTCTCGCGACGGAACTTCAGGAGGGCTGCATAAGTATCGTAGAGAGCCTTGCGTGCCGGATCTGCCATATATTCGTCTGTCACTACCGGTTTCTCGCCTGTACGGCCATTGTATTCAATCGTGTAGTCGTATCCGATCTCACCGAACTGCCAGATCATCTTAGGGCCAGGTACTGTGAGGAAGAATGCGGCAGAAGCTCCAGCTCGGCGCATAGCGACCACATGAGGATCCTCAGCATCTCCGATTTCAATCTCAGGTTCTGCCGGACGCTTACCCGCTGTCATCACCCAGATGGTCTCAAGAGGTTCGCAGAAATATACATCGTATGTTCCTGCAGAAGGAGCCTTCATATCCTGGGCATTTGAAGTGAGTCTGTATTCCTTATCGAGAGGAAGCTTATATCCCTTTGTAGATGTACCGTAATTCCTGCCCCAGTCTCCTGCGAATCTGAGCTTGAACTCATCAGCATCAGTGAATGTGATGTTTCTGGCTACGACGAAAGGTCCGTCCTGTACCATGGTGATATCGGATGACCAGTTGGTCATGGTACCGCACAGGCCCCATGAGCCATCTCCTGATCCGCCTGCGCCGTAGCAGAGACGCTCTTCATCGTGGCTCTCCATATATCCCACGAAGCCTCCGAACGGTGCATCAGAATACATATTGCTGAAGTTACCGGTGCCGCCGTTTACAGCAGTCCTGTATTCGTGGTTCACATTTCTCCAGAGCTGGATGCCGTACTCGGCGAGAACCTTTTCCTCATCCCAGTCAGAAAGGTGCTCGAAGATAACCACTGCATCCTCGTTCACTGACCAGATATGGTCTGCATAACCCTTGAGGATATCTACGCGGCTCTGGTCATAACGTCCCCAGGCTGCCACATCACCGTTGTCTCCACCGGTATCTTTCTGAGTGAATCCCTTTGTAAGGTCGAAACGGAAACCGTCCACGTCGTACTCTGTAAGGAGATACTCGAGGCTTCTCTTCACATGAGCCTTCACCATCTCGTTTTCGTGGTTCATATCGTGATAGACATTGTACGGGTGGGTAGGAGTCACATTGAAGAATGGATTGTTCTGTGCTGTGGCACTACCGTTCCACCACATCTTCGCCCAAGGATGCGAGCCTGTAGCATGATTGTAAACGACATCCACGATCACGGCCATTCCTCTTGCGTGACACTCGTCAATGAAAGCCTTGTATTCCTCGCGTGTTCCATAATATTTATCCAGAGCGAACCAGTGGTTAGGGTTGTATCCCCAGCTGAGGTTGGCGTCAAACTCCTGGATCGGCATAAGCTGTACGGCTGTCACTCCGAGGTTCTCGATGTAGTCGAGCTGTGACATTGCTCCGGCAATGTTCTGATTCTTGGTGAAGTCTCGGAAAAGCATCTCATAGATCACGAGATCGTTCTTGTCTTCGACCTTGAAGTCAGAATGTTTCCATGCATATGCCGGTCTGTTGATCTGGAAAGCGGAAACAAGCTGCTTGGCTCCTGCAGGGAATGCAGGGACGCCCTGGATATACTGGTCGTTCCACTCGTCATATACAATCTCTGTATAAGGATCGCTGACATATGTATCGGAACCTGAACTATTGCCCAGACGGTACTGGAAGCGGTATTCCTTGTCAGCATCGAAGCCGTCGAGGGTAATCCACCAGCAGCCCTTCGAGCCGTCGTAGTACATTGCTCCTTCAGTCTTGCGGGTCCAGTCATTCCAGTCACCTACGATATAGCAGTATTTGTGGCTCTTGCCGTCCTTGTCCTTGTCATAGAGGACAAAGGTTACAGAACCGTCCGCATTGTAATTGATACCATGCTCAACGCCTTCAGGAAGCTTCTTTGTGACAAGATCATCAGGAACAAATTCCTCGGCCTTGTATTTATTGTCCGTTGCAGAGCAGAACTGGTCGGCATCGTGACTCTTTATGCTTCCGTCAGCTGTTCTGACGATGATGGCAAGCTTGGTCACAGGGGTCTCGCCGCTCTGGAAGTATTCACGGACTGTAGGCTCAAGCTTGAGCTCCCATGAATTATCTGCCACCTTATTGAAATGCACCTTTTCATCAGTGGTTCCCCAGTCGCTCGGAACAAATTTCCATTCGCCATCCACCACTACACCAAGATGGGCATAGAGTTCTCCTGTGTGGCCATAGAGAGGGTTACCTGATGCAGGATTGAACTTGATGGTGCAAGGCTTGTCGGCATCAGGACATACAGGATCCAGTTCGATACCGGATGTCGGATCCGGATAGAATTCTCCCTTTTCCACCTCTACTTCTGCGTTGCCGGCAGCCTGAGTTACAGTCACTGTGACAGACTGTCTCGAACTGCTGAGGACAATTTCTGCAGAACGTGCCTCGGGGCCATTGGCTGTAACCGACACATCTACCGTAGCGGAAGATTTTCCATAAATCTTGGATGTGGTCAGCCAGGATGCTGCGCTTTCATCCACTTTCAAAGCCCAGGTCGTACCGGCAGTTACAGTCAGGGTCTGAGTTCCGGCCTCACCGCTGAATTCGAGAGAGGCAGGAGTGACTGAGAACTGCTCGAGGGTCTCCTGACAACTTACAGCAAGGAATGCTGAAAGTGCGATAAACACATAAAGGATTCTTTTCATCGTTTTGTTGGTTAATTAAATGGAAGCCAGCGGTCCGGTCAGGGGCCGCTGGCCGATTTCATATCAGTTCAGGTCCGGAATTACATTACGCCACCCTGTTCGATATATACTGGAACTGTCTGCTCAGCAACTGTCATGGTCACATTCTCAAGCATAAGCATTTCGAAGTTCACTACGCAGGTTGTACCATTCCACTCTGTGTAGGTACCCTGAGTCTCTACGATCTCTCCGAAATGGTCCTGTCCTATGATAGTGAATACGCCCGATGCAGCATCTGTAGCTTCAACTCTATAGTCCCAGGCCATATACTGCATATACTTGCCGATCATTTCTTCAGGAAGACCCTCCTCGCCATACACAGCTGCAAGGTCATAGCATATTGCAAGCTTGCCAGGAGTAGTGACACCGAGGTCAACGATAGAAGGAGCATTCATCATATCAGCCCATACAAACTTGAGCTGCTTGCCGTCAGGTGTAGTGACAGCATCTGACGACTCACCTGGAGTCTTGCCTTCTTCCATAAAATAGAGTTCGGTAGCATCTGCATTCATATAGACATCATATGTACCGGCTGCAACCATCATATCAGCACCGTTCTGCTCGATTGCGATAGCCTCATTTGCAGCTACGAACACACCGCCACGGTTTACATCCCAGTTGCCGGCATTAAGCTTTACGCCCTGTCCATCAGCTGTGAAGCCCTTGAATACATACCAGTCGCCTTCCTTTGCAAACTGATAGTTTGCGTCAGCTACAGTCCAGCCGTTGAAGTTTCCTACAAGATACCAAGCTGTTACTTCTGGCTCTGGCTCCGGAGTGGCAGCACCACCCTCTACAGCCTCTGAAATAGGCTTGCCAGGAGTCATAATGTAAACCTTTGAGTTTGTGAGGTCGAACCATATATCATAATTGCCTGCAACGAGTGTCATATCGCCTGAGCCACCGCCACATACGAGATCATATACGTGATCAACCTCAACTGCACCAGCCTTCTCGAGTCCATAGTTTGCATCGTCATTCCACTGACCGTTTGCACGGATCTTGAAGCCACCGTCTGGCATTGCCACATTGTAAGCTACGAAAAGACCTTCTGTAGCAGTCTTGTACATTGTGATATCCGGTGCATTCCATCCATTGACAACACCTACAACGCCCCACTCAGAAGCTTCTGGAGCAGCTCCGCCACCTGGATAAGATCCGTCAGTGATGAACCAGGCCTTTGCATTTGCTTCATCGAGGTATACATCATATGTACCTGCAGGAACGTTGATGTTTGCACCGTCCTGAGCCATAGCAATCTCTTCGTTAGCAACGAATTCTGCGCCTTCTGCAAGACCGAAGTTCACAGCCCAGTCAGCATCCTTGCGGAACTTGAGCTCACCTTCGAGTTCTACGCCCTTGACAACATAATATGTACCGTCAGAAGTAAGTGCGAGGTCACCGCCCCAGCCGTTGAAGCCGCCGATAAGACCCCAGCCTACAAATGGAGTTGGCTCTGGTTCTGGCTCCGGCTCAGTAGTGCCGCCTGCTACAGGCTCGTCCTTGCCATACATACCGGCTACAAGCTCATAAGTGATCTCACCGAAATTGTTCATATTGAGATATACACGGTAGTTGCCGGCCTTTGCAGGAATGTTTGCTCCATTGTCAGATGTGAGGAAGCCGTCAGCACCGAGACCGTATGAGATAGTCCAGTCAGCATCCAGACGGAACTTGAATTCAGTGTCAGCAGCAAACTCAACGTCAGCATAGAATCTCTGCTTAGACTTGTTGAAGTTCATCACTACGTCTGCACCCCAGTCATTGAATCCACCGATAACACCGATCTGGTCGAAGCTTACATCAGCTGTAAGTGTAAGAGCACGGTCGAATGTAAGGTGATAGAAACGCTTAGCCTGGTATACATTGATGTTGTCACCGCCACCGGCTACAAGGGAGATGGTCTTCGCCTCAGGATCGTGTGCACCGTTCATAGAGTGCTCATCTGTACCCCAAGCGCCACCAGTGATCTTGAACTCATTGGAAGCGTGGTCTTCACCGAAGTCAATCATACCCTGGTATACTACATCAGTACCTGCGAAATCGAAGATGAACTGGTTAGATGTATCGTGAGCCCAGCCGTTGTATGAACCTACAACCCAAAGTTTAGGATATACCTTCTCAGCTGCTGTAACCTTGCAGGAAACTGTAATGGCGTTTGAGTAGATCTTCTCATACTCACCGAGTTTAGCACCAACCTTGAAAGTAACATCCTCAGCCACGCCGTCAGTAAGCTTGAGATCGTTGAAGAGAATCTGGTTGAGTACATCGTAAGTGATTTCTGCAGTAGTGGAAGTAAGACCTGAAGTGATAGTCACTACAGCTTCAGGAGCAGCTGCGCGGGCAGCCTCAAGAGAATAGTTTACCTGAGTAGGCACACCGAAGTCAGCTGCTGACCAAGAGAATGTGACCTTCTCAAGACCCATATTTGAAGGAGTGATCTCGATCGGACCGGCAAGAGCCTCAAGAACAGGTGCCTTGACATCCTCTGGAGCTGCGATCTGAATCATCTCCGGCTTCTGACAGCCTGCGATCATACCGACCGCAGCTGCCATTGAAAGGAAATATTTTGTAATCTTCATATTCATTAAACTGTTTTATGACTATCTGGCATAACCTGGGTTCTGCTGGAGGTCAAGGTTAGTTGCAAGCTCTGTTGAAGGAACAGGGAAGATGTTGAAGTGTGAAGGAAGATCCTGGCCACCGAAGTTTCCACCCTTGTAAGTCCAGTTGTAGCCGCTGATCCACTTTCCGAAACGGATGAGGTCAGTACGACGATGAGCCTCCCACATAAGCTCGCGGGCACGCTCAGCCATGAGCCAATCCTCAGTCACTTCTGCAGGAGCCGCTACACCGGCACGCTCTGCAAGAGCTGCGAGCTGCGAAGAAGCGCTTCCGCCAGCGTGCATACAAGCCTCAGCGTAGATAAGGTGGATCTCACCCAGACGGATAAGAGGCCAGTCAATATCACTGAAGTTCTTTGTAGCAGCAGTTGCAGCGTAGTCGACAGCATCTACATTGTGAGGAACGTTATTGAACTTGATGCAAGACCATCCGTTAAGGAATGTGTTGAGATTATCCTGCATAGACTCTGTACGTCCCTTGATGAAGAAATAGCCTGCACGCTTGTCAGTGTAAGAATATGTACCCTCGGTATAATCCTGATCCTTCACGTCAGTGAAGAACTTCTGAACATACTCGTAAGGAACACGGTTACCAGCCCAACCACCGTTGATACCAGTGATATTTACAGCTCCGTCATCACCTGAGAGAGTTGAAAGAGTGAGGTAAGTTGTTCCACCATATGACTGGTTGCTTTCTGCATCATATGAAGCAGCGAAGAGGAACTCCTTCTTTACAGCATCGTTCTCACCATTGTCACCACGGAAGAGTTCTGCGTGAGTAGGAGCAAGGGCATAACCGAGAGCGTAGATCTTCTCGCAGGCAGCCTTAGCCTCAGCCCACTTTGCAGTACCTGTATAAACCTCAGCGTTGAGATATACTCTTGCGAGGAGACCGAGAACAGAACCCTTGTCAGCACGTGGATAGTTTGACTGTGCTGCAGGCATTGCGCTTGCCTCAGATGCAAGGTCCTCAAGCTCGCTTACCACGAAGTCGAAGATATACTCACGTGGCTGCTGTGGAGGGTTGTAACCACCGCCGAACTGAGTATCCTCAGTAGAGAAAGGAACCTGTCCGAATGTATCCATTGCAGCCCAGTAGAAATATGCACGGAGGAAACGAGCCTCAGCACGGAACTGCTGAACCTTAGCCTTTACGTCAGCTGAGCATCCTCTTGAATCGAGGTTTGCATCAGAAGTCTGGCGAAGATACTCGTTTACATAAGTGATACCCTGAAGAGTACGTACATATACTGCGTAAACAGCATCGTTGAGGACGTCACCCTTCCATGTGTTGTTGTTGAGGTCGTTTACCCAAGCGTCACCCCAAGCACACTTTGCAGCGTCTGCAGTAACCTCCTGAGTAGACCAGAATGCACGGATGAACTCCGACGCACCACCGTCAGCGACCTGAAGGTCCTGGGTGTTGTTCGATGTCAGCTGGAAATAAATCTTTGCAAGACCCTGCACATAACCTGTCTCGTCAGCACCGTAAGCGGTCTCTGAAGTCACATCGGTAGGATTCAACGGAATAGTGTTGAGATCACCGACACAGGCCGAAAGCATAGCAGCAGCTGCCACTGCGGAAAATATTCTTTTAATATTCATTTTCAATTTCTCCTTATTAGAAGTTTACGTTAAGACGGACTGAGAAAGTACGAGGTCTTGGCCAGAATGTTCTGTCCACACCGTCAGTGCTGTTGATCTCAGGGTCGATACCAGTGTAGTTTGTAAGAACGAATACATTCTGGCAAGATGCAGCTACGCGAATGTTCGCACCCTTTTCATTGATATCCTTGAATGTGTATCCGAGGTTGATGTCATCAAGACGGAAGAATGAAGCATTCTCAAGATAGAAGTCTGAGAAGTACTGGTAGTCACCGCTGATCTGGGTAAAGCCTGTTCTCTTGACCGCAGTAGCGAAGTTAGGAAGATTACCTGCGTTCACATCGAAGTAAGAAGTCGAGTGATTAGATGCGAAGTCGTTGAATACCATGTATCCGAGTGAACCATGGCCGTTGAAACCGAAGTCCCAGTTCTTGTAAGAGAGCTTCACGTTAAGACCATAGTAGAAATCTGGGTTAGGGTCACCTGCACAGTAACGGTCGTCATTATTGATTACGCCGTCCTCGTTGAGGTCAACGAATGCATTCTGGATAGGCATTCCGTTCTGATCATAGAGCTGCTTGAATACCCAGTAGCTGTATGGAGCGTAACCTACCTGGTGACGTCCTACATAAGAACCTGTACCATGTGAGATACCCGAAGTCTGGATATAGTAGCTGTCATCGTCAGTAGCGTTGAGCTTTGTGAACTTGGTATCCTGGAATGTACCGTTTACGCCGACAGAGAGATGCCAGTCCTCAGTCTGAACCGGAATCACGTTGAGAGCGAACTCGATACCCTTGTTCTGCATTGAACCTACGTTAGTAAGAACGGTGTTACCGAAGTTAGAACCCATTGGGGTAAGCACGCTGTTAAGGAGGTCATCAGTGTTGCGCAGGTAAGCATCCACGTTACCAGTGATACGGTCGTTGAAGAATCCGAAGTCAACACCGACGTTGTAAGTAGTAGTAGTCTCCCACTTGATGTTAGGGTCGTAAGCACCTGGAGTCCACATGAACTGCCAGCCTGCGTCACCCATGAACTGCTGGTGGTAAACGTCTGTAGAGAGACCGTAGCGTGAAAGGTGAGCGTACTCGCCGATACCATCCTGCTGACCAGTCATACCTGCTGAGAGACGAACCTTGAGCTGTGACACTTCCCTTACATCCTTGAGGAATCCTTCCTCCTTAGCGTTCCAAGCGAATGCTCCTGATGGGAAGAGACCCCAACGTGTTGCAGGAGAGAAACGTGATGAACCGTCGTTACGGAGAGAGAATGTGAAGAGATACTTGGAAGCAATAGAATAGTTGATACGTCCGTAGAATGAAACGAGATAGCTCTCCCATTTCCATGTAGGATAACGTCCGTCAACTGTCTCACCCTCGTTAAGCTTAACCTCGTCAGTTACATTGAAGTAAGAGATAGTACGGTTAGAACCGTAGAAATGCTGCCAAGAGTAACCTGCCATGAGGTCGAGGTTGTGGATACCCCAAGTCTCGTTGTAGTTTGCATATGCCTCGAGAGCCGAGCTGCGGCGGAGCTGCCACTCCTTTGAGTACTGACCGATACCGCGGTTCTCAGTGTCAGACCAAGCCTGGTATGAACCTACAACAGAACCGTTCTTGTTGTTGTAGTCAGAAACGTCGGTAGAAGCAGTTACATTGAACTTAAGAGCTTCGAATCCGTGAACCTTGTAATCAACAGCAGCACTAGCGATCAGACGACGTGAAGTACCGTAGCTGATGCGGTCGTAAAGCTGTGACATAGGAGATACTCCAAGGAGGGTGTTCGGAGCAAAGCTCTCACCACGGCCTGTACCGTAGTTGAAGTAACCGTTTGTAGTGTTATAGTCAACTGAACCGTCCTCATTGCGGAAATATGGATCCTGAGTAGGGTTGAAGAAGGCAGCATTACCTACAACACCGCTGTCAGCATAATTAGAGTAAGTATATACACCCTTTGCATTAAGGTTAAGGGTGAGGTGCTTGTCGAAGAAGTTCGGCTGGATACCGAGATCGAGAGTTCCTCTGTCATAAGTAGAGCCTACAAGCGTACCCATCTGGTCAGTGTAACCGAGGGAAGCACGGTAAGGCATACGGTCTTTCACATTGCCGCTTACGCTGACATTACGATCGTGTGTCAAAGCTGTCTGGAAAATAATATCCTGATAATTAGTATTATTATCCTTGCTCAAGCGTGAAGCGATAGCCTTTCCTGCAGGAGTAGAAGTGTCGCCCATAAGCTGGTCACCATCCCAGTAGATTCCGTAAGTATCCTTGATGAAGCCACGGAACTCCTCTGGAGAGAACACCTGAAGCTGGCGTGAATTGGTCTGGACGCTCACACTTTCGCTATAAGAAACCTGAGCTCTGCTGCCCTTACCCTTCTTTGTTGTGATGAGGATGACACCGTTAGAAGCACGTGAACCATAGATCGCTGCTGAAGATGCGTCCTTAAGGACAGTGAATGACTCGATGTCGTTAGGGTTGATCATATCAAGAGGGTTTGACATACCGTAACCTGCGTCACGAGCGATCGGAACACCGTCGATTACAATAAGTGGGTCGTTCGATGCATTGAGGGAAGCGGCACCACGGATACGGATTGTAGATCCTGAGCCAGGACCACCGTCACCAGGAGTGATGAGAAGTCCAGGAACCTTACCCTTGAGCATATCCTGGGTATTTACCATTGCACCACGGTTAAGCTCCTCAGACTTGATAGCTGTGATGGAACCTGTCATGTCCTCTTTCTTTACAGTACCGTAACCGATAACGACTACCTCATCGAGGAACTGAGTATCCTCACTGAGAGTAACCACTGCAGGCACCTGAGATGCCACGAAAGACTGTGATGCGTAACCGATGCAGCTGATTTCCACAACTGCGTCAGCGCTAGAAACTGTAAGGACATAGTCGCCGTCGAGACCGGTCGAAGCACCGTTTGCAGTGCCCTGCTCGACCACGGCTGCGCCGATGATCGGACCGATAGCGTCAACAACCACTCCCTTCACCTCGTATCCGCCCTGGGCGAATACAGACACACCCATGATGCATGAAAGCACGAAGGATGCGCATAGTGTCTTGATTCTATTCATAAAGAATTTTGTTTGGTTAGTAGATTGTTTTTATATATTGATAGTCAACAATTTATCATGATTATGCCTTTGCCTTGATACCGGCCACTGCAACAGAGCCGAGAAGAAGGCAGATACCTGATACGACAAGCATCATCACCTGTGTACCACCCACAAGGCCCATGATCACACCACCAAGGAGGGCTGCAACGATCTGCGGAAGGCAGATTGTACAGTTGAAAAGTCCGAGGTATGCTCCCATCGAAGAAGAACCTGAAAGTGCATTGGTAAGGAGTGCGAAAGGCATTGCAAGCATTGCCGCCCAAGCGCAACCGATAAGAAGGAACGGTATGAACATCATGTACTGGTCGTGTACGAAGAAGCAGAGGACGAATCCGAGTGCTCCGATGATGAGGCTGACAGAATAGCCCACCTTCACACGCTTGAACATAGGCAGAACCATTGCCCAGAGGATCGATCCGATAGACTGGACAGCGAAGAGGACTCCGCACCAGTCACCTGCAGCCTGATACTCAGGTGTAGTGGTAGAGCTCTTGAGAGCTGTATCCACGCCCCATACGTTTTCAGCGATACCTCCAGTAGTGTAGTTCCACATGTAAAGGAATGCGAACCAGCAGAAGAACTGTACGAGACCGATCTGCCAGAATGCCTTAGGAGCATTTGCAAGGAGCTTTATAAGACCGACCTTCTCCTGATTGTCTTCCGGCTGGATGTTATTGTACTTTGCATATTCCTGCGGCGGCATCTCCCTTACTGTGAATCCGGTGTAGAGGACACAGAGGATGAGGATGGCTGCTCCAACATAGAACGAGTAGATCACAGAATCCGGAATCACTCCCTCAGGTGCGATGTTCGAAACACCGATCCATGTGAAGAAATAAGGGAAGAGGAAACCTACAAGTGATCCTGCGTTGCAAAGGAGGCTCTGGATTGAATAAGCCTTTGCCTTCTGCTGTTCGTTCACAATGTCACCGACCATCATCTTGAACGGCTGCATCGCCATATTGATCGATGTGTCAAGAAGCATGAGCATCACACATCCGAAGGCCATTGCTGCCTTGAGGGTGAGATTGAAGCTTCCGGCGTTAGGAAGGAGAGCCATGACGATGATCGCCACAAGCGCTCCGATGTAGAGATACGGCTTGCGACGGCCCCATTTGCACCATGTCTTGTCGCTCCATGTACCGACAAGAGGCTGGACAATCATACCCATGAGTGGAGGGAGTACCCAGAAGAAACTGAGTGTGTGAGGGTCAGCACCCAGAGTAGCAAATATACGGCTGATATTGGCGCTCTGAAGAGAATAGGCGATCTGAACTCCGAAGAATCCGAAGCTGAGATTCACCATCTGACCGAGTGAAAGATTAGGTTTTTGCATTTTATCGCGTTTTTTGGTTATAAATTATCAGTGTTATAAAAGCTCGCTAAATTAATCATTATATATAAGACGCGCGGAATCCCATTGACGAACGGTCGGAAGTTTCAGACGAACTGTCCGTTTTTCGGGACGAATAAATGGCAAAAATTGGAGATTCGGAGCAAATTTCCTATCTTCGGTGCCGAATTGAAGATATATGAATCCGATAAAGAATATCAAGACATCCTGGGTCATCCATATTTTCGCCCTTCTCCACGCAGTCGTCGCTCTTTGCTGCAGGCTGGCAGGAATAGAAGACGAGCTGCTTCTGACCATCCTTACAATGACAATGGCGCTCATCGTCTGTCTTAAACAAGGATTCAACATCGAGCTTACTGCAGCGACCATCATCGTGGTGAACATACTGGGTTATTTCATAGGAAACTTCGGAGCCAGGATACTCCAGCAATTCATCTCCCAGGCATATGCCATCCACGCGATCTCCACATTGATAACGACAGAAATATTAGGATGGAGCATCACCGGTCTTTCAAGTATCTTCAACATAAGAAAAAGGCAGAAGGAAAACCTGACTGACACGCCATACCTTTCCTGGCTGATATTGGCCATGTGCGGAGTATTCGTATTCCGCCTGAGCATCGTCCTCCTTTTCTCGAGCGAGCATTTCATGGAAGGAGATGTCTTCGGAACGTCCGTGAAGGTATTCTCGAACTCATTCGCTCTGATCACCATCATCTGTCTGAACGTCCTCTACATACGATATGCAAGACGTTTCGCTGTAAGCCTGAGCAAAGGAGCCAAGATATTGGCTTTCATCATATTCACTTTCGGAGTCACTCTTCTTGAAAGCATTCTTGCCGGGCTTGGCAATCCACTCAGTTTCAGCAATGTCTTCAACGAAGGATTCCCCCTCCTGTATGCCACATCCCTATTGGCCCAGATCACTGTTTACTGCATAGTATTCATCATCAACTATGCATTGACCGTCAAAGGGGAGATGAAAGAGGAAAGGGAAAAGGCCAATATGGCACAATATCGGTATGTGAAGCTCAAGCATCAGGTGAACCCGCACTTTCTATTCAATTCGCTGAACATACTTGATTGTCTGATCTGCGAGGAGACGCCGGAAAGAGCCAGTGCATACACCCACAAGCTGGCCGGCATTTACCGTTATATGCTCAAGAGCGAGGATGAGATGATAGTGTCATTAAGAGACGAGCTGGTATTTGTCGGGCTTTACGTGGAACTTCTCAAGGAAAGATTCCCCGTAGGATTTGAGGTGGAGATCGATGTGCCGGAAAGTCTGATGTCGAGGATGGTGCTGCCTTGCTCGATACAGCTGCTGATCGAGAATGCAACCAAGCACAATGCCGTAAACGCGGATAAACCATTGATCATCAAGGTAGAATCCAAGGGCGAAAGCATATGTGTAAGTAACAGCATCATACCCAAAATGACTAAAAGCCCGTCCACAGGACTGGGACAGAAGTATATCAGACAGATGTATCTCGACCTTACAGGAAAAGAGATCGAGATAGTAGAAACAGAAGATGATTACAGTGTTATCTTACCTTTAATATAAGAAGCTATGAATGTCCTTATCGTTGAAGATGAGATTATGGCTCAGAAGAGCCTGATGCGCCTTTTGACACAGAATTTCCCTGACATGAAGATCGTAGGATGCACTACGTCGATCAAAGCTACAGTGGACTGGCTGAACAACCCGTCCAACACGGCAGATGTGATATTCATGGATGTGGAACTCTCTGACGGTGAATGCTTTGAAATCTTCCGTCAGGTCACTGTAAAGGCAAAGGTAATAATGACTACAGCCTATGACAGCTACGCTTTGAAGGCATTTGAGGCCGGAAGCATCGACTACATATTGAAGCCGGTGGATCCGTCTGCTCTCAAGAGAGCGGTGGCAAGGGTCAGGATGAGCGGAGGACAGATAGACACCGACGCCCTGCTGAAGGCAATCGGAGGAAATGCCACCCCAAAAAAGGAATACAAGGAAAGGTACATCGTGAGGTTCAATGACAGGATTATCCCTCTGCTGACCTCCAACATAGCATATATATATTCGGAGGAAAAGAACAATTACCTCGTCACCTTCGATGAGCAGCGCTACATAATCGACTCATCTCTGGATGTGGTCAGTGAAGAGTTCAACCCTGACGCTTTCTTCCGCATCTCCCGCGGCTGCATTGTCTCTATGAAAGCCATCAAAAGCATCATCAAGCAGGTCGGAGGACGCCTTCGCATCATAGCCGAGCCGGCATCATCCTTTGAAATGACCGTCAGCCGCTCACGAGTGGATGATTTCCTCAAATGGTTAGAAAAATAGGTGGCGCACATATTATTGGCCTTCAAGCAATTACGTAAAATGCCTGCTGTTGAATCGCAGCAGGCATTTCGCATAAAATATTATAGATCAGCGCTTTATGTGCCACCCTTTTAGCGGCGGCCGCTTACAGCGATCATGTCGGCGAGAGTCTTGTTGAACTCGTCTGCCTCTGCAAGCTGCTCGAGAGTCAGATGCATGCGGTAGCGCCAGTAGTGACGTGAGTTCGCAGGAACATTGATACGCTCAGTGTTCGGATCCTCGCGACGGAGCTGCGGATCCATTGAGAGCCAGTCCTGAAGCGGAAGGATTGTCAGCATTGCTGGAGACCATACGTGCTGCTCGAGAATCTGACGGCAGATCCATGGCTCGCAGTAGAAAGGTGCCTCACCCTGGTTGCCCAGAATCATGTGCCAGAAATCATTTGTAACCTCGCGGTCCTCTTCCCACCATGCACGGATAGGATTCATGTCGTGGGTAGAAGTGGTACATACAGAAAGGTATGGATAGTTAGCCGGATGAGCGAATGTCTCCTCCACAGACTTAGGCATACGCTGGATCTCGAGAGAAAGGATTCTGAGATCGTCCATTACCTGAGGCACTGTAGCAGGGATCATACCGAGGTCCTCACCGCAAGCGAGCATTCCGGTCGAGTCAAGAAGTGCAGGAAGCTTCTGCATTGCCTTGTCCTTCCAGAACTCGTTGTTGCGACGGTAGAAGAAGTCGTCATAGAGACGGTCGAAGGCTCCACGGCGGTATGCGTCAAGCACAAAGTATGAATGTGTCTGCTTTGCTCCGATCTTCGGATGATAGTGTCCCTCGTGACGCGGATCCTGAAGGAAGAGATCGAAATCGTTCACATCGAATCCCTGAGCCTGGAGCTCGTGTGCTGGGAAAGGAAGTGCAGGGTTGAAGTATCCGTTCAAGCCGCTCTTTGTCCAGAGAGGAATCTCCCAGATACGGAAGAATCCGAGGATATGGTCGATACGGAATGCATCGAAGTACTCTGACATCTTGGCAAGGCGCGACTTCCACCATGCGAAGTCATCCTCGGCCATCTTCTCCCAGTTATATGTAGGGAAGCCCCAGTTCTGACCGTCTGCAGAGAATGCATCAGGTGGTGCTCCCGCCTGTGAATCCATATGGAAGAGTTCAGGATAGAGCCATGCATCCACGCTGGTACGGCTGATACCGATAGGAAGGTCACCCTTGAACACGACACCCTTAGAGTGAGCATATGCGCACACCTCAGAGAGCTGAACATCAAGATGATACTGAACAAAGCACCAGAAGTCGATTTCCTCCTTGTGCTCCTCGCAGAATGCCGCAACCTTCTTCTTATTGTACTTGGCATATCCCTTCCACTGTGAGAAGTCCGGAGTACCGTTCATGTCGCGAAGAACGCAGAATGCTGCATATGGAAGAAGCCAGTGGGCATTCTCTTCCACGAAAGACTTATATGCCTTGGTAGCTGAAAGCTTCTTGAAAGTCTTTGCAAAGGCCTTCTTCAGAAGAAGAAGCTTCTCTGCGTTTACTCTCTCATAATCAATCTGATCGAGAGCATTGAGCTCAGCCTGGGCTGCCTTGTATTCCTCATCCACAGGAACTCCCACTGCAGGAAGATTCAGGAACTGAGGATGGAGAGCGAATGTCGAGTTTGGATTGTATGGATATGAATCCTCCCAGGTATGGAGCATTGTGGTGTCATTGATCGGAAGGAGCTGGAGGAAGCTCTGGCCGGTAGAAGCAGCCCAGTCCACCATTTTCTTAAGATCGTAGAATTCACCCACTCCGAAATCATCAGCACTGCGGAGTGCGAATACAGGAATAGCGGTACCCGCTCCCTTCCAGTTACGGCCGCTGAAACGTACCTGGAGGTCAGCCTTCACCACAAAGGCCTCCTCGGCAGGAATCTCAGTGAACCATCTGTTTTCGCTGTCCTCCCAAGCTATAGGAGCAAGCGTCTCCTTATCAGCTACAAGAAGCTTATACTCAAACACTTCCGCCACGTTGAGCGCAAGGGTCCATACAGGGAAATTGACAGCCTCGAAAGGAACAATCTTAGTCCAGTTCTTGAATGCCTTGCCGCTGCCTGTGATCGCGAGCACCTCATTAGGGCGAAGGGCAGGAGCAGCTACCTGAAGAAGGACATTGGCACCTTTGGGAGCCTTCTTTGCCTTCTCTGCCTTGCGGCCGAAGATAGCATTTGTAAATGCTGAAGAATAGAATGGCGAATCGTATGGACGGTCAATCCATCTGTCCACGACTGTAATCTCCTTTGGCTCGATGCCTGCAGGAAGAGCAAGAGTGTGCTTCTTCCATTCCTTGCGGACTGTATAGCCGTCACGCACTACCTCGTAGCTGTACTGCGCAGTCTTCTCCGGATTGAAGCGGGCTATTTCTCCCTGCCACAATCCATCTGCCACATATGCCAACGGATAGCGCTTGCCTTCAAGACAGAGGACGAGTTCCTCGCCCCATGACGTCTTGTATTCAATGCTTAAGTTGAGTTTCATATTTAGCTTGGTATTAGTTTATTATTGTCTATTTTTCTGATGGCGTGTCTGATTGCATCTTCTTCCAGTTAAGCACCGGCAAGACAAAGGAAATTACTGCGGCAATGACCCAGAACCACGATACGGGTCCGAAGTCATACAGACTTCCACCTGCTCCCTCCACGACAAATCCCTGAATCAGATAACCGCTGGCGATATCCTGGAGTCCTGCCGCCACATAGCTCGAAATACCCACCACTCCAAGAGCCGCACCGGTAGCTTTCCTCGGCACGATATCCACAGCCATAAGGCCTGCAACGATACAATACAATACGCCTGTGGACAAACTGAACAAAGATACATAAAAGATGTTAAGTACAAAGCCACCTCCGACGAACAGAAAGAGAATCAACGACGAAGTGCTGATAATTCCGGATAAAACGGCAGGCTTGACCCTGTCACCATTGAACATTCTATCCGACAGCCATCCGGCAAGCACTGTTCCAAGAATTCCGAAGACGGCTGAAAAAGCAATGACCTGTGAAGCCTCGGCCAGGTCGAACCCCCTGGCTTTCTGAAGGAAAAGTACTCCCCAGCCCGCCACTGCATATTTGGTTATGTATATGAACGCACTCGATATAGCAATCACCCAGATGCCCGGATGTTTCAGAATCATCTTCTGAAGTTCGCGGGTAGGCATTCTGTCCTCCTTGGTAAGAGTCTCCCCCGAGAGTTCCTGTACTGACGGCAGGCCTTTGCTTTCCGGAGTATCGGACACAAACATCAGAATGACCAGAGCACCCGCCAGTCCGGCCAGTGCCGCAGTGATGAATCCGGCCTGCCAGCCAAGCCATCCCACGACCAGTGCAAGGAGATTGTATGAAATGAATTCGCCTATGTATGGGCTGCTGCTGAAAAGGCTGTAATAGGAGCCTCTCTTTGACTGAGGGAACCACCGTGAAAGACTTATGACACCGGGAGCCGAGCCCATCGACTGCATCCATCCGTTCACACCCCACAGGAAGGCGAACGATATGAATATCAGCATGGTAGGGAGCATATCACCGAAGAATCCGAAGACTCCCATAAGCAGATTCACCACTGCCGAGATGAAAAGTCCGGTGGCCATGAAGCGGCGGATGTTGCAGTAATCCGCTATGAATCCGTTCAGAAACTTGCCGACCGCATATACGAAAAGTAGGGCAGACCCGACAAGTCCGAGCTGGCCGGCAGAAAGAATACCTTCATCGATCAAGGGCTGCTTGACGACATTGATGCTCATCCTGCAGACATAGTAGAGGCTATATGCGACAGTCACGCCCCAGAAAGTTCTGTTACGCAATGATTTATATATGTCCGATACATTCTCGGAAGAAACTGTCTCCTTCGAGGGTTTGCTTATTCTATAGAATGAGTATAGACCCATATTCAGTGTCTGTTAACTTATAGCCGCCACTTTCTGATGCGACAATCAAGGACAAAGTTAGCAAAGAAAGAGAAACCGTTTAAATTTTTCTGCGAAAAATAGAAAAATCACTAAATTCGCTTGATAATTTGGAAAGCATACAGCTCAGATATATGAAAAGATTATTTACCATCATCCTTCTCGCGGGCATTTCGTTCGTCCTGTCCGCGCAGACTCCAAAGAATGTAACCTACACATTCACAGAAGCTTCCGAGCTCAATCTCATCGGAAAGATCATCAAGGACACCCCTAACCCATACCACCGTGTGGACACCGTGAAATACAAGGGATTCACCAAGGGTGAGAACAATCAGGTACGCAGCTCCGCCGGCCTTGCAGTCCTCTTCAAGACCAATTCCAGCGTCATCACAGTTCTGGCGGACTACGGCTATATGAACAGAGGTGCCAATACAATGGGCGTTTCCCTCCGAGGCTACGACCTCTACATAAAGAAGGACGGAGAATGGCTCTACGCCGCATCCAAGGCCAATGCCGACGGAAAGGAAGAGCAGAATCTCGTCCTGATCAAGGACATGGACGATTCAATGAAGGAGTGCATGCTCTACCTTCCGATCTACAGCGAGGCTTATTCCATCAAGATCGGAGTACAGGAGGGAGCCGTGATAGAGTCCATCGAATCTCCGTTCCGTCACCGCATCGGCATATTCGGCTCCAGCTACACTCAGGGCATAAGCACAAGCCGTCCGGGAATGAGCTACCCTATGCAGCTTATGCGCATGACCGGTCTCCAGTTCCTGAGTCTGGGATGCAGCGGTAACTGCAAGATGCAGCCTTATTTTGCAGATGTTCTCTGTGATGCGGACGTGGACGCCTTCGTATTCGACTGCTTCTCGAACCCTGACGCAAAGATGATTGAAGAGAGGCTCTTCCCGTTCATTGAGAAGATCCAGTCCGCGCATCCCGGCAAACCGCTCATCTTCCAGCAGACCATCTATCGCGAGGGCCGCAACTTCTCCCAGAGCGTAGATGCCAAGGAAAGCGCAAAGCAAGCTATGGCTGAGAAACTTATGAAGGAAGCCGTGAAGAAGTACGACGATGTTTACTTTATCCAGACCAACGCCACCGACCAGATGCACTCGACATCTGTAGATGGCATCCACCCGTCAGACTACGGCTACACCCTCTGGGCCGAGTCCATCCGCAAGCCGATTCTGAAAATCCTGAAGAAATACGGTATCAAATAAGAGACCGCTATATTTGCTTACAGAAAGAAAGCTCTTCAGAGGGCTTTCTTTTTTATTACCATATACCGCTCGGGCCTATAATAGTCAAAACATGTCCGAGCGGTCGCCAAAAACATTCAATTTCAATGATTTATGGCACCACTCGGTAGAGTTTGGAGCAAAAGTCGCCCGAGCGGTATGTGCTAGAGTGAATAATTGTTTAATCAAGCACCATGCCCGGCATATACGCTCGCCGGGCATGGCATCAAGGCGCGTGCAAGCTCAGCCTGGAGGCTTGCACGCACCTTGATGCTGCTTGCGTTAAACTTAGGTAACTATATATCGTTCCCAAAACTTATCTCGGGGTAGCCACAAAAGTATGTATCTAAGCATATGCAAGACTGTCGGTACACATATTAGGCAAACCGTGCTCCCACGCTCCTAAAAATCAATCAATTGCGACAAAAAACGATAGCGTCGGTACATGGAATTCGGAAAAGACGCACCGACGGTCCTATTACATAGCACCGCGGTCGGCAAATACGCCCGCCGACCGCTCAATCACGCCGTGCGCGAGCTCAGCCTGAAGGCTCACGCACGGCGGATTGTGCTTCCTACGCATATTCCAGCTAAAAATCAAATAATCCTTCGGCAACGACACGAGCGTTTAATGTAACCAATTAACTATCAATATATTAATACATTAAGGGTCGGAAAATAACCCGACCCTTAAATATATAATATATTATAAACCAATACCTTACACTAAACGCTTGTGTCCCCAGCACAAAGCAGGCAGAGCAGCCCTTGGGCTGAGCTGCGGAGCCTGCTTTGAGCAGCTGAATTCCGTATACTTCGGCTGCGGTGCCGAGACACAAACGGAAACCATAAATAGATAAAGCTCAATATCTTAAAGAAATTCACCTGCTCCATCTGCCGCAGGCGATTCAGCGCAAGAGGCTAACATATAGTACTTTACGCAGCACACTAAATATGCACAGTACTGCGATATTTAGCCGAGAGATAGAGCGTACGGGCGAGAAGATGAGCGAAATAAGCTCCCATCAGGATGTGCATAGCTATATTGCCATAGCGGGCTGAAGTTTCCGAGCCGATCTGTCCCAGGAGAGCAATTCCCACGAACCATACGCCGGCGAATCCCACGACAGCCCAAAGCATCGAATTACGGATAGCCTTGGAAGCCGTTGCGCCGATATATATGCCGTCCCATGTAAAGGCAGCACAGCCGATGACCGGCATCAGCAGAAGCCACGGAAGATACTCTCTCGAGGCCTCAACGACCGCCGCATCCGAGGTCATCATCCTCAGAAGAGGGACTCCGGCAAAATGATATATCCCAATGAATATCAATGCAATGCCCATACTCCATACAAAGGTCCATTTAACTGTCTGACGGAGCATGACCTCATCCTTTGCACCAATGTACTTTCCCGTCATCGCTTCCCCGGCATAGGCAAATCCATCTGTAAAATAGGAGAAGATCATCAGAAGCTTCATCATGATGGAGCTTACTGCCAGAAGCAGGTCGCCATAGCGGGCCGATATCACGGTAAAGCCTATGTAAATCGCAATAAAGCATAGAGAACGGACGAAAAGATCGGCGTTCATCACAAAGAAACGGCGGGTCTCCCCTCCTTTGAACACTTCTTTCAGATCGGCCAATCCCAATGAAGACACCGTATTTTTCCAATAACGTCCTGCCATCAGCGCCACTGCCACCACCAGGCCCGAATATTGGGCAGCCACTGTTCCTGCCGCAATACCGGCAAATCCCATTCCCTCATAAGATCCTATTCCCAGAGCCAGCACAAAGCTCATAAGAACATTCATCCCGTTGACTGTCAGATCGGTAGCCATAGGACTGACACTATCCTGCATGCCGATGAACCAGCCTTTGAATGCCATCAGTCCAAGTGTAGCCGGTGCAGCCCAGATACGGATGAAGAAATATTGCGAAGCCAGTTGCCTCACCTCGGGAGTACAATCCACGACAAGGAAGGCCGCTTTAACAAAGAGCCATTGTATGGCAATCAATACCAGCGCACAAGCCAGGGCAATACCTACGGCACGGGTCAATATCCTTGCACACTCCCTCCGGTCTCCCCTGCCGAAAGCCTGGGCGGTCAAGCCACCGGTACCTACACGCAGAAAGCCGAAATTCCAATAAAGCAGATCGAAGAGCATCGAACCTATGGCGATGCCGCCGATCATTGTGGCAGCATTGGAGTCAAGATGGCCGGCAACGGCGATATCTACCATTCCTACAATCGGGACGGTGATATTGGCCAGTATGCTCGGAATGGCCAGTTTAAGTATGTCTTTGTTTATGGAGATTCTCACGTCGCTACGCTCCTCAGAATGACAATTAAGTTTCGTTCTCAGAATGACAGTTTTGCTTCGTTCTCAGAATGACAATTTTGCCTCGTTCTCAGAATGACAGGCTTTGTCATTTCGAGCCTGTCGAGAAATCTATCTATATTTATTTTCTTCGTCCAGCATACCAAGATATGAAGAATAGCGGTCATAGCTGATCTCACCTGCCTCGACAGCCTCCTTCACGGCACAACCCGGTTCATGGGTATGAGTGCACGGAGCAAAACGGCAGTTCTCCGAAACCTTCAGCATTTCAGGGAAATACAGGGCTATCTCCTCCTTCTTCAAGTCCACCAGACCGAATCCTCGCAGACCAGGGGTATCGACGATGAATCCGAGAGATTCTTCACCGCATCCAGAATGACAAGTGGTGAGAGCATACATCTCATAGAAAGTAGTGGTATGCTTACCCTGCAGATGCACATCGGAAATCTCTCCTACACGAGGATCCAGCGAAGGATCCAGCGCCTTGATCAGCGAAGACTTGCCCACACCGGAGACACCTGAGAAAAGTGATACATTGCCCCTGCAGGCCTCTCTGAGGGCATCCACGCCCTCGCCGGTGAGAGCCGACACCTCCATTACCGGATACCCTGCGCCCTCATAAATCTCATGGAATGCATCCAGCATTTCCTTATGCGACTCGCGATAGAGATCCACCTTGTTCAGGACAATTGTCACCGGTATGTTATAGACCTCGCAGGTCACCAGGATACGGTCCAGGAACGGAAGCTTGATTTCGGGATAATCGATAGTAGCTATGATGAATGCGCGGTCGAGATTGGCCGCTATGATATGGGACTGACGGGAAAGATTGGTCGATTTGCGGATGATATAATTTTTCCTTGGAGAGACCGCGGTGATGGCGGCAGGATTCTCCAATGTAAGGAACTCGAGACCTACGTTTTCACCATCCTCCGAACGGATCTGTCCGTCCTCACGGAACGCTTCCTGAGGCACTTCTGCCTGAAAAGAGACAACATCTCCCACTGCCACAGGATTTGTAGCCGTGCTGCCTTTCAGTCTGATCTTACCTCTGAGCACTGCAGGGAAAAGATTCCAGTCAGGGAGCTGAGCCAGAAGATAGTGGCTTCCCGTATGCTTTACAACCGTCGCTTGTCCTTTAATCGTCATCGTTATAAACTGTTTGAGGTGCAAAGATAACGAATTTCCGTTTTTATCATTACCTTTGTAGGATATAGACTTAATAATATGATACAGGAAAACCATATCGACGCAGCCCTGAAGGAGCTTTTCGAAAATCTGAAGTTTACTGATGAGCCGAAAGGACTGTATGACCCATTGAGATATATGATGGAAATCGGAGGAAAGCGTATCCGCCCGAGACTTTGTCTGACAGCATATTCACTTTTCAAGGACAACCTTGACCAGAGCGTGCTGGGACCGGCTGCCGCCCTCGAGGTATTCCACAGTTTCACCCTCATCCACGACGACATCATGGACAAGGCCGATGTAAGACGCGGAGTGCCTACAGTCTATCGCAAATGGGATGAGAACACCGCAATTCTTTCCGGTGACGTGATGTCCATAGAGAGTTACAAGCTGATTGCAAAAGCTCCTGCAGAAGTACTTCCGGAGGCATTGAACCTGTTTTCAAAGACTGCTGCCGAGGTTTGCGAGGGTCAGCAATACGATATGGATTTCGAAGATATGGATTGCGTGCCTATGTCGGATTATATGCAGATGATCGGGCTCAAGACTGCTGTTCTGATCGCCTGCTCGGCGAAAATGGGCGCAGTCATAGCCGGTGCTTCGTCAGAGGACGCCGAACGTCTGTACAATTACGGATACAATCTCGGTCTGGCGTTCCAGATAGCAGACGACTGGCTGGACACATACGGAGACCCGGCTGTATTCGGCAAGGCGATAGGAGGCGATATTGTCAACAATAAGAAAAGCTGGCTGATGACCAGAGCCTTCGACAAGGCAGGCAGCCTGCGCGAAGCCCTCCTCGAAGCGATGGCAATGCCTGTGGGAACCCCTGAGGAAAGATCAGCTAAAATCGACACAGTCAAAGAAATCTATGACAGGCTCGAGGTCGGCGAGGAAGCCAAGCAGGAAATCGTCCGTCTCCACGGCCTGGCTATGAAATATGTAGCACAGCTGGAACTTCCTTCAGAAAAGGCAGCCCTTCTGGAAGACTATGCAAAGAAACTTATAGGTAGAACAAAATAACACATTTGTCATTCCGAGCGAAGTCGAGGAATCTAAATACTGTAAGATGGAAAAGAAAAAATTAGAAATAATGGCTCCGGCTGGCAATTTTGAATGCCTGCACGCAGCTATACAGGGAGGCGCGGACTCGGTATATTTCGGCGTTGAGAAGCTGAATATGAGATCGCACTCCGCAAACAATTTCAAGATGACAGACCTTGCGGAGATCGTACGCATCTGTTCACAATATAATGTAAAGACTTATCTGACTCTCAACATAGCCCTTTTCGGAGAGGATCTTGAAGATATGAGACGCACTCTTGATGCAGCCAAGGCAGCCGGCATCACAGCAGTGATCGCTTCTGACATGGCGGCCATCATATATGCCCGTCAGATCGGAGTGGAAGTCCATATTTCCACACAGCTCAGCATATCGAACATCGAAGCCCTGCGCTTCTACGCCCAGTTCGCCGATGTGATCGTACTTGCACGAGAGCTCAATCTCGGACAGGTCAAGGAAATCAAGAGAATCATCGACGAGGAGCAGATCTGCGGACCGTCAGGCCGTATCGTCGAGATCGAGATGTTCGCCCACGGAGCGCTCTGCATGGCTATTTCGGGCAAGTGCTATCTCAGTCTTCACGAGTATGGAGCTTCAGCCAACAGGGGTTCATGCTTCCAGCTCTGCCGCCGCGCATACAAGGTCGAAGACAGGGAGACCGGAATGCAGCTGGAGATCGACAACAAATACATAATGTCTCCTAAGGATCTGTGTACCATCGAGTTCATGGACAAGATAATCGACGCGGGAGTCACAGTGTTCAAGATAGAAGGACGCGCACGCTCTGCCGAATATGTAAAGAGAGTGGCTTCATGCTACCGCCGCGCTGCGGATGCAGTATGTGACGGCACATATACTCCGGAGCTCGGTGCTTCTTTCAAAGGAGAACTCGAGGAAGTGTTCAACAGGGGTTTCTGGGACGGATACTACCAGGGTGCCAAGATGGGAGAATGGTGCGATGTTTACGGAAGCACCGCTACCCGAAAGAAGGCATACTGCGGAAAGATAACCAATTGGTTCGGCAAGCTCGGAGTGGCAGAGATCCTCGTGGAGTCATACCCTCTCAAGGTGGGAGACAAGATTCTCATCATCGGACCTACGTCAGGATGCGTGGAATATACTGTTCCGGAAATCAGAGTGGACCTCAAACCAGTACAGGAAGCCGGCAAGGGAATATATTGCTCGATCCCGATAGACTGGAGCAAGGTTGTGCCCGGAGCACGCGAGGAGGCACTCAGCCTCTGCGGAGACGGCTGCAGCGAAACAGCATGCCGCGCCATCGAGGAGACCCGCCTTCGCCGCAGCGACAAGGTCTATATCTGGCCGGAAGTTTAAGCGAAGAGTTCGCGGAGGACTTTGAGGGAATTGACATTCACAGCGGATTCGCTGTGGAATTCTATGTAGCGGAGGATTTCCTCCGCTATTTCGTTTCGGACAGTTCCGTTGAGGGGAATCAGCATCGACTGCGCAAATGAAAGAGTCATGAACTGTTCTGTCACCTGGTAATGATCGCCGACAAATGGTGCCAGGTCCTTGGTCTCAGGGCTGAAGCCGAGGGCTACTGAAAGCTCGAGAAGAAAACGGATGTGGAAATTGCTGAAGTCAGTCCCGATGCTGTCCAGAAGGAGGATGTTCTTCTCACACCATTCGAAAAGCCCCTCCTCGACTGCTCCATCCTTGATCACACGATATAGGACTTCGCTCAGGAACATCGTCATCGAATTCTTGAAGATATTGTTGCGTATTCCCAGAAGAGGGTGCCTGGCCACAATATTACGAGCAGTGAACAGGTCTGACTTATTGTTTTCCTGAATATCCGCCTCGAGGATGTTGAGAGGGAGGAAGAGAGACATTGATGCCTTCTTGCCCACGCCTCTTACCAAAAAACTTCGCCGTCCATATTCCCTGCTGAGGGTATGGACGACGAGAGAATTCTCACCGAACTTGGTGGTGTGCAGAACTATCAGTCCGGTATTGGTCATATCAGTTTATTTAGACTCCTTGACTTCGCTCGGAGTGACAGAATTGAGCCACTGGGCCATTGCACGAAGGGCTTTGCCTCTGTGGGAGATGGCATTCTTCTCTTCTTCCGAGATGTCGGCAAGAGTGAGGCCGGGATATTCATCAGCGATGAAGATAGGATCATATCCGAATCCTCCGTTGCCGGATTTCTCGCGGGCAATCTCACCTTCGAGAGTTCCCTCGAACATCTTTATCTTGCCGTCAATGATCAATGTCACTACACTCTTGAAGCGTGCTCTTCTGGATACAGGCTTTGTCCTCAGACCGAATTCCCCTGCTATACGCGCCTCACCTTCAAGAACTGAAAGTTCATAGAGAACCTTGTCCATATTGGCATTGAAGTCCTTGCCTTCTCCGGCATATCTTGCTGTATAGACTCCAGGCGCTCCGCCAAGAGCATCCACTTCGAGTCCTGTATCGTCCGCAAAACAGTCGCAGCCGAGCTTGTCATAAAGATATTGAGCCTTCTGCAAAGAGTTGGCTCTCAATGTATTTCCTGTTTCAGGTATATCTTCTTCAATACCTGCCTGTGCGAGGGAAACGAGCTCAAAGCCCTCACCTAAAATCTCTGATGCTTCACGCAATTTACCGATATTGCCCGTTGCAAATACTATTTTCATAATCTTTTACTACTAAAAACCACTGCAAAGGTATAAATAATTTCGTATTTTTGTGGCACTATATGTGTGGTGTTCCTTCGACTTAGCTCAGGATGACAGAAGGAAACACTCAGGATGACAGAAGGAGACACTCAGGATGACAGAAGGAGACCTTCAGAATGACAAGAAAGATGCCTGGGCAAATGATTTTGGATATGAAAAGATTTATTATAACTATCTCATTGGCAATAGCTGCCATCACTACCATTTCAGCACAGTCACAGAACTTCAAGCTCGGCCAGTGGAGCGAAATCAAGAATTCTATAATCAAGGAGCTTAATCTCTCCTATGTGGACTCCCTTCCTATCGACAGGATAATGCGCGCCGGAGTGGACGCAATGCTGGAGGAGCTGGATCCTTACACCATCTACATCCCTGAGGAGGAGAATGAGGATCTGCAGATGCTGCTTTCCAAGACATACGGAGGTATCGGAGCGATCATCCACAAGAAGGTCGGAGAAAATGTCATCATCAACGAGCCTTATGCAGGTTCGCCTGCAGAGAAATACGGCCTTCAGTGCGGTGACGAGATCATTCAGATCAACGGAGTTCCGACCAAGGATCTGGAGACAAAGGAGAGCAGCGACAGAATGAAGGGCAAGCCAGGTACGACTGTGGTCTTCAAGGTAAAGAAAGTCCGCACAGGAGATACATTGGACATCAATATTGTCCGTGAGCGCATCCATTTCCCTGATATCGAATATGCAGGAATGCTTGATGACACCACAGGATATATCCTTCAGACTGGATTCACTGATAATGTATCAGGAGAAATACGTACGAAATTCCAGGAGCTCAAGAAACAGGGCATGAAGCGTCTGGTTCTGGACCTTCGAGGAAACGGCGGCGGACTTATGAGCGAGGCCATCAACATCGTGTCTCTTTTCGTACCAAAAGGCTCGCTTGTAGTGACTTCGAAAGGAAACACAGAGGAATCTGTAAAGGAGTTCCGTACAACTACCGAACCAATTGACACTCAGATACCTATTATAGTCATGATAGACTCAGGCTCAGCTTCTTCATCGGAGATTGTATCCGGAGCGCTCCAGGATATGGACAGGGCCGCAATCATGGGAAAGAGAAGCTACGGAAAGGGTCTGGTACAGTCCATCAAGCCTCTGCCTTACAATGGACAGATGAAGATCACTACGGCGAAATATTATACTCCGAGCGGACGATGCGTCCAGGCAATCGACTATTCTCACCGTAATGAAGACGGAAGCGTAGGACATATTCCTGATTCGCTTACCAGAGAGTTCAGGACCTCTGGAGGACGAATCGTACGGGACGGAGGCGGAATCACACCTGACTACGATATCGATTTCCCTGAATACAGCAGACTTGTATATGCACTTGTACTTGGAGGAGTCATCGACCAGTATGTCATCGACTATGCAAGAAGACACGATAGCATTCCTGCAGTGGATGATTTCCATTATTCAGACGAGGACTTCGAAGATTTCGTAAGATTCGCCAAGACCCAGGATTTCGATTATCGCAGCAGCGCAAGGACCTTGTACGACCAGATGAAGAAGGAGCTGGAGAAAGACGGACTTGCGCAGACAATGAAGCCTGAGCTGGAGGCGATGGAAAAGGCACTGGAGACGGACAAGGAGAAGTTCATCCGTCTGAAAAAGGATGAAATAATCCCGTTCATCGAGGAAGAACTGGCTGTCCGTTACTGGTTCCAGGAAGCCGGAGTCAAAGTCCGTCTCCGCTATGACGAGCAGCTCAAGACCGCACTGACAAAACCAATGATATGATAGTACTATTCGATTTCGACGGCGTGATTGCAGACACCGAGACACAATATACTGAATTCTGGAACAGAATCGGATGGGAATACCTCGGCCAGGAAGATTTCGGTCACACGATCAAAGGACAGACTCTTGTCCAGATATTCGGAAAATATTTCGAGGGCATGGACCGGGAGCAGGAGGAAATCGTCCCTCAGCTCAATGAATTCGAAGCAAACATGTCGTATGACTACATCCCCGGAGTATACAGGTTCATGCAGGAGCTGAAGGCAGAAGGAATACGTTCTGCCATAGTCACAAGTTCCAATGATGTCAAGATGGCCAATGCATACAAGGCGCACCCCGAACTTCTCGAACTGGTGGACAAGGTGCTGACCAGCGAGCATTTTTCCAAGTCAAAGCCTGATCCGGAATGTTTTCTCAAGGGAATGGAGTTTCTTGGAGGAACTCCGGAAGAGACCGTAGTATTCGAGGATTCATTTCATGGCATTGCGGCTGGTCGCGCTGCCGGAGCCAAGGTCATCGGCCTGGCCACAACAAACAAGAGAGAGGCAATCGCCCCTCTCTGTGATATGGTCATCGATGATTTCACCTATTTGAGTCTTAGAGACTTGATATAGCCTTCCTGAGGGACGCAGTTCTCGAAACGGCAGGCCTGGATGAAGTCAAGCATTGCCTTGCGGGCCATTTCCTGGTCTGGACGGGCTGCGCGGATCTCGAAGAAAGTCGAGCGTGGAGCCTCTGAGAACTCAATCACCTTATCCCAGTTCTCCGGAGGTGTTATACCTGAAAAACATGAGTTGCGGATCTTCTTGTATGGCCAGAAGGTATAGCCGATATTGGCTTCCTCCATTGTCTTGCAGAAGGTTTCCTGCCACTCGTCGGTATTATGGCCAATCTCGCCCATATACATCGGCATATTCGTACTGTCACGGAACTCGATGAAGTTCATGATTGCCGGTCTGATCGGATCGCCGCCATATCTGTGGCAGGTCCACATAAGCTTATCATCGTAGGACCAGTCCTTGAAAGGCTTGAAGTTGCCGTTCCATTGAGGAGCGCCGAGCATTATGATATGGTTCTGATCGACTTCCCTTATCGCTGCCGTAACTCTCTTGTGGAGAGGCTCGAGCTTTTCATTGAGTTCGTCCATATTCTCAAAATACGGCGCAATCGGCTCATTGATAAGATCATAAGCAAGAATCACAGGCTCATCCTTATAATAGTCGGCAATCTTTTTCCAGATGTCGCAGAAAAGCTGCTGAGACTTCTCACTCTCCAGAAGCCAAGGATAGCCGTAGCTGTCGTCAATATTGTCACCTGTCTGTCCTCCGGGGGCATCGTGCATATCGAGGATTACATAAAGTCCGTTGTCACGGCACCAGGTAATGACACTGTCGACTCTTTCGAAGCCATCCTGAGCCACAGTCCGTCCCATATAGTCCTCATCGGTAAAAAGCTTGTAATGGAAAGGAAGACGGATGGTATTGGCACCTGTCGAGGCGATGAATTCGATGTCGGCACGGGTCACGTAATTGTCCTTGAACATTTCCCAGAACTCGGCTGTAAAGTCAGGTCCGACCATCTCACAGAACATCTGATCGATCATCCTTGCAGAATTGGTCTTGCTGAAACCGAACATATAGCCTTCAGGATTGAGCCAGTTTCCGAGGTTGGTACCTTTGATGAAGAACTTCGAACCGTCAGGAGCAATCAGATCCTGACCTTCGATTCGGATGAAATCCTCCGGCGAAGATTTGACTGTCGTAGTGGCGCAGCCGCTGAGAAGAAGAGCAGAGAGCACACTCAAAAGAAAAAGTTTGGTATTCATAGCATTATCAATTAAGTTTATACATACTTAAAAATTGGCCTGACCCTCACAGGCAAGGCCAATCTTGTTTCTAACCTATGCTTAACTAACCAGTCTATAAGTTGTTCAATTCTCTGTCGAGCCACTGAAGTCGTTCTGTATAGAACTCCTTGAGATACTCGACTTCCTTTTCATAGGAACCAAGGGATGGGAAATAGACCCAATCCACTGAGTCCCAGATACTCCATACCTTGAAATTCCTTTCCTGAGCCTTATCCAGATAAAGCGCCTGCTCGTCGATGAAGTCCGGAATCCTGGAGAATTCCGGCATGAGTTCATTCCATCTGTTCTGAACCTTCTGCACAAACGCAGGATCATTGAACAGATGCGGGAACCATTTGTCCAGCTTGATCCAGAAGTTCTCAGGACCATTGCCAACTCCATCCCAGAAATAGCCGCAGTTACCAAGGGTCAGGTCGAAGTCCCATAGATGATACATCTCCATCTTCTTGCCTCGTTCCTTTGTAATGAACGAGCTCTTGCGAAGGTTTCCGTCAACATTCTTGGTCAATTCCTGCACAATGTAGTAGTCAACAAACGAATCGACATCGATATACTTCGGATAACCTGTAGTCTCCGACCAGTTCCTTGCCCAAAGTGCCTGTTCGAAAGATTCAAAGAGATTCTTGACATATTCAAGCTGCTTTGAAGTAGGTTCTTCAGGATCACTGAACATCATCGGAACTCCCATTGAAGTCCACCAGCAGGTAGTCTCGTCCTGCTGCTCTTCGATCTCGAGGTAGTAGCCTCCGGTAATTGCGTCACCACTATTGTCATTTTCCCCTACAACATCGATATCGACTCGGTCCTTGGAAACCTTCTTATGTTCGCAGAGGGTATAGACGCCCTGGTATTGATTGTTCAGATACACTTCCACGCTGCGCATGCGCGGTGTCCAGCTGAAACCGCAGATTTCGGAAAGCTTCATGGCCACGATATTGCGGATCAGGGTTCTGTCTGCATAATTGGCCAGAAGGGCCCATTCCTTGTCCGCAGGCATTCCCAGAAGCGAAGCCTTCTCATCCAGTTTCACCTTCCATGGCTTCTTAGGGAAGCTCCAGGTAGAGTTGCCGCGGCCTCGGATACCCATATCAGCCTTGAATTCATACACGTCACTATAAAGTCCTTCAGGATCTGAAATGGAAATGGTACCATCCACATAATTCTTCTTATCGAGGATAGGCTTGCCTTTGGTATCAATTCTGACAATCGGGATATTCTGTTTCCTGGCAAGTTCCTCCATCGCGTCCTTCTCTTCTTCAAGCACCTTGCTCGGGAACTTCAGAATGGAACGGTTGCTCAAATATGCATATAAGGTACGTGTATCGAAATATACATAGACAGGCAATGATTCTTCATCCGGAACCGAAGAGTCAGCCTTGACAGGAATCGTCACTCCGTCTATAGTCCACCAGGAGTTCGACACTTCCACCTGTGCAGGCTTCCTGGACGTACAGTCATGAATTCTGATATCAGAATCGGCTATCGTGAGCTTATACCCGTCAGCAAACTTCAAGGCATAACTGTCAGGCTGTCGGACAGCCTCCTCAAAGACTTTTCCGTCTTTATAAGCCTGGACCAACTCGACGAAACCTCTCGGCGGAGCAGGTTTCTGTGGAACATGAGGTTTCTCCTGGCATCCGAGAACAATAAACAGGGAAAGCAGAAGAAGCCCCGATAACAGAGACAGTTTCCTCATAACAAGCTACTTGACTACGAATTCAACAGGTTCTCCTGAAGCTGAATCACCAGAGATCCAAAGTCTGAAGTCACCCGGCTCCACTACATATTCCATGTCAATGTTCCAGAATGCAAGTTCTGCAACAGGGAGTTCGAATGTAACCTTTCTGGTCTCGCCCGGAGCGAGGGTAACTCTTTCGAATCTCTTGAGTTCCTTGACAGGACGTACCACCGAACCTACACGGTCCTGGACATAGAGCTGAGCCACTTCGGTACCTTCTCTCTTTCCGGTGTTCTTAAGGTCGAAACTTACGCGGAGGACTCCGTCACGCTCAAGCTCTGCATTCTCTATAACAGGCTTTCCATACTCGAAAGTAGTGTATGAAAGTCCATATCCGAACGGAAGGAGCGGTCCGTAACCTGAGTCAAGATAATAAGATGTACATCCGAGGGATGTCTGACCGGCTGCCATAGGAATATCCTTGATAAGAGTCTCGGTTCCGCTGTTAGGACGGCCGGTATTGTTATGGTTGTAATAGAACGGAGCCTGTCCGGCATCGCGCAGGAATGTCATAGGAAGCTTTCCAGAAGGCACTGCCTTACCTTTGATAAGATCTGCAAGAGCAGGACCACCCATTGTACCAGGATGGAAAGAATAAAGCATCGCATCACAGTTTGCAAGGTCACGCTCGATGGTAAGAGGACGGCCTGCAATAACCACTACCACTACAGGCTTTCCTGCCTTGGCCACTTCAGCGATCAATTCGCTCTGAGCACCCTGGAGATTGAGGTTTGAAAGGGAGTGAGCCTCACCGGAAAGGATTGCTTCCTCACCGACGAATACCACTGCAGCGTCAGCCTTTGCAGCAGCCTTGCGGACCTTGTCGAAGTCTTTGGTATTTTCATCACGGCTGTACTTGAGACCTGGTTCCCAGATGACATTGTATTCTTCGCGGAGTGCTGCAAGCGGAGTGACAGTATGCTCCTTCTGTCCGTCGAAGGCCCATGTTCCGAGCTGATCGTGCGGAGCGTCTGCCATTGGTCCTGTCACGAGGATGGTCTTTGCCTTGTCTAAAGGAAGAGTGTTCTTCCTGTTCTTGATGAGGATGGCAGATTCCACCGCGCACTGCTTTGCGGCAGCAAGATGCTCAGGAGCATAGTCCACCTTCGCGGAAGCAGTCTCATCGATATACGGATTCTCGAAAAGGCCGAGTTCGAACTTGAGCTTCAGGATATTGCGCACGGCGCGGTCAATCTCCGCCTCTGAAACCTTTCCTTCCTTTACAAGTTCCTCCACATACTGGATGAAGCCAAAAGACATCATATCCATATCCACACCGGCATTGATAGCCTGCTCTGCTGTATGCTTGAGGTCGCGAGAGAATCCGTGAGCAATCATTTCACCAGCTGAGTTCCAGTCGGTTACGACCATACCTTCCCACCCCCATTCATCACGAAGAATATCCTTCAGAAGCCATTTGTTACCTGTAGAAGGAATACCGTCGATCTCATTGAAAGAAGTCATGAGGGTAGCGGCACCAGCTTCGGCAGTAGCCTTGAATGCAGGGAAATATGTGTTGCGGAGAGAACGCTCCGAAATCATTGTTGAGTTATAGTCACGGCCACCCTCTGCTGCGCCGTAGCCGACGAAATGCTTGATGCAGGCAGCCATTGAGGTAGGGTCGCTGAGGTCCTCACCCTGATATCCCTTTACCATTGCCACTCCCATCTGAACATCAAGATAGGGATCTTCTCCGGCACCTTCAGCCACACGTCCCCACCTTGGGTCACGGGCAATATCAAGCATTGGAGAGAATGTCCAGCGGATACCGTTTGCAGTAGCCTCAACTGCAGATATGCGGGCGCCCTTCTCTACGATGGCAGGGTCAAAAGTCGCTGCCTGACCGAGTGGGATAGGAAACATTGTCCTGAAACCGTGGATAACGTCACGGGAAATGAGGACAGGGATACCCAGACGGCTTTCCTCTACGGCTGCCTTCTGGATGGCATTCAGTTCCTTTACATCCACACAGTTGAGGACAGATCCCATCTCGCCTTTTGCTGCTACTGCTGCAAGTTCTGCACCTCCCGAAAGCTGGTTCATCTGTCCCACTTTCTCCCTGAGGGTCATCTGACCAAGGAGGTCTTCTACTTTTTTATCAATATCGCTTTGTGCATTGGCCGCACATGATGCAAGTGCTAATGCTGCACCGGCGATCATCAGTCTGAAAATTTTCTTCATATTGGATTTTTATTGATTTTTCTGGAACACACGCACATAATCAATTTCCATTTCGGCGGGACCGTCGCTGAGGGCAGTAATCTGATTGATATCCCATATTCCAGGGAAATTGCCGCCTACGGCAAGGTTGAGAAGGATGAAATTGTCCTTGCGGAATTCATTGTCACCGAAGTCCTTGATAGCCATCTCGAAATATGGCTTTGCATCAGGGTAGGTCTCAAGATCGATATACATTGATATCTTATCCTCTGTCCAGATACATGTGAATGTATGGAACTGTCCGTCCTGAACAGAGTATTTGTTGTTGATATCACGGGCATAATACTGATGACCAGGAGCTCCCCAGTGGCAGGCACCGTTTAGGAAGGTTTCCTGACGGTTGTTGAAGCCGTTTGAGTGGCCCATTTCGAGGATGTCTGTCTCACCGCAGTTAGGCCAGCCCTTGGATTTGAAGTCATTACCCATCATCCAGAATGCAGGCCAGAGGCCGTTGGCTGTCTTAGGAAGCTTGATGGAAGCTGTCACGTAGCCATATTTGAAATATACCTTGCCAAGAGTGATCAGACGGGCAGAGGTAGCCTTAGAGCCTTGATAATTCTCCTTTCTGGCTGTGATCACGAGTTTACCGTCACGCACATCCACATTTTCCGGACGGTCTGTATAGTACTGAAGCTCGGCATTGCCCCATCCGTGTCCTCCAGTCTCGCAGGTCCAGTTATCCGTATTGAGAGACGGACCGTCGAACTCATCGCTCCAGAAAAGCTTGTATCCTTCAGGCACAAACATAGCCTCTCCTGTAGAGCTGGTCTGCTGGAGAAGTTGCAGCTGAGTGGATGAAGAAGATGTACGGAAGGTTATCGTATTTGTACGGTCTTCAGTCAAAAGATTCTTTTTAACAGAGATTTTCACCTTGGTCTCTCCTTTTACACCGCCGGTAGGATATACCGAACACCAATCCGGAGCAGAAACCGAGCTTCCCCAGTCAGCATCGGCTGTCACCGTGATGTAGGTTTCCTGCTCTTCAAAGTCAAGAGTTATTTCTGCAGGATTTATCTGCACTGTGCCGCCAGCCGGCTTTACATCATCAGGCTGGTCTGTACAGGACATTGCCATAAGGGCAATAGCGAGGATACTTGATATCATTTTCATTACTATTATTTCTGGAATACGCGTACGTAGTCAATTTCATATGTTGCAGGGAGACAGCTTTCGTCCACGCCCATCATTCCGCCCCAGTCTCCGCCCCATGCGAGGTTGAGCTTCAGCTCGAAAGGTTTGTTGAACGGCCATGTATTGGCGTTGCGTCCCTGAGAATAGTCATCGGGATTGTAGTAGAACAGCTGCTTGCCGTCCACATAGGTCTTTATATATTCCGGAGTCCACTCAAGGGCATAGGTATGGAATTCGTCCATCACTCCCGGGATCTTGCGGGCCGCTGTCTTCTGGGTACCGATAGCGTGATAATATGATTTGCAATGGATCGATGACGACACCTCGGTAGGAACACATCCCACATGCTCCATGATGTCGATCTCGCCTCCCTCAGGCCATCCTGACCACACTGACGGCATCATCCAGAATGCCGGCCATGTGCCCTTGCCCTCAGGCAGCTTGAGACGTGCCTCGAAATATCCGTAGGTCCAGTTCTTTCGTGTATTCACACGTGCCGAGTACACTCTGTTTCCGCTCTTTATCGCACGGATCTTGAGGGTTCCGTCACTTACATCGGCTGTGATGATATCGCCGGTACGACCGGCAACGTAAGTCTGAAGCTCATTGTTCACCCAGCCAGGTTCCGCGGTCTCGTACCACCACTCCTTGGCGTCAGGCATAATGAGCGAAGGGTCATTGAACTCGTCCCTCCATACGAGTGTATATCCCGCCGGGGTATAGATTTCCGGCTCGATATACTGAGCACCCTCAGGAATCTTAAATCCTGCCGGCGCTGTAAAATCTGACCACACATAGACAGTGGTCAAAGGGTTTCCAGTAAGATCCAGGTCCTTCAGCTTCGGGAGGAGCTGGATATCGATGGTCTTGATATTGTTTCCCGACAAGTCGAGAGAGACAAGGTCGGGAAAGAGCTTCGCAAGCTCCGAAACATCTGCAAGTCCGCAGTCCGAGAGATCCAGGGAAGTCACTCCTGCGACCTCCTTAGTGCTGAGCACACCATCACCGTCCTTGTCAAGGATCTTGAGAAGCGCTGACAGAAGTGCCGGGTCGGACACGGTGACACTCTCCACCTTATAGTGCTGGTGCACCGGAATCTCTATCTTCTGTGATCCGGTTCTGAAGAGAAGTGTGGTCTTACGCTCGTCAGAAGACTTGTTCTCCTGAAGAGTCACCTTCAGATCAGTCTTACCTTTTCCGCCACCTGTAGGAGATGTCTTGACCCACGAGTCCATCGGAGTCACTCCCCAATCTGCATCTGCGCCGACAGAAAGAATCACTTCCTGTGCAGCAGAAGATACGGAAATCGCATTCGGGGTCACCTGAAGATTGATTTCAGGAGCATTTTCATTGTCAGGTTCCTTTTCTGCGCAAGCAAAGACTGAAAATGCGGCTGCAGCCAATATATATAAGGTATTGAATCTCATCATTGAAATATAAAAAGTCAGGGCAAAGCCCGACATGGGCTTTGTCCTGACTGAACTAACTATTATTTATGCTCTGCGAAGTAAATATCCTTGATAGTCACCTCAGTACCAGTTGGATTACCACCGAAATCGAAGAAGAGACTGATCTTTTCCATATCGATTCCGTCCATTCCGATTACCTGATAAACATATTCCTCATAAGCAGGAATGACATGCTTGTCAGCAAAATAGAATGTATTGTCATCACCTGTCTTGGTGAGCTTGATGGTCATGCCAGGGAGGTCATTGTTTGACTCCACAACGCAGTAGAAATCATACTTCTTGCCTGCCTGTGACGAAAGATTGGTGCGGAAGGCAACCTGGGCCTGCCACTGGTCTGTAGTCGCTTCAGGAAGAGATACTGTGAGGCTGTTACCTTCAACAGTAGTCTCAGGATCAGCGATCTGAGCCCAACCTGGTGCGTAGTAATAGAACATCTCCTCCACGCTCATCGAGAGCCACATATTATCCGGAGAATTCGGATCGATACCGGCATTGTCTGATCCGCCGCCACCAGCGTTTCCGCTTTCAACATGCTCACGGAAAACGATATCCTTGATAGTCACCTCTGTACCGGCTGGGTTTCCACCGAAGTCGAAGAAGAGGCTGATCTTCTCCATGTCGATACCATCCATTCCGTCCACAACGTAAACATAGTCCTCATAAGCTGTTATGACATGCTTGTCTGCGAAGTAGAATGTATTGTCATCACCTGTCTTGGTGAGCTTGATGGTCATTCCAGGAAGGTCATTATTTGACTGAACCACGCAGTAGAAGTCATACTTCTTGCCTGCCTGTGAAGAAAGATCGGTGCGGAAGGCAACCTGTGCCTGCCACTGGTCTGTAGTCGCTTCAGGAAGGGACACAGTGAGGCTGTTTCCGTTGACAGAAGTTTCAGGATTGTCGATCTGAGTCCAACCCGGTGCATAGTAGTAGAACATTTCCTCAACATTCATAGAAAGCCAGAGGTTTGTTCCTGCGTTAGGGTCGAATGCAGGCTGTTCAGGCTCTGGAGCCGGAGCTGCCTTTGACTCACGGAATACGATATCCTTCACTACCACTGTAGAACCGCCCTGTCCGCCACCGAAGTCAAGAACGAGCTTGAGGTTATCACAGTCGATACCCTGAGCACCGTATACATCCAGAACGAAGTCCTCGTATGCTGTAAGCGCATAACGGCCGTCAGTGATGATAGCGGCATCATCAGCCTGAGCACAAAGCTTCACTGTAACACCCGCGTGATCCGCAGTTGAATTAAGAACAAGGTGGAAGTCATATGTCTTTGCAGCCTCTGACTTAAGACCCGTGTTCTGGAAGAAGAACTGGCCCTGCCACTGCTGGCCGCCGATTTCGTCCGGAAGTACGAATGTATGTGTACCACCGTCTGAAGTCACTGTTGCCGGAGCAATCTCACCCCAGTCGTTGTTTGCAAACCAGAAATGATGGTCTGTTGTCACAGCATTGTTCCAAAGGTTGTCCGGAGATGCCGGATCGAATGGAGCCGGACCTGAAGTACCGCCGTCGATATGCTCCTGAAGAACGATATCCTTGATCTCCACTGTAGAACCAGGAACAGCTCCACCAAAGTCGAGAACGAGCTTCGCGTTGGTAAGGTCTACGCCCTGGATTCCCTTCACCTGATACTTGAACTCCTCGTATGCTGTCACAGCATGTGCATCCTCGAAGAAGAATACATTGTCATTATCCTGCTGAGTAAGCTTGATGGTTACTCCTGCGTGATCTGCTGTAGAGTTGAGTACGAGCTGGAAGTCATAAGTCTTGTCTGCTGAAGTCACGATTCCGGTATTGTTGAATACCATCTGACCCTGCCAACGCTGAGTACCGATGCCCTCAGGGATGACGATTGTATGCTTGTTGCCGTCTACTGTGTATGCAGGGTTGTCGATCTGACCCCAATCGTTGTTTGCGAACCAGAATGAAACATCCATTGCCGCATTCTTCCAAAGGTTGCGGTCTGAGTTCGGATCAAATACGACCTCACCAGGCTGTGGCTTAGGATCCTCAGGCTTAGCGCTGCCCTCAATGATGAACTCATACTTCCAAGAGATGCCTCCATTGTCGTGAACAAGAGCAAGCTTCTTGGTGTTTGTTCCCTCAAGGAGCTTGAAGCGTGGCTCAGCATAAGCCTCAGGATTAGGGATATAAGAAAGGTTGGTGCTTGCAGGAAGAACGAGATAGATTTCCTCGATACCGGCATCGTTCCAAACATTCTCGAATGAATAATCTGTAGTGTAGCCCTCGATAGGAACCTGATAGTCGTTACCATCGTTAGGGTTGTACTCAGTACCGTAGCCCGAATCCTTGTTTACATATACAGTACCGCCTTCACCAGGATTGTAGGTATACTTCATGTCCTTTGTGAATGTGAGTCTGTCGTCATAAAGACCACAGTCCACCTTCTCGTCCGGACCTGCCGACCACCAGTTTGTACCATCTGTACCAGGTTCTCCACATCCCATATGACCCTTTACAGTAGAGTTCCACTCCCATGTCTTGCTTTCACTGCCTGCAAAGAAAGTGATATACTTTGACGGGTCGAACGGATCGCGGTAAGTGTTCTCGAGAGTGAATTCCACTACCTTTGAACCCACTGAAATACCGTGAGCGTTATATGCCTTTACTTCCACAGAGTGAGTACCGGCATCACGAAGACGAAGCTGGATGCCGTTTCCGGTGTATGCATATTTCTTGTTAGCCTTTCCGTCGATCTTTTCCTCACCGAAAAGCCACATAGGCACCATTCCCTGATTTTCGATAGAGAATGTCACATAGTTGGTTGCCTGGTCGACATCGATCTTCACCTGAAGCTCGGAAGCCTGAGGGACCTGATCAGGATCTATCTCCATGAATTCCTGAGCACAGCCCATAGTCACGACCGCCGCCAGAGCCAAAGCCATATATTTGAATATTCTGTTCATAATCTATAGTTTACACTGTTAGTAGTTGTTCTGCACGAGATTAGGATCCTTGTCACACTCAGACTGAGGGAGCGGCCAATACTTCTTGTTAGGAGTCCAGTCCACCTGACGCCACTCGTGGTTTGCAGCCTTGAGGACTGTAGATGCCTGGTCAGTACGGATAAGATCCCAGTAACGCTTACCCTCACCTACGAACTCTTTATGACGTTCCTCGAGGATATCAAGCTGAGAAGTTCCTGTAGCAGAGCAGTTTGCACGTGCGCGAACCTCTGCAAGATGCTGGCTGCGGTCCTTACCTGTAAGAACTCCGAGCTCTGCAGCATTGAGAAGGGTTTCAGCATAGCGATAGTAACGCTGGTTGTTACCATAGTTCATATCCGCGTCAGCGATCTGACCATGGTTACCATTCATTCTTGCAACATACTTCTTAAGGAAGAGACCTGTGTACTGCCAACGCTCTTCACCAAGTGTAAGGTCTGGGAACTCGTAGTAGAAGTTAAGGATACTTCCGTCACGACGGATATCACCTTCTTCAAACATATCCCAAGCAGACTGAGCTACAGGGCCGAAACCCCATCCGCCCTTGTAACCTGATGCCTCAGGAGCACCCGGTACACCGCTGAGCATAGGATAAACCGATCCACCGCTATAGAGAGGGCTGCCCCAAGAACGTGCTGCACCTTCTGACATATAGTTGATCTCCCAGATAGACTCTGTTCCCCACTCGCCTGACTCTTCCCAGATAGAAGCATAGTCAGCCACGAGAGAGTACTGTCCGCTGCTGATGATCTCATCCATATATCCGAGAGCCTTGTCATAACGAGACGCATCCTTCTGATACATCACAGTCTCTGCATAAAGCATATAGGCCATAGCCTTGGTGATGCGGCCTTCGTTTCCTGAAGTGGCCTTCATAGGAAGGACATTCATATCGAAGACTTCCTCAAGACGTGTCACTATGTTCTCATATACCTCGTCCGCCTTAAGCTGTGGAGCGATATAAGGAGCTACAAGATTCACATCATAGTATGGAACATTACCCCAGAATTTCCAAAGGATATTGTAGTAGAATGCCTTGAGCACTGTAGCCTCAGCCACATAGAGCTTCTTGGTCTCTTCTGACATATCTGGAACACTTTCCACATTTTCAAGGACGTGGCACGCACGGTTGATGCCGGAATAGCTGATAGTCCAGATGGCGCTGCACTGCTCGAGTGAAGTCACTGTATAGAAGTGAGTCTTCACAAGCTTAGGCTGGTCACCCTCGTTAGAACCACCACAATAAATGTCGTCCGCCATGATGTCAGAGACCATGTTGAGGGCATCATACTCATAGAAGTAGTCATACCACTTCAATGGATCATAAGCAGCTACAAGTCCCTGAAACATACGGGCTTCGTTAATATAGTATTCTTCCTGCGGCTCCGAAGAGTTGTGCACGGCAGTAACGAAATCCTTACCGCACGATGAGAGAATCAAAACCGCAAATGCGCAAATTGCAAAATATATCTTTTTCATAATCATCATCCGGGTCATTAGAAGTTAAGATTTACACCGACTGAGAAAGTGCGTGACTGAGGATATACTCCACGGTCAACACCGAGGTCTGAGCTGAAGCCGTTACCACCGGTAACCTCAGGGTCACAACCTGTGTAGTTGGTGAGAGTGAAGAGGTTCTCTGCCTGAACATAGACTCTGAGACGCTGTACAGCCACCTTCTGAGTCCACTTCTGTGGAAGTGTATAACCGAGCTGGACGTTACGAGCGCGGAGGAATGAAGCATCCTCTACCCAAAGATCAGATGATCTGTAGTTCATGTTAGGTGAATCGAACATGAATCTTGGCTGAGTGTTTGAAGTGCCCTCGCCTGTCCAACGGTTAAGGATAGTCTTAGGAAGGTTGATGTAATAGAGGTCTGTACGACGTGTCACATTGAATACCTGGTTTCCGATTGTTCCCTGGAGGAGCATGCTGAAGTCGATGCCCTTCCATGCGAATGAGAGGTTGAGACCGAGTGACCAGTCAGGAACACCCTTTCCGATGTATGTACGGTCGTCATCATCGATATCACCGTCACCGTCGATATCCACGAAACGTACGTCACCAGGCTGTGCGTTAGGGAGAAGCGGCTGTCCTGCTTCGTTCACATATGCAGCAACTTCTTCTGCATTCTGGAAGATACCGTCAGTCTTATGTCCGTAGAAGTAAGGGAATGGAAGACCTACGATACCGCGTGTGAGCTGACCGATCTTATGTGATGATCCGTAAAGTGAAGTAGCATCGTCACCAAGCTTGGTGAGACGGTTACGGTTGTAAGTAGCATTTGCCGAAATGCTCCAGCTGAAGTCACCGTAATTGTCACGATAGCTGAAATCCATCTCAAGACCTGAGTTCGACATATTACCTACGTTTCCTACAGGAGCAGAGTCACCTGCATAACCAGGTACCTGCATTGCCATAAGCATTCCTGAAGTCACCTTATTATAATAGTCGGCTGTGAAAGTGATTCGGTTTCCGAGGAATCCCAAATCTACTCCGAGGTCAGTCTGGATAGACTGCTCCCACTTAGCGTTAGGGTTGGCAAGACCGTTAGGCTTAGCTCCGATGCTTACTGACTCACCGCCAGCTGCACCTGAACCGAAGGTATAGTTGTTACCTGTGCTCATATATACTGCATAACGGAAGCTACCGATGCTGTCGTTACCGTTGATACCCCATGATCCACGGAGTTTCAATGCTGAGAGCCAAGGAACATCCTGAAGGAATGACTCGTTCTTGAGGTTCCAACCTGCACTGACTGAAGGGAAGTATCCCCACTTGTTGTTAGGACCGAAGTTAGAGGAAGCATCGGCACGCATTGTTGCCTCGACCATATAACGCTCGTCATAGTTGTATGAAACTCGGCCGAAGTATGAAAGGAGTGAGTAAGCGATAGAGTTCCAGCTACCCCAACCGTTACGGTTACCGTCTGCCTGCTGTCCTGTAGTATTGTTTACTGAGATCTTCCACTCGTCGTATGGATACATGAGTCCGCGTGCATTCGCACCTACATTTGATGAAGAAGAACGGATAGCTGTCTGACCGAGAACGGCTGCAATGCTATGGTTTCCGAAAGTCTTGTCATATGAAAGGACATTCTCGACCTGCCATCTGAGCGAGCGGTTCATTTCCTGCTGAGCAGATTCTGCATAATTGATCTTCTCAGTGACTGTTGGGTTACCATCCTTATCGTATGTTGTCTCAGAAGCTACTGTATTGTAGTTGTAGCTCTTTGAAGAAAGGAAGTACTGCTTGGTATATCCGTGGTTGCCCCAGAATGCGAGGTCGATACCCACAGATGAACGGAACTTGAGAGCATCCCAGATATTGAGTTCTACAGCACCATTGGCAATGAACTTATCAGTATTGTATTTTGTGCCTGGGAGAGAGAGCGAGGCGAGAGGGTTGGTCTGCTCGTTATAGACATTACCGTCCACTACAGTAAAGGCTCTGCCGTCAGCATCTCTTACGATATGCTCATAGCCTGCCGGATACATTTCCTTATAAGCAGCCTCTTCCTCAGGAGTAGCATAAACATCAAGGAGCGGCGACATTCCCAGTGCTGATCCGAGAGGAGCAGCGAACTCAGAGTTTGCGCTGATACCTGTTGAATTGATATGCGCGTAAGAAGCTGTGGTATTGAAGGTCATCTTGTTGAGCCAGCTGCGATCCTCAGTGTTGTCAAAAAGAATAGAATTGAGAGTCTGACGTACTGTGAATCTGTCGTAGTTCGAACGACCGTAGTTACCACCGATGGTACCTTCCTTATAGAGGTAACCGAAAGATGTAGAGTAAGTAACCTTGTCATTACCTCCGTTGATGTTCAGGTCGTGCTTCTGAACAGGGGCATTGTCGTTGAAGATAAGGTCTACCCAGTCTGTACCCTCACCGAAAGAATAAGGGTCGGCATATACTGGAGCCTGGCCAGCATTCACATAGCCTTCATTCATCATCACTGCATACTCAGTAGCATTAAGAACTGAAGGTTTGCGCCAAGGATTCTGCCATCCGTATGAGAAATCGTAATTAACCTTGGTCTTACCTTTCTGACCCTGCTTTGTAGTCACGAGGATGACACCATTAGCCGCACGTGCACCATAGACAGCACCTGAAGCGGCATCCTTGAGGACCTCGATACGCTCGATATCATTAGGGTTCAGATAGTCGATACCTCCGCTGACTGCGAAACCGTCGATGATGTAAAGAGGCTCGCTGTCATTTGTTGAACCGATACCACGGATACGAACCTGTGAACCTGCATCTGGTGCTCCTGAAGGAGAAGTAACGACTACTCCGGAAGTAAGACCCTGAAGGAGGTTGTCAACACGTGTCTGTGACTGGCCTTTGAGATCTTCTGAAGTGATTGAAGAAATTGCTGCGGTCACGACGCTCTTCTTCTGAACGCCGTATCCGACTACGACCGTCTCTTCAAGCATTGTTGTGTCTTCTTCCAGAACGATGTTAAAGTTGCCCCCCCCTACTGGTACATAGGCTGTCTTGTAACCGATGGAAGTCACGACGAGGACTGCATCCGAAGGAATGGCCTCTGTGAGAACGAAATTTCCGTCAAGGTCAACGGTAGTACCTATAGAAGTACCTTCCACCATTACAGCGGCACCGATAACCGGCTCGCCGGCTGAATCCTTGACTGTACCTTTCACTTGCTGAGCGAACGCATTGGCGCAGCTCAGACCCATTATCGCAAAGATAAGGGCGATTCGATAAGTTAGGTGTTTCATTTGGTTATTGTTTATGTGTTAGTAAAGTTTGTACGAATCATATTGTTCGTGTTCTCAAATTTAGACATTTTTTCCTTCACTTATGCCACCAATCCGGAAAATTGGCTTCATTTAGTGGACAAAGGGCAGATAACATCCGATATATCAAACAGTTAAAACACTTGGCAAAGGCAAAAAAGTGGACCAAAAACACCACTTTGAAGGAGTGGCTTTAGCCTAAGTGGATAAAAGTAGAAAAGTCAACACTCCAATAAACTGATTATCAGAGTATTGACTTTTCAGATTCTATATCTTAAAAGTGGATTTCTTAGCGTTTTGAGCCTATTTTTCTTACCGTTCCTTCAAAATTTTCACGGTTTTCCAGAGCTGCATTCTTCACTTGTGCCCTATAGTTGTAAATGGTGTTTACAGAGTACCTCAGAAGGGACGCGATATGCGAAGATTGGGTGATTCCGAGCTTGATCAGAGCAAAGATGCGGAGCTCGGTACTGAGCAGTTCTCCATCTTTAAGACGAATTCTGCTATCCTCTTTAAGCAGTGCATTGAATTCCTCCACAAAGGTCGGATAGAGGGAGAGGAAAGACGTATCGAAGGTCTTGTAGAAATTCTTGAGCTCTGCATCGAACTGGTCACGGCTGAGGTTTTTCTTCAGCTTGTCAAGATAGCCTGAGCACATCGAAAGGAAAAGACCGAGGTACTCTTCCTTGGCGGCATTGGCCTCGATCAGATCGAGATTTGTCTGCTTCAGGTTTTCCTCTGCATCTATCACAGAATGGTAATATTCCGCAAGCTGGCGGTTCTTCGACTCAATCTCCATAGCGTTCCTGCGACCTTTAATATAAAGACGGATGGCAACCACGCAGAAGAGAAGAAGCAGAAAAGCGATGCACGCAGTCAGGATAAGATAGCGGGTTCTGTCCTTGTTCTGGATCTCCTTGCTGTCCGTGTAGGTCTTGAGTATCCACGGAAGAGTGGATGCAATCTGCACCTTACGAAGTTTTGCATTATAGAAAAGAGCATCATCCAGAGAGATACTGATGTACTTGAACGCTCTGTCAGTATCCTGAGGATCAGTCAGTTTTATCGCAATCGAGCATAGAGACGCATTATCCTTGATCGCACCCTGGATGTCACAGAGTGCAGATTCTGTCCACCATTTGATCAACTCCTCCGTACGGTCCAGGTTTTCACAGATATATCCTTGCCAATAAGTCTGGACGGCATAGTCGCGCGAAGTCTTGTCCAGGCTTGCTATAAAGGCCATATTCTCCTCATATGCCTTTTCAAAGTCTCGGTTCTCTATTATCCTGAGAATGCGGATATGTCTGTTCAGCGGAATATCATCAGAAGTAATTTCCAGTATACGGTCCTGATAACGGGTAATCTGCGAAGCATCCGGAACTTCGATACTGGAAGTGGTCACGTATTCCTGGTAATCATGCAGAAATTTCTGACGGGCATCATACCAGTACACCTTCTGATCCAGAGTAAGAGAGGCTGTATCTATCTGGGCAAAGATCTCATCGGCTTCAAGATAAAAACCGGCAGTAGTATGGAGCATGGCCATATCCAGCATGGTACAATGCTGAAGCGAGTCGCTTGCGATCTGCTTTGCAATGACGAGCTGACGTTCAAGGGTTTCCTTTGCCTTATCAAACTGAAACGGCTGATATTCAATGAAAAGCTGTCTGTATATATGATACTGCTGGAGCGGAGTGACCCCGCGCGAATTCAGCATATTCTCGATCGTACTTATCTTCTGCTGCTTCATATTGACATACTCGTCAGCACGCTCCAATGCTTCATCTATACGTATGAGATGCTGCTGGTAAACACTCTCATTGCCGCAGGTGCAGGAAACCGCAAACAAACAACACAAATAAAACGCGAATCTTTTCATAGCCACAAACAAATCTCTGACAAAATTACTAAAAATTTGCTACATTTGTAAGATTGACAAAATGTGAAGAAACATGATGAAGCATATTCTGACCATGCTGACGATATTGGCCGTGACCTTGACCTCTTACGGCCAATCCCAGCGAAGCGAAAGCATATTGAAAGACTGGGAGTTCCGCAAAGGACACGACATCGAGGCCACAGAAGGCTGGGAGAGGGTTTCCGTACCTCACGACTGGGCAATTTACGGTCCTTTTGACAAAGCCAATGACCTTCAGACAGTAGCTGTGGTGCAGAACGGAGAGGATATTGCCACAGAAAAGACCGGACGCACAGGAGGTCTTCCATACATGGGCAAGGGAGGATACAGGCGCACTCTGGAAATCAGCGAGGGGGAACTTGACGGCCGCCGCCATATCCTTATGTTCGACGGAGCGATGAGCGAGGCGCAAGTGCTTGTCAACGGGACAAAAGTCTGCTTCTGGCCATACGGATACAATTCATTCCATTGCGATATAACAGCAGACCTGAAGGTGGGCGCCAATGAAGTGACAGTACTTCTGGAGAACCGTCCTCAGTCTTCACGCTGGTATCCTGGCGCAGGACTTTACAGAAAGGTCCGTCATATAACCCTTCCACAAGTCCACATCCCCGTCTGGGGCACCTATATCACCACGCCACACATTGAAAAAGACTATGCTACCGTCAATATAAAGACTAAGGTCGAGGGAGTGGAAAACGGAAGTGTCATCACTGTCAGGACGAAGATCATTGACATTGAAGACATGAATGTAATAGCCCTGTCAACAGACACAAGGCCTCTTTTCAATGGAGAAATCGAGCAGAACATCATTGTCAACGACCCTCTGCTATGGTCTCCAGAGGATCCGCACCTGTATCAGGCATGCACTGAGATTTATCTGGGCGGCTCCATTGACACCGACTGGAATATGGACAGGCCGGCTGTCACCATCACACACGGTACTCAGCTGCAGGACACAAAACGGACGCGATTCGGATTCAGAAGCATCGGGATTGTTCCGGGAAAAGGATTCTTCCTCAACGGCGAAAGCCGTAAGTTCCGCGGAGTCTGCCTTCATCACGACCTCGGTCCTCTCGGAGCCGCAGTAAACAAAGCCGCCATCCGTCGTCAGCTCACGATTCTGAAGGATATGGGATGCGACGCGATCCGCACCTCGCACAACATGCCGGCAGAGGAACTCATCGAACTCTGCGACGAAATGGGCTTCATGGTGATGTGCGAGAATTTCGACGAATGGGACATTGCCAAATGCGAAAACGGCTACCACAGATTCTTTAACCAGGACAGCGGAGACGGACGTATATGGGCGGAAAGAGATATGATCAATATGCTGCATCATTTCCGCAACAATCCTTCCGTAGTGATGTGGAGCATCGGAAACGAAGTGCCTTCACAATGGAAACAGGAGGGAGTCGAGGTGGCTGCCTGGCTTCAGGGACTGTGCCATCGCGAGGATCCGACAAGGCCGGTAACCTGCGGAATGGACCAATACAACTCAGTGATCCTCAATGGTTTTGCAGAACAGCTTGACATAGTGGGATTCAATTACAAAGTGGACAGATACATCCCGGCATACGAGCTGCTGTCGCAGAAAATCATCCTCGGCAGCGAGACTGCATCCACAGTAAGCTCGCGCGGAGTATATCACTTCCCTGCCAAGCTCGGAGCAGCCATAATGCACGAAGACCATCAGTCATCTTCATACGACACCGAATACTGCTGGTGGTCGAACATTCCGGACAACGACTTTGCGGCAGATGAGGACTACTCATGGTGTATCGGACAGTTTGTATGGACTGGCTTTGACTATCTTGGAGAACCTTCTCCATACGACACCGATGCCTGGCCGAACCACTCGTCAGTTTTCGGAATCGTAGATCTGGCATACATTCCTAAAGACCGCTTCTACCTCTATAGAAGCCAGTGGAACAAGAATGATGAAACGCTTCATATCCTGCCTCATTGGAATTGGGAAGGACGTGAAGGACAGGTCACACCTGTATTCGTGTACACGTCCTATCCTTCAGCGGAGCTTTTCGTGAACGGAGTATCACAGGGCATCAGGACTTTCGCCGAGTCGGATGGCAAGACCCCATGTCTGGGAGAGGATGCTATGAAACGCTTCCGTCTGATGTGGGACGATGTGATCTATCAGCCAGGCGAGATAGAAGTCATCGCATATGACTCTGAGGGACAAGCTGTTGCAGAAAAAACGATCCGTACTGCAGGAAAGGCGGCCTCAATAAAGCTGACGCCTGACAGGAAAGTGCTGAAGGCAGACGGAGAGGACCTCTGCTACATCAATGTAAGCCTCACGGACAAGGACGGCAATCCTGTACCTGCAGACAACAGGCTTATGAAGGTAAAGGTGAGCGGAGATGGCAGCTTCAAGGCAATCGCAAACGGCGATCCTACTTGCCTGGAATCATTCCAGCAGCCTCAGATGCATCTTTTCAGCGGACAGCTCACTGTTCTTGTCCAGAGCTCGTCACAACCAGGAGAAATCACCGTGGAAGTCACCGGAAAGGGAGTGAAAAAGACACGATTGACAATCATAACCGAATAAAATATTTAAAAATCATTACAATATGAGACGACCGTTTATAATTCTTCTTGCTCTGGCAGCGCTCAGCACTTCCTGCCTCAAGGAAGACTCACTGAACAACAGAGCGGAAACAACAGGTAAAGAGGCCCTGGCATCCAAACTTGTCGGAAACGTCACAGAGTCTGGCGCCGCATCATCTGTACTGATCTTCATTGACGGTACTATTGATGCGATATCCGCCGCTCAGCCGGATAAGAGTCTGTCTTTCGAACCTGTTTTCAAAAACGCCACCACCGAGTCAGCAGTCAGACACAATCTGCATAGATGGTACAAGGTGACCTTTGACGAAAATCTTACAGCTTCGGATGCAGCAGAAAGGCTTGCAGAACTTGATGCGGTAAGAAAGATCCAGTTCAATACTGAAGTGAAGCAGGAGAGATCCGAGATGATGCCATACGAAGGAGTCATGACCCGAAGCGGAAACGGCGGCACCTCATTCGACGACCCGTTCTTCGACGAGCAATGGAACCTGCACAATGACGGAAGTATCGCTTCCACAGCCGTTGCCGGAGCTGACATTGCCGTAAAGGATGCATGGACCATCTGTGCGGGAAGTCCCGACATCATCGTAGCGATTGTCGACAGCGGAATAAGCACTATCCACGAGGACCTAAAGGACTGTATGTGGGTTAATGAAGCAGAGAAGAATGGAGAAAGAGGCATGGATGATGACGGAAACGGATTCATCGATGACAGAAACGGATTCAATTTCATCAAGAACTCCGGAAGCATCGATGCAATCTCACAAGGAGAAGGCGCACCAGGACACGGTACACACGTGGCCGGCATCATCGGTGCGGAGAACAACAATGGCAAAGGCATATCAGGTATTGCCGGAGGTACAGGAAACAACGATGGAGTGAGACTCATGTCCTGCCAGATCTTCCAGGGAAGCAAGAATCCGACAGTCGAGACCATTGCAAATGCCCTCATTTACGCGGCCGACAACGGAGCAAGCATTGCATCATGCTCATTCGGTTCTCCAGCCGGCGACACATTCTACTATGACTCAGACAACCTTTATAAAGCTCAGGCCGGAGTAGAATACGATGCAATCCAATACTTCATCGACCCTGCAAACGCCAATTGCCCGGCTGTGGGTGGCAACATCATCGTATTCTCGACCGGAAACAATGGCAAGAATGTATCAGGATATCCGGGAGCTTTGAAGGATGTCATTGGCGTAGCGGCTTTCGCACCTGATTATCTGCCGACATCATACACCAACTTCGGCCCAGGTACAAATATCGCAGCTCCGGGAGGTGACTATTATGCCAACCCGGCCTCTCCATCCACACGCACAATGATTCTTTCTACCATCCCTAACGGTCTTTCGGGAACAATGCCGCACAACAGCAACACCCAGTACGGATATATGCAGGGAACATCACAGGCCTGTCCTCATGTTTCAGGAGTTGCTGCTCTGGGTATGTCATATGCAATGAAGCTTGGCAAGAAATTCACACGCGAGCAGTTCGTTTCAATGCTTCTGAGTTCGACCAATGACATGAATTCACGCCTCAGCGGAACAAAACAGTCCAAAGACATCACCGGAGAGAACCGCCTCCTGAACCTTGATGAATATAAAGGCAATATGGGAACAGGTTCAGTAGATGCCTGGAGGTTCCTCATGCAGATCGAAGGTACGCCATCCATCCTGTCCAAGGTCGGAGAAGAAATCGAAGTAGACCTCAAGGACTATATGGGAGGACACGCCGCTGACCTTACTTATCTCGAGATAGATGTCAAAGGAGCCTCATCTTTGGGCATAACCAATGAACCTGCCATCGAAAAAGGCATAATGAAAATAACATGTACCAAGGTAGGCTCAGGAAAGATTTCAGTCAAGGCCATCGCCGGAGGTGACAAACTCGGCGGAGGTGACTCCATCGGAGGTATGGAATTCTCGAAAGAAATCTCAATAGCATCAAGACCTTACGTCGCTGGAAACGGAGGATGGCTCTAAAAAAACGAATCAATATGAAAAAGATACTATATACCGTAATGGCACTTATGTGCTTTGTGTGCTGCGACAAACCTTCACCGACCCCAGGACCGGAACCGGGACCATCTGTGCAGCCGGAAAAGACTCTCGCAGAAGCAATTATAGGAGAATGGCATTATACAGATGCCTCTTTTGGAGCAGACATATATCTTGGCCTCACTGAAAACAAGAAATTCGAACTTTACCAGAAAATCGGTGACGGTGCATACCATCTGTATAAAGGCAGTTGGCAGATCGACGAAGAGTCAGCAGTCCTCAGCGGAAAATATAATGACTCACAAGCGTGGGGAAGCGAATATGATGTAGCGATAAGCGGTGACGGAAAGACACTGACTCTTTCTCCAAAGGCCTCAGGAACGGAAGAAAATCACACTTACACAAGAGAAGAGATTCCGGCTTCTGTCAGCGAAAACTGTATCACCGTAGTCAAATCAGAGGATTATTCTCCTTTATTCTGATCATCTTTTCTGATACTGAATTCACAGCCGCAGTAAAGCTGATTATAGAAATCATACTCCTTCAGGATCTGCAGACGCCTCTCCTGAAGGCCACCTTTACGCCAGTTCTGATCCCACCATATGACTCCGTCATCTGGTGGGATTTCGGCACAAGCCCAACGGCCGGCTTCATTGATCTGGTCAAGAGACTTCCAGCGGGAAGATGCGAGAGTAGTAGTGATGACCTTTATACCACGCTGCGCTGCAAATTGAGCCGTACGCAGAAGCCTGAGCTTGAAACACTTGAGGCATCTTCCTCCCCTTTCCGGCTCATTTTCCATACCAGCCACCTCGCGCAGCCAGTTCTCATGGTCATAATCAGCATCCACTATCTCCAGCCCTAAGGCCTGAGCATATCTGGTACACTCATTCTTTCGTATTTCATATTCCTTGCGAGGGTAAATATTCGGATTGCAGTAATATATCACAGGTTTTATCCCGCTGTTCATCATACATTCGATTATTGCCGAAGAACAAGGCGCGCAGCAAGTATGGAGAAGAACTAGATTTTCTCCTCCCGGCACCTCCAGTCTGAATTCCTTATTACCCTTTGCCATAAAAATCACCGCTTAGTCATCTCAAGCTCCCTTTTGTCATCTCGAGCACCCTTTTGTCATCTCGAGCGAAGTCGAGAGATCCCTGCAAAGATAATCCTATTTTATGTATCTTTGCACCCGCTAAAAAGAATTAACATGGGAATCATTCCAGATAAATATATAAAGGAACTCTTTCAGGGAGTACGCACCAGATGGGAGGAATATGACACCAGGCCCATGGGCGGCTGGCTGGCTCTGAGTCCCCTCTTCGTGTTTCTCGGAGTGTATCTTGTCTCTTCCATCATTGTAAATGACTTTTACAGGATCCCCATATCGGCAGCATTCCTGCTCGCGTCAATGTACGCCATTCTCATCTGCAGAGGAAAGACATTGGAACAAAGGATCGCAATATTCTCCGAAGGGGCCGGAAACAAGAATGTGCTCCTGATGATATGGATATTCGTATTGGCCGGAGCTTTTGCCGCCACAGCCAAGGAAATAGGGGCAATCGATGCCACGGTCAATCTCGCTCTGAGGATATTACCGGGAAAGCTGCTGTTCGCAGGCCTTTTTCTTGCCGCCTGTTTCATTTCAATGTCAATAGGCACCAGCGTCGGAACAATCGTGGCCCTCGTGCCTGTGGCCGCCGGTATAGCCGAGGAACTTGGCACCGGAGGCTGCTCCGGAATCGTCTCCAGTCCGGCTTTTATTACAGCCATCATTGTAGGAGGAGCCTTCTTCGGGGACAACCTCTCATTCATCTCCGACACGACCATCGCCGCTACAAGGACCCAGGGGGTGACAATGGCAGACAAATTCAAGACAAACATCAGAATAGTCGGCCCGGCAGCTGTAATAGTCACTGTCATTTATATCTTCATGGGTATGGCAGTAGATATAACTCCCGCCGCTGGGCCTATTGAATGGATCAAGCTTATACCTTATATATTGGTCATCGCCCTTGCCATTTCAGGAATGAATGTGGCTGCGGTACTCACCATCGGTCTTGCCGTAAATGGCGTCATAGGTATCTCCGGAGGCAGCCTCGACTGGTCGGAATTCCTTGAATCCATCGGAGGCGGCATCAGCGGAATGGGAGATCTCATCATCGTGACAATGCTCGCCGGAGGTATGCTGGAAGTAATCAGGGAAAACGGCGGTATTGACTTCATTGTCAAAGGATTGACCAGAAGCATCAAGGGAAAGCGCGGGGCAGAACTAAGCATTGCCGGACTTGTCAGCCTTGCCAACCTGTGCACAGCGAACAACACCATTGCCATCATCACCACTGGCCGCATCGCCAAGGATATCACCCGCCGCTTCAAGCTGGACCCACGCAAGACAGCGAGCATCCTGGACACTTTCTCCTGCCTCATCCAGGGATTCATCCCTTACGGAGCACAGCTGCTGATGGCCGCAGGACTGGCCGGAATCTCGACCATCACCATCATCAGCCACCTGTACTACCCTTTCGTAATGGGAACCTGTGCGCTATTGGCCATTCTGCTGCGCCTTCCGCGCAAATACTCGTAAATCGCTGGCACTCAACACATTGAGCGCCACCACTTCTGAATCATCCGATTACAGGTATCACATAAAGAGCGACGCCACCTGGAAGGTGATGAATGCCGCCACCCAGGCAAGGACAATCGTATAGACAGCTGTGATCAATGCCCATTTCCAGCCGCCGCTCTCGTTCTTTATGGCAACGAATGTGGCGATGCAAGGGAAATAGAGCAGAATGAAGACCATATAGGCCAATGCACCGGCAGGTGTGACTGACTTGACAAGCGCCTTCTGAAGCCGGGTATCCCCGGAAGGTTCTTCTGCAGATGTCTCGTCTGGATTCGAATTGACAGGCAGATCAATATCAGGAGACTCCACCGGCTGATCATCTGCGTACATGACGCCCAGAGTACTGACTACAAGCTCTTTGGCTCCGACTCCCGCTACAATTCCCACTCCCATTCTCCAGTCAAAGCCCAGAGGTTCGAGTGCAGGTTCCATTGCCTTGCCGACATATCCGATGAATGAATGCTCCTGCTGCTCCTGCGGAGTACTGTATGCATCATGATTAGGAAAATAGCCGAGGAACCAGATAATAAGGGAACAGATCAATATGATGCCGCTCATCTTCTGGAGATACTGACGTCCCTTTTCCCATGTATGTCTGAACACCGATTTTCCTGTCGGAACCCTGTATGGAGGAAGTTCCATAACGAAAGGAAGGTCATCTTCCTTGAAGAAAAGGCTCATCACCTTGGCGGCAATGACAGCCAGAAGAATTCCCAGAGCATAGAGTCCAAGAACCACCAGAGAGGCATTCTTCGGGAAAAATGCTCCGGCAATAAGCACATAGACCGGCATTCGTCCGGCACAGGACATCAATGGAATGATCAGCATCGTGATAAGACGGCTCTTTCTGCTTTCGATGGTCCTTGTGGCCATTATCGCCGGCACATTGCAGCCGAATCCCATTATCATAGGTATGAAAGACTTGCCGTGCAGGCCGATCTTATGCATGAGCCTGTCCATGATGAATGCGGCACGGGCCATATATCCGGAATCTTCCAGGAGGGATATGAACATATAGAGCAGGAGTATATTCGGGAGGAAGACCAACACGCTTCCCACGCCGCCGATAACTCCGTCCACGACCATATCCTTCAGCCACCCGTCACTCATTGTCATAGCCACGAAGGCTCCGAACTTCTCCACAAGCCACTCTATCCACTGCATAGGATATTCTCCTATGACAAAAGTGCCCTCAAAGACAATGTAGAGCAAGAAGAAGAATATCGGGAATGCCAGCCAGCGGTTTGTGACCACTCCGTCGATCTTGTCCGTCAGGGTATGCCTTTTCTTATGACCCTGAACATAAGTTTCAGCCAGAGCACCTTCGACAAAGGCATACTTGGCATCCACCAAAGCGGATTCGGTACTTGAGTTAAGCAGACTCTCGATACGCTTATGTTCCTCGTATCTTGCAGCAATTATCTCATCTCGTCCAGGCAAGGCCTCCACGACTTTCTCGATTTCCTTGTCGTTTTCGAGATACTTGATAGCAAGATAACGTGTGGAATATTTCAGACGGATGTCCGTGTCTTTCTGAAGGAGATGCTTTATGCGGTCGATGCTCTGCTCGAGCTCTGCACCGTGATTGATATGTATATGTCGGGCAAGATGCGGATCTGACTTCTCATAAATCTGAATGACAGTGTCAAACAAGTCATCAATACCCTCGCCTGTCCTGCTGACAGTCGGAACCACAGGCATACCGAGAAGATAGCCTAACTGTCTGATATCCAGCTTATCGCCACGAGCCTCAAGTTCGTCATACATATTCAGAGCCATCACTACTCTGAGATTCATATCTATAAGCTGAGTGGTCAGATAAAGATTTCTGTGAAGATTCGAAGAATCCACGACATTGACCACCACATCAGGCATGTCATCCACAAGATTCCTGCGGACATAAAGTTCCTCAGGGCTATATGCTGACAGAGAATAGGTACCGGGAAGATCGACAAGATTGAAATGATATCCTCCGTACTCGAACACGCCCTCCTTGGCATCCACGGTGACACCGCTGTAATTGCCCACATGCTCATGGCTTCCGGAGGCGATATTGAAAAGAGAGGTCTTTCCGCAATTGGGATTTCCCACCAAGGCGACCTTTATCACCTTGCGGCGCTCTTCGGCCAATGTTCCCATCTCCCTTTCAAGCCAGGTCTCGTCACCGGCCTCCAATGCCGGCAGGGCCTCGCGAGCAGACAGGAGCTCCTTTGCCTCAGTCTCACTGATAACCTCGATCTTGGCCGCTTCCTCACGGCGAAGTGATATCTTATATCCTATGATTTCATACTCGATAGGATCCCTGAGAGGGGCATTGAGGATGACCTTCACCTTGCTGCCCTTCACGAATCCCATTTCTATTATCCTTTTACGAAAGCTTCCGTGACCATTGACCTTAACGACCACGCCACGCTCCCCCGTCCTGAGTTCCGAAAGTTTCATATCCTTGTTTTTGCTGTCAATGCAAATATATCACTTTTTCTCCCATATGCGCGCCAAATCAGCATATTAATCGCAACAAATCCTTATATTTGTAGGTTAATTTTTAAGAAAGAATGAAAAGAATCATATATATATTGGCCCTTGCAGCAGCGATTGTTTCCTGTCAGAAAGAACTTCCCCTGGAACCGGCAATCTCATTTTTCGGAGCCTCACCGCAGGTGAGCGAAGAAACCGCCGTATTCAGGCTGGCATATGCCAATATCACCGACAGTACGGAAAGAGTGATTCCGGTGACAATCGGAGGAACAGCCGAAATGGGCACAGACTACACCATTTCCGGTGACAGATTCGTATTCGGAGGCGAGAATCCTGTCGATTCCATAGTAGTGACTACATTGAAACTGGGAACAGGCCGCACGTTGAGCCTCAGCGTGGATGTGCCCGAAGGATATGCTGCCGGAAAATATCTCACATCAGAATACACCCTTCAGGACAAACTTGCATTCTTCTCATTTTCAAAGAATTATCAGATGATGACTGATTCTCTTGGCATCGTATTCCAGGCACTTGACAAAAACGGCAAGGCCAAGGCTCTGACAAGAGATGCGGAAATATCTCTGAGCGTCAATATGGAAAAGAGTACAGCTGAAGAAGGAGTCGATTTCTATTTTGCTGACAGTACAAGATTTGTAATAAAGAACGGTCAAAGCCAGGGAAGCCTTAAGATCAAGTCGCTGACTCCACATCCTGAGGATGGCAAGGACAAGATCGTACTGAACATCGCTTTCGGTGAAAAATACGGTGCGGGCGAAGTCGGCGAAATGGAGATAAGCCTGCTGGACACTCTTTGGAGACATCTGGACGGAACCTGGGATGCAGATTCACTTGTGACCGACTCTTTATATATGGAAGAGTATTGGAAGAATCAATACACTGGCATGGAGTTTTTCCCTAAGTTCAACGATAGAGACCGTCTCACATTCGATTTGAGCGAAGCAGATTTCACACCATCCATCAAATCTGAGTTCAAGAATTATTTCAATGGAAAATGCGGTATCAGAAAAGGAGGCAGACTCGTCCTTGACCTTGGGGAAGGCAAGTCAGCAGACCTTCAGACCTTCTGGCTGGACGATACCAACAGATTTTTCTCTGCAGACTCGGAAAGTGAAGACAAGGAATCGCTTATCGGCTTGAGATTCTTCCCTGACAATACGGATTCCCTTGACTTCTATGTCATCGACTATGTGTCAAAGAGCTTTATGCCGGAGTTGGAGACAGAAGGAAAATACGCCCCGGAAAAACCCGTAGCCGCTTCCCGGGGACTGTTCCTCAACCACACATTCACAAGACAGTAGCCTTGTTCATATCCTGATCCACCCAGATCAGCTTCGAGATGTCATACCCTCTGTCAGATGCTTCCTCAAGGACTGCATTCAGGACATCTGTATCCATAGCCGGAGTGCGGGACAGGATCCAGAGGTAATTCGGACTGCCGCTTCCCACCAAAGCCACCTGATAGTCCTCATCGATCATCATAACATTATAAGGACTGTAGAAAAACAGGAAGAAAGACACCTCCAGATGAGCAGGATTGGCCTTAGGATCAGGCTGACGAGCCTTGCCGTCCGCGACTTTGTACTTACCGTTTTTCCATCCGGAATTTATCACATCTATCTTTCCGTCATCTCTTAAAAGATATTCGGCGGTAACATTGTCCATATCCCGCTCGAAGCTGTGATCGAATCGGGCGATTTCATACCAGACACCCAGATAACGGCCAAGGTCGAGGCTCGGAAGAGGAGAATTGTCGAACGTCTTGTTCTGGGCGATAACAAGGCCCGGAAACAGAAATGCAGCCAGGGCCAACGGAATCAGACTTTTCATAACAATACTTCGTTAAAAATTTAACAATTATATAGTTTTCAATTACTTACGTATACAATAGCCCGTTTTCGGGTAGCTTTACAGCACCTCGCAGACGGCATAGAACAAAGCCAAAAAAAGTGTTAAAAAAGATGAAAAT
>JBGVCR010000074.1:0-4711 GCA_045118995.1 Candidatus Cryptobacteroides sp.
TGTTTTGTCATAGGTCTTGTCACAAGTCTGGAATAAATTGTCACAAGTCTGATATTTCATAAGTTTTCAGACTGAAAATTCGTAAACTCGGCAAAATACTCGTAAAATTTTGCGCTTCGGAAACAACCTGTTTAATTTGCCATCAGTCGCCGCTTCGCGGCTCCTTCTAATCCTTTCGGTCCGGTCGCATGGTACCCAAGAAAGCGGAGGATACTCTGATTTTCTTTTCGGTAACATATTGACATCCACTCACTTCGTTCGTTTTCTGTCAGTTGCTTCAGGTTCATTTGTGAGCAAGCTCACATGTCCCTGAACCAACATCCAGACCGCTTCGCGGGGATGTCAATATATACAAAAAAAGCGCAGCGATGTGCTGTGCTTTCTTGTAGCGGGACGCAGGATTGAACTGCGGACCTCATGATTATGAATCACTCCCGGGAGGAATTTGTGAAGGTTGTCTTAATAATATATTGCTGTAAATCAATTATTTAATATCTTTATGGAAAATTTGAAAACTCGTGAAAACGAGTAAATAAATAATTTCAAGTTCCCTTAAAGTTCCCCTGTGGGTTCCGTAAAAAGTGGAATAGAAGTTGTTGGAGGTGGGATTTATGAAAGATATTGAATTGAACAAAGGTAATGAAAGTTCCCGATTTCCGGTTTTGAAGTCACAAAAAGTCGGTGATTGCTTTATTCGTGTGACTTTGGATACCCGTCATGCTTCCCGTGAAGGTAAGCTTCCAGTTGCTATCTGCTTCCATCAACAAGGCAAGAAGTGGTATTATCATCTGGATATGAAACTTACAGGTGACGAGTTTGTGAATGTCTGCAAAGCTACCGGAAGAGGACGAGTCCCGACAAATTTTGTCGGAGATAGGCCGTATGATATCAAACTCAAACTTGAGGCAGAGTTTGATAAGTATTATAGTATGGTGGAATCATTAAGCCGTTCCAAGCGATTGACCATACCTGCAATTAAGACTATGATAACTGGCGTCGGGGATGATATCAGTTTCCTTAAAGTCTGGGATGCTGAATGTCAGAAGAAATCCTTGGGTACAGCAGCGAATTACCGAGGTGCCAAGAATTCATTTGTCAAGTATCTCGGAGAGGTAAAAGGTTTCCGGGTTACTGCTGCAGATATTCAGAAATGGAGCGATGGCTTGATTGCTGATGGGATATCTAAGACTACGGTTGGAATATATCTGCGTGCATGTCGTGTCATCTGGTATGCCTGCGAGAAACTTGGATATGTACTCCACTCTGACTATCCTTTCGGCAAGGACGATGACAAGGTTTCAATCCCCAAAGGTAATACCCGTAAGAAGTACTATCTGACAGTTGATCAGATGACGGAACTGTATAATTGTTTCGTTGAGAAACGATACCCGGAAGAATGGGACTCAGACTGGCGTGATAATGCTCATTACTCTCTTGGTCTCTTCCTGGCTCAATATCTATGTAATGGATTCAATTTGGCAGATGCCGCCCATCTTACATATAACGAACATTATTTTATAAGCGGACGACAGTCGTTCCAATTTATTCGCCAGAAGACAGAAGAAAGGTCTGAGGTTGAAGTCGTGATTCCGATTATTCCTGCATTACAGGTCATTCTAGATGAGATTGCAGCACCTCCGGTAAAAGGAACTTTGGTCTTCCCTGAAATATACGGTGATGCTCAGACTCCAGAGCAAAAGAAGAGACGTGTAGCAATGGAAAACCAGAACATTAAGAAGCGTGTCCGTCGCCTGGTTGAGAGCCTTGGTTGGTCTGTTCAACCAAGCGGAACCTGGTGCCGACATTCCTTTGCCACTAACCTTACACACGCCGGAGTGCCACACAACTACATCTCAGAGAGTATGGGCCACGCAGTGGACAACAACATAACCAACCGCTACATTGATGCATATCCTCTCTCCCAGCAGATGGCCTTTAACTCAAAACTCCTGAAACTGAATGACGAGCCGGACATCATGGAGGAATTGAAAGACCTCGCTCCGGAGCAGTTGAAGGCGTTGATTGCGATGGTTAAGAATGCCTAAAATGCCTGCATCTCGGCGGAAAGTGTAAAAATTTGATAGATTCCGCTGAGTTGCGAACATTTTTTGTTATTTTTGTGCAAAACGAAGCAGTTATGATGATAGGTAGAATAGCGGAAAAAGAGAAACTGATTAAAGCATATGAATCAGAATATTCTCAGTTTGTAACCGTATATGGACGTCGAAGAGTTGGCAAGACATTCTTCGTAAGGGAAACCTTTAACTATACATTTACATTCGAGCATGCGGGACTCGCAAATTCACCGATGAAAAAGCAACTCAAGGCTTGGCAGTCTTCACTCAAGAATGCTGGCAGAAAAGTAGCATTGCCTAAAACGTGGATTGAAGCTTTTGATCAACTCAAAGATCTTATCAAAGAGGATTGCTCCTCCAAGAAGGTGATCTTTATAGATGAAATGCCTTGGATGGATACCCTTCATTCAGGTTTCATTGCCGCTCTTGAAAATTTCTGGAACGGCTGGGCGTCAGGAAGAAAAGATATCCTGCTCATAGTATGCGGTTCAGCAACTTCATGGATCATAAATAAACTGATTAAAAATCACGGGGGTCTGAGAGGTCGCGTAACCACTAAAATCAATATCAAGTCATTTACACTCAAGGAATGCGAGGAATATGCTGAGGCTTTCAAATTAGGCATGAGCAGACGTCAGATTCTGGAATCCTATATGATTATGGGTGGAGTTCCATTCTATTGGACATTTATTGACAGGGGCAAGAGTCTTGCACAGAATATCGATGATATGTTCTTTAATCCTGATGGAGACCTTCATAATGAATATGATGACCTGTATGCTTCATTGTTTAGAAATCCAGACCCATATATCAAGATTATAGGCGCTCTTGGAACCAAACGCGTAGGCCTGTCCCGCGATGAAATAATTTCTGCAGCTGGTGTACCAGATAACGGTAATGTCAGTACAATGCTCGAAGATCTGGAGTACTGTGGGTTCATAAGAAAGTATAACCATATCGGTTTTAAGAAGAAGAATGCAATTTACCAGTTGATGGATCCGTTCACTCTCTTCTACTTTAAGTTTATGCAGAATAATGAGAGGAATGATGAACATTTTTGGTCACACAATCAGGGAACCCCATTGTATTATAACTGGTGTGGCCTTGCTTTCGAAAGAGTATGTCTTCACCATGTTGCACAGATTAAAGCAGCACTTGGCATTGAGGGCATCATCAGCAACGTGTGTTCTTGGAAGAGTGAATCTATCGACTCAAATATGAAAGGCGCACAAATAGACTTGGTTATTGAACGTAACGATAATGTGATTGACCTTTGTGAAATCAAATATACCAAAGAGAAATTCACTATAAGTGCAGAGTATAACGAGAATATCCAGAATAAGCGCGCTCGATTTATAGAGGAACTTAAACCTGATCAGGCAATTCATCTGATACTGATTTCAGCGAGCGAAGTGCATAGGAATGACTACTCTGATGAGTTTCAGAAAATCATACATGCAGATGCTTTATTTTTATAAAAATAGTTAGCATCTCGGCGGAATCTAACTGATTAAGACACTTTCCGCCGAGATGCGAGTGTTTTTTATGTTGTCCAAGTCTGAAATTTCATAGATTTTCAGACTGAAACAGTGAAAACTGGGCTAAAAACCTGTAAAATTTGTAGCTTCCAAAACAACGAGTTTAATTTGCCATGTCAGTTCTCGGATTGACATGGCTTTTATTATGTAAAACACGTTGAAATTTGTGGTTATGGGAAGAAATGAATGTGGAAGCAATGCGATGGTGACAGTGCAGATGACAGTGGAGGAATACCTTGAAATGAAGTCGAGGCAGGAAACGAAGGAGGTGACGACGAAGCAGAAGAACCTGGTCTATGGCCTCGAAGGGATAAAGACCCTCTTCGGCTGCAGCACGACCACAGCGTGGAGAATCAAGAACAGCGAATGGATCCGTCCGGCAATCAGTCAGGTAGGTCGCAAGATCGTGGTCGATGCAGACCTGGCATTGGAACTGGCGAACGAGAACACGCAGCGTGTAACTTACAGGAAATAGGACAATGGCAAGAATCAGGACAATCAAGCCGGAGTTCTGGGAAGATGAGAAACTGGCTGAACTTCCGGTATATGCCCGTCTTCTTTTCATCGGCACGTGGAATTTCGCAGACGATAACGGCGTATTGCTGGCGAATCCCGTTCTGATGAAATCCCACATATTTCCATACGAAGATATTGGAATCTCCACAATCTCCGAATGGATTGATATGCTTGTGGAAAACGGGATGCTCATACGGACAACCTATAATGGCAAGGACTACCTTGTAATCCGGAAGTTCCTCATTCATCAGAAGATCAACCGCAAATCGATCCGCATCAACATCCCTCTGCCTGTGGTACTTCAAGTGATCGACGAATATAACAAGACTCACGGAGTACTCACTGAACCCTTATTGCAGGAAAGGGAACAGGGAATAGGGAAAAGGAACGATGGAACAGTAATGGAGGAAGAGATGAAAGAGGAATCGGCCCCCGTCGGGAGACCGATTCAACGTCGTCGCACAAGAAAAGGCTGTGCAATATCGGAGGTCCTGCAGGAAATCGCCGCCAGTGCCTCCGTTCAGCAAGGAGATGAAAAGGAAAACCTTCAGTCCTTCGAATGAAGAAAGAGCAGATACTTCA
>JBGVCR010000075.1:0-7287 GCA_045118995.1 Candidatus Cryptobacteroides sp.
ACTGTCGCATACTGGTCTGCCTCTGTTCTGATGATATCTCTCATGCTCATGAGCCTGGGATATTGCTTTTCAGATGCCATGTTTGTGAGTATGTCTTTTGTTCCGGGATGTCTTGTCCTGAGGTGGCTCCTGCCTCATGTCTCTTTTTCTGATCTGACGAAGGGAATCTTCAACTTGATTTTTGTTCTCCTTGCAGTTATTCTGACTGATATGCTCATGGTGATTTGGTATCATATCATGATGAATGGCCTTCAGGCTTCTTTCTATTCTGGATTCCCGACTCTTCTGGTAAATCCTGCCTTCCTGTCCCTTATAATGATTGTGCTGACAGGAGGGGATTACGTGCTTTCCCGATATCTGAAGTCCCGTTTTCAGCATGAACCGCATCCGGTGACATTCACATCTGATTATCGTAAAGTGACCCTCGATCTGTCGGAAATCCTGTATGTCGAATCCCGTGATACAGAAGTATGGGTGTGTGCAACAGATGGACGCAAATTCAGAAACAAGACAGGTATCACCCAGTGGGAGAATCTCCTCGGGGAAGACTTCATAAGAGTCCACAGATCATTTGTTGTCAGGAAAGAATCGATTCAAGAGACTTTATCAGATTCGCTCACACTTACGGATGGTACATCTATTCCTGTTTCAAGGAAATACAGGGAGATAGTTGTATCGTTGAGCGATAATTAAAGAAAGATGCCCTGCAATTCTCATCGCAGGACACCTATGACCTAAAACTTAACCTATGAAAAAACTATTCAAGATGTGTAAAGGCAAATTCCGTACCTACTCCTATGAACGACATTCAAAGAAAATCCTTTATCTTTGTGACTCTAATAAGATAGAGAGCATGCCACAGCCAGACAACAACATAAACTTCGACGACCTGTTCCGCTACAACTACAGGCCTCTATGTCTGTATGCTCTCCACTATCTTCAAGATGCCGACCTGGCTGAAGACATAGTCCAGGATAGCTATGCCGCACTCTGGGAGAAACTCCAGGAAGGTACACACGTACTGAACCGCAAGTCCTATTTATATATGATGGTGCGAAACCGTTGTCTGGACCATCTTCGTAAGAAAGGCATTCCTACTGAATCCCTCAAGCCATACGACACCTACGGAATCATTGACGATGACGACGCGCAGGAGCGATCACAGACTGAGGCCAAGCTCTGGACTGCGATAGACTCCCTTCCCGAAAAATGCCGTGAGGTCTTCATCATGAGCAAGCGTGACGGACTGAAATATGAGGAGATTGCCGAAGAACTGAATCTGTCCGTCAATACGGTAAGGAACCAGATCAGCAAGGCCTTGAAAGTCCTGAAGGAAGGTGTCCACAAACTTTATACATTCTTTTTTGCATAAATTTTTCAAATCATATAGTACTATTTCAAAACACTTCCATCTTAATGTCGGATTAACGGAATCTTAGATCTTAATTATGTCAGACTTTGAGGATAAACACATGGACTTCGTCCTGAAACACTATCAGGAAGGAAAGTTCGACACTCAGAAAGCATTGCAGCGCTTCAATGAGGCTCATGGCATCGTCCGGAAGCCTCGCAGAAGAGCATTGCCATGGGTGTCAGGCGTAGCAGCGGCAGCAGCTGCAGTTATCCTTTGTGTGTTCCTCTTCCGTGACAATGAACAGCAGATCCAGCTCATGGCTGATGCTCAGGCGAAAGAGTTTGTCCTTCCTGACGGCACTGAGGTAACTCTTGCTCCAGGATCCAAACTCTCCTACAGCGAGAAGTCCCCTCGAAACACAGCGCTTGAAGGAAAGGCTTACTTTGAGGTTGCACGTGACGAGGCTGTACCGTTTGAGATTACAGCAGACGGTGCTTTCGTAAGGGTGCTTGGAACTAAGTTCATGGTGGATGCCGGTTCATCGGTCAAGGAAGTCTATGTGACAGAAGGTAAGGTACTGTTTGCAAAGTCTTCAGATGATGAAGGTGTGATCCTGACAAAGGACATGCAGGCGACTCTATCGCCTGACGAAAATGTCCCTGTCATTGCAGTGGAGCCAGACGTCAACTCCATAGCATGGCAGCGCGGATCGTTCATCTTCGACAAGACTCCTCTCAGAGACGTTCTTGAAACTCTCTCAGAGCACTACAAGGTGTCGTTCGCAGCGACTGACCTTGACAAGCAGCTCAGCGGAGAGTTCTACGCAGAAGACCTTGACCTTATCATCAGCCTCATAGAGTCAGCTCTTGATGTGCATATCATTAAGAGATAGGATTCCCAAACGACTTGACAATGAAGCACGTACTATTATTAATTACAACAACTCTCGCTATGGCCTTCTTTGCCATAGCCCCTGCACACGCACAGCAGAGCAGGACTCTCAAATCCGAGATGGAGGTCATCCACGAGTCTTTGGGTGTGAATTTCGTATATGACTCCGCCATCGAGATCAATGTGCCGTATTTAGGCAAGCCGATGAAGGATATCATCAAGGGCAACAAGAAGGAGCATTCTGCTCTTCTGGAGGAATGCCTGCAGACACTCTTCGCCGGCACAAACATCGACTATGAGGTGATGAAGAAATATATAGTCCTCACACAGGCAGATAAGAGAAAGAAGCCCAAGGACTATACCATCTTCATTGAGGAACAGAAAGACAGCATTCCAGAAGCAATAATTACAGCACTCACTTCCAAGGATATCAACAGGACTCAGACCGGAATGCAGAAGATAGACGGTAGCATCTTCAAGCGCAGCTTTGCCATTTTGAGTTCTCCGGATGTATTGAAGACATTGCAGCAGCTTCCCGGTGTAGCATCGGGAACCGAACTGCTGTCCGGTATGTACGTACGTGGTGGAGACGGAGCAGATAACCTATATCTTATGGATGGAGTACCTATGTATCAGATCAGCCATCTTCTGGGTCTTTTCTCTTCATTCAACTCTGACGTTGTGGAATCGGTGGATTTCTATAAGAGCGGGTTTCCAGCGCGGTATGGTGGCAGAATGTCTTCTGTTGTGGATGTGAAAACACGCGAAGGAGACTACAACGACTATCATGGATTATTCTCGATCGGACTTCTTGACGGACGCTTCCAGCTTGAAGGTCCGATATGGAAAGACAAGACTTCATTCAATATAGGCCTTAGACGCAGCTGGATGGATGTCCTGACCGAGCCTGTATGCTTGTTGATCAGTTCTCTGGAAGAATCAAAATTCAGAGTCAAATATGCATTCTGGGACCTTAACGCCAACGTGACTCATAAGTTTTCAGATGACAACAAGCTGTCTCTGAATATTTATGGTGGTCGTGATGCAGCAAAACTTATAGCTGGTAATGATAGAGAACCTGATGATACCTACCACTCGACATATATGACCCAATGGGGTCTAGAGTGGGGCAATCTTGTCACTTCCCTTGACTGGGACTATAAGTTTGCGCCTAACCATGAGACATCTCTCAAAGCATACTATACAATGTATGATTCAATGTTCGGACTGAACGATGAAGGACGTACCATAATTAAAGACCATGACGATTATAGCCTTATCAGTGATGAGGAATTTTTTACATCGAGTGGCAACAAATCCCGCACCTCCGATTTAGGCTTGAAGGCAGATTTCGGTTATCGTCCGACAGAGAATCATCATATTCGATATGGAACGACTCTCAAGTATCATTTCTATAATCCGGTGAGCTACTCGGTCAAGAATGGAAAGATGAACGGAGAGGTAACTTATGATGAGGATAAGAGCCAATCGGCACCAAGGCAGTCATTTGAATCAGATCTATATATCGAAGACGAGATGTCCCTGACAGACTGGTTTACTGCCAATGTCGGACTCAGATATGCAGCAATAGCTACAGACGGCAAATGGTACCATAGCATCGAGCCCAGGGCTGCATTGCGATTCCAATGTGGTGACTACACAGACTTGAAGCTATCCTATTCTGAAATGTCTCAGAACAGCCATCTGATAAGCTCGACATATATCCAGCTTCCCACAAGCTTCTGGATGCCTTCCACTCCCAAGATAGCTCCCAGTCGCTCCCGTCAGGTTGCAGGAGGTGTATATGTGAATTTCCCTCACAATATAAAGTTCAGCGCGGAAGGATATTACAAGACAATGTCAAATCTCCTTGAGTTCAGGGGCAGATGGGGCCTATATCCTCCGATCACTCGTTGGGAGGATACACTTGTTGTAGGTAAAGGACGGTCATGGGGTGCAGAGACAAGCCTGACCTGGTCAGATGAAAAGACTTCAGTCGAAGCATATTATACGCTGTCCTGGAGCCAGAGATTGTTCCCGGACTTCTATCCTGAATGGTATAAGGACCGTAACGACAACCGCCATAAGCTGACTCTGACAGCTACACGCAGATTCGGAAAGCGCTTCGAGATGTATGCAAGCTGGAACTATCATAGCGGAGGATGGATGACATGTGAGTCGCATGGTATATGGGATGGCGAACTCGGAGGAAATGTCGAAACCTTCTATTCATATCCGAATAACATGAAGGTTCCTGACTATCACCGTCTGGATATAGGATTCAACTTCCACAAGACAACTAAGAGAGGCAATGAGAGCATATGGAACCTCAGTTTGTACAACGCATATTGCCGTATGAATCCTTTGGCTTCTCAGGTCGAAAAGTTCTATGACTTTACCGAAGAGAATATAATCGGTCTGACATACTATGGAGCCGGATACGGAATAATCCCGATCCTCCCGTCTTTCAGTTACACTCTTAAATTCTGATAACTATGAAGCATATGTCATTTCGACTGAAGACCTTCAGGTCTGAATGGAGAAATCTCCTTATAATCATATCATTTCTAACCCTGACAGGCTGCAAGTATTCGTTTGACCTTGACTACCAGAATGCTCAGCCTATGGTCGCCATCAAGTCATATATTTGCGCTGACTCTCTCGTGACTATCGATATCAACAAGGTAGTACCTCTTGCTGAACTGGCTACAACGGATTCCACACTCATAAATCCTCATTACTCACTCAAATGTAACGGGGTTGAAGTCGATTGTGATGAATTACAGCCCGGTATCAGTAAACTGTCTTTAAGAACAGATGCATTCAAGAGTGGTGATAAAATCGAGATCGTCTTTGAGTCCGATGACACAGAGACCGCAGTAGCAAGTACTATCATTCCTGACTCTTTCCCGGAGTATGAGTTGAAATTGGGCAAGAGCAATAATGCTGAAAGAAATCTCAAGATAAGCTATAAGGACGACCCCTCCACAGATGACTGGTATGGAGCCATGGTGAAATGGAAAGGAATCCAAGGACGGTATGTAGGTCTGGATGAACTGCAATACGTGGAGGTTAATGATCAGGACATTATTCCTCCGTCTGGATATAATGATTTGCAGATTGAGCCGGAGGCTTATACTCCCATTGTGATTTCATTTAAAGGAGAATACCTATATGTATGGAGAGACTTGGATGAGGAGGATAATGTATACGACCTTTCCTTTAATTACAGACCTCAATGGGATGGCGAGGCAGTTGAAGTGAAGGAGACAGAAATACAATGTACTCTCTTCAAGCTGTCAGAGGAGATGTACAGATACCTGTTTGCGCAGTTCGACAGCTATAGTAATCCTTTCCTGGAAGCCGGCATGTCATCTCCCGCATTCACATATTCAAATGTCAGGAATGGCGCGGGATATTTATGTGGCTATTCAGTCGTACATTCAGAGTGGATCAATGATAATTTATTTGAAGAATAATGAAGAAGTTAATATACATATTCATATCTGCAGCACTCTTATGCGGCTGCGAAGAATTCTATGGCAGCTTTGATGATGCAAGTCAGGAATTTATAGAGATTGCTGCCATCAATCGAAGCTCGATGCCTGTCTGTCTCAATGTTTACGGAGCAGATTGGGCGGATCCTGCAGAAACTATATATCTGAAGCCTCATAACGGTCTCTGGAAAGTAGAGGAGTCAAGGGAGAATTACTATGGCCAGGAAATCCTGCCTATCAGATATTCTGTCATCAGAGCAGATTTCAATAATGGAGAAAGAGTAATCTATTTTGATCACGCATCAGACCTGCCATACAATCCATGTGCTGACGGAGCCAAAGAAATATGGGATGAGCGATATCAGCACAGGATAATCGAGTTCAATGATGAAAATTGCGAATCGCTATTCAAGAAACAGGATTCATGGCATCTGTTTGACATCACCATGAACTTTTCTCCTTCAGATGCAGTGGAAGATCTGGTCGTCCCAGGTTCAACTGAGGGTTATTTTACAAGTCTGTTTCCTGCCGGGGATGTCAAGGAAAAGCTGAAGCTTGGAGCTGCAGTCTATGCAGAGGCAGAATCCATAGACAAGGTCAGATTTGTTGATGACTTGACTTATCAGGCAGACACACTTGATGTATCAGATGAAGTCAAACATCGCTATCATCAGTTGGAAATTTATCCGTACTATGACCTCGAGCAGCTCAGAAATCTTGGACTGACCAATTTCGGATGTGATTTTGCAGCTCTTACAGGACGTGGGGACGGAGATTTCGACTCTTTCTGCGGAGTTGTGAAGCTTGAAGTTCATGTAGGCAAGACTGAGAAGATCTGTGATAGAGAACATCCTGAAGAACTTCTCGCTAACATTAATAATGCTCCGGAATCAGTCTGTATCATCGATCAGATTGAGTACGGAAACTTCATGATTCTTCTGGCAGAGGCAAATTGCTCACATGCGAATATCAATGCTTATTTGACTGGAAAACTTCTACGAGAGGATTCTTCGGAGTATTATTACTATGAGGACTATTACACTCCGGAGATTACATTTCACCTTATAACGCTTGATGATAATGGTGAATTTGTCTGTGAGACAGGTGGAGAAGAATTGGCTGCGATCTTCTACAAAGGTTATGAAAATCCCACACTTCATCCACTATCATACCATCTGACTGACCTGACAGATAATACAACCTACATGCATATTGAATAAAGTAATTCACATTAAGTGAATGCTGGCAAATCTTGGGTATGGAATAAAGGATACAAGCCTGGTCTGCATCCCATGATCTTGCGTTTCCCGGTTTTCCCCTTGGAAAAGTCATGTAATACGGATAATACACCCACCTTACCGGCTGTATTGGTAGAACAAAATTCTTCATTGATAATAAGAGTGCAGTCTCTACAAGATAAATCCCACAGTTTCCTCTGCCCATCGTCCCCAATCCACAAAAAAAGGAAACTCGGTGCCTCCGTGACCTGCACCCTCATATACCGACAGTTTCTTATTGATCCCGGCAGGCAGAGCATTGTAGATC
>JBGVCR010000076.1:0-18526 GCA_045118995.1 Candidatus Cryptobacteroides sp.
CTCCAACGACTGCAATCAACGTTAAACGACTTTGTCTAAAGTTAACTGACTTTAACGAAATATCCCGACTTTGATAAAGTTAGATCAAAGTCGGGATAACTTTATAAAACTTACAAGATGCAGTTCACCGGAGGCTTACTAATCAACATTAAGGGCGCACCGCTGCCGAAATATCCTGCCCTAATTTACATATGACCAATCAAGGGATTGTAAGCTCACCTTAACGCTTACAATCCCTTGTCTGGCTGGACGGCGGAGACCGCCGACCCTGGAGAATGAGGAGGGGATGATGGGATTACCCTTTTGACACACACAATCCCTCCAGATATATTTTATGAAAAAGATTATGCTTATTCGGTACTTTCTTCTTCTGGTTCTTTAATCTCGGTGCACTTTACTTCGATACGGTCGACTACTAGGTAGTAGTTAAGGTTTCGGGAAGCTTTGCGATATTCATAATCATACGTAGCCCAGTTACCTGTAATGATATCCAACCAATCCGCATTTGATGTAAGTACAAAGTCCGCCAATGTCAAGGTTACTGACTGACTGCCGGCACCACTCCATTGCTGCCATCCGTCAGCATCACTATATTCCATACCGAACAGATGAGAGGTTTCATCTCCAGGAATAGGATCATCAGCAGGTATATCAACGTCTACAAAACGAGCATAATACAGAGGGCTATAGGTCTCATTTCCAATCTTGTTCGAACCTGAGAAATAAACCCTTATCTTGGTTATTTCATACGCCGGATCGGTACAATTAATGGTAATCGAGTTGCCGCTATATACTCTGAGCTCATCGGTTTGTACTGACTGAGAGACCCTTTCTGTAACACCTTTGTTCGGTTCTCCCCAGTCGCCTGTGCCGGAAGCTTGGATATAGCGAGTTGCAGAACCCGGCTTAGAAAGCGTTGCCGTAGCTGTCAATGTTACGGTACAAGTGGCTTTATACGTCTTTATAATAGAACCTGATGAACTATCAACATATTTAACCGCAGGTTCTGGTGATTCCCAAGTCAATGACGTATATTTTACATCTGCTTCATTAAAGGTCCATCCTTTAGACTTAATAGTATTGAATTTATCTCTAAGCTTTGCGAGAGCATTTTGCTTGGCAGCCGAATAGGCATCATTGAAAGCGCTCTGTCTTGCTCTATTTTTACTACCTCCGAGGAGAGCAGATATACTAGCGCTATTCGTTGCCTCTCCACTATCGGTTAGCGTTGTGTCTTTTGCTGCCAACTCATAATCCTTCTTGTTATAAACAGGGGGCACCCATTCTCTCGTATACGTCGTAGTATTCTTACTTACTACCTCATAGTACTCGAAGTCCGGTCTCTTAGTATTGCCATTAGCTGAAAGGCTTAATGTCAACTTATCATTCAATGGCTTGAGCGTTTCAGGAAGAGGGATCTGAGTCATATCCTTGATAGAGGATGACTCCATTATCTTGGTCTGGGATTTAACAGTATTTTCTATAGGTGCATAGGCCTCAATACCTAAGTCTATATAATCACCCAAATTAATAGAGCCAAAGAAGCCTAAATCAATTTCAATATTGTTGATTTTTCTAAGCTCATTAGCAATCAGTCCATCATATGTTCCAAGTGTATAATAATATCCCGTTTGATATTTTCCATAAATGGGGATATCGATTACGACCTCGTTCCAATTTTCTACCAGAGTAGGATTAACTTCAAATCCCGATCTGGTAATATTGTTCACATCGACAACTGAGGTATACTTAAATTCCGTAGTAGCATCACTATTACCCTCTCTCGGATACTCATACCATTCATCATGATCGAAATCCTGTATGACTGTTTCCGACGTATCTTCAGTTCCAGCTGCAGCAACCAGATTATGGAAGTATCCATTATCAGGCTTACCCTGCATCAGGAATGTGTAGTTGCCGCCGAGACCATCCGGCACACGGTTATTCATATCTACTCCTCTTATACCGTCTGCGGAGTAAAAGCAACGAATTCGATTCTGAAGAATGCGTGATATATCCTTGACAGTGCCACCAGATTCAGACGAGACCGCCCTTGCATTCTCTTCTACTTCGTCAATCCAAGATAAATTCTGAATCAACTGACCAGAGAATGATGGCTGCGATGACCAATAATACGAATCAGATCCGAAGTCTGCTGCGTTACCGTCTGACTGACTTGCTGCCAATACGGCCTTAAGCTCGTATACATCAGGAAGATACCAATGTATGTCCAATGTGTTGTCAGTTTCGTTGTACTTGTTCTTGCTCAGACAGTATTCGTATGCATTATCAGGAACAGAGGCCATATCCCTCACAGTCATTAATTTCTTTGTGGCCGTTCTATTTGTAAAATAAAGTCCAGTACTGAAATTATCAGTGGCATCCGGAGTAAGATCCCAGTTACCCGAAGAGTTTTTAGTATAAGTGTAGTAGTTATCTCCTGGCGGAACATCTCCCTGATGGAAGTAATCATATCTTTCACCTCTCAATCCAGGTATAGGAGCCGCAGCTACGATGATGTCTGTAGATAGTTTTTCTACCTTTCCCCACGCAAGTCCCTGCTGTGTATAATCCACAGGACTGGTAGAGAGATTGTACTTATCTTCAGAATCATACGAGTGGAGATACTCTTCGTAAGACTCCACGATATAATTCGTTCCCTCAATCGTCTGGAGGCCATTCTGTCGGATAGTATATTCCTCTGCCGCTGTCATTCTATCATTTTTGTAGAATTCAAGGCGGATGACAGCATCCCTTGATGTGGACGAAGTGTTCTCATCAAAGTATATCCACGCGCAATGGCCGTTATAGAAGTCGAGGAACTTCCTTCCATCTTCGTCTGTCTTGACACCCAGATCACCTCCCATTGTCTGAAGTTCATTGATCAAGCCGGTCGTGAAGTATTTTCTTTTTCCGATACTATAGCTTTCATCGGTAGATGGGTCGGTAACAAAACAATACGTTGCACCGTCCTGACAGTTTTCACGGGTGAATTTCTCGATTCCGATCCAATCCAAAAGTTGTTTAGTCTCAGGATCTGTCGGAAGGTATATGTTCACGCGATCATAAGTCGTCCCAGACCATTGTACACGCAAAGGTCTCACCTCGATGTGGGCATCGAGAAGTGTCTCGCGGGTGATGGTTACGCAGTTGTCCGGACCTTGACCGGAGCCGAGGGATACATTCACACGATGGTCAATCCAAACATCTCCTCCATTCTCTCCATAAGATCCTTCCTGACGGTTGCGGATTCCTTTTATCGAGATGTAGTTGGTATATTCGGAATTACGGTCCACGTGGAAATTCTGTGCATTGTCCTTGCCGAGATAGACTTTGTAATTTACAGTCCAGCTTGTGCCTCTGTAATCTTTATATGTTCCTGTGAGCAGTACATAGGTAGCCAGACCAGCCCCGGGATAAGGATTACTTGCTTTTTCTACGATTTCCGGCTTATATTGCTGGATGAGATGATCGTAGCCATACTTCACACCATTAAGCTTGTTCTGCGGGAGTTTCTTCTGTTCAGCTGAGAGGTCCGTCCAGCCTTTGACATCCTCGTCCTCAGCCGGAGTAAGCCAATCCTCAGGATAGATTCCGATCAGATCTTCACGCGCATTGTCTTCACTACGGTTAAAACGGCTTTCGGCCATATAGAATGTGAAAGGTATGGAAGGGCCGTTCAAGGTGGCTGTTTTGGACAGAGTCACCTTGGCTCCATTGCCGGTAGCAGGATATGCGTATTCACTTGAGGCTGTGGACTCGTCGAAATCTGCGATGTCGTCTTCGTCCGGTACATTCCCGAAAATGTCACGAACCGGTTCTCCCGCATTATCAGGGATATCCAGAGAGGTGACTTTGGATACATTATAAATGGAATATCCACTCAGCTGAAACTGCATCTGCTGAGTGTTCGAAGGATCAACACGCTCGTTGTCTCCGTCCGGTTCTACGCTTATTTCGAAATTGATCTTTGCATAGAGGATCTTCAGATCTACGACGACAGCATCCTGTGGGCTAGTTGAGGAAGTGGGACTTAAATCCACGACCTTTCCTCCTATCATCGGGAATCCCTCTGACGGAACAGATGTGAGAACGGTCTTAGCCTCTGCTATATGAAAGGAAGCACTCTTCAGATCATCCAGAGATGTGATATTGGTCTCTCCGTTGGCCTTCTTGAGCGTGCCGAGGCTCGTGTTCATATTTGCAAGCATCACCACTGTCGCTGCCGTCAGTTTCCCTTTATGCTCAGGAGAATTCAGCATTGATTTGTTCAATGTGAAAGAGCGGCTGTCTGGATCAACTGCCTGGGTGTGGACAAGATCGCCATCATTATCGAAGATCAAGACCTTGAGGTCATTGATAGCCTGCTCGGCATCAACGTAGGCAGCTTTTGTGACATATTGATTGGTAAAGCTTTTGACTCGTGGCACAATGACAGCAACCTGATCCGTTCCGTTCAATGACGGAGTCGGCTCGAGTTCTTCGAGGCAGGACACTGCCAATATGGCTGAAGCCAATGCAATGAATATGTATTTCAAATATCTTTTCATATCGGTCTTCAATCTTATCACTTGAACGAACTGTTCACATCCGGAATCTCGACCCAGCCTGATTCAGTTACCTGGGCGCTGACATCTACGGTCGAATCCGTGAATTTTATATTGATGAGGTATTTCTTGCCTTCTTCCAGCTGTGTGGACAGAGAGGTCTTGAAACTGTCTCTGTTATCATTATAGCCAGTTGCTACACGCGTGTAGTCAATCTCCAATTCGAAAGACAAGGCAGTCTCCTGCGGGATGAATATCAGCTTGTCTGTCAATTCCTGCGTCTTGTCTGCCGTAAGTGTCTCTTCTCCCGTCAGGTCCAAAGAAAGCACCGCATTCCCGGATGCAGCCTCGGTTTTGGTGACACCTGTTCCATCCAATAGAATAATCATCTGATGGTAGCGGAGGTCTGAGAGGGTAAGCTTGATGGCGTTCAGATTGATAGTGCCTGTGCCGAGATTTGAGATGTCAAGCCCCAGACAGGAGAGACGATGCGAAAATGAGAAGTTGATCTCATCATTCTCAATATTGTTATCCCCGGATGACTTCCAGTAACGATCCTCATAATGTCCGGCAGTCATCACATCTACCATCGAGCCCTTGAGATCGGCAGGATCCATTACGTATTTTATGGCCGGAACACCGTCCGAATACGGAGTGTCACCGTCAAGATTTACGAGTTCCAGGTCGTGTGGGTAAAATGCGAAAAAGGCATACTTCTTATTGTTCGACCAGCCCTGCAGAGGAGCATATTCAGCGGTAGTTCCGTCCGCACTCAGAAAATGCCCCACAGAGCGCTCTGTAAGGTATTTCACCCCAGAATCAGGTACTTTTGGGGTACTTGCTATTTTGGTGGTTTTTGAACAGTGAACTCCCTCGGAATATGCCTCTGAGCACGCTGGAAGGCAATATTATACCTGTTTTAAAAGCGGTACTAAGATGGTACTTGCTGATAAGATTCTCGAAAGAATGACTGATAGAAAAATAGGCACTGCGAGCGCGGTTAAAGCTTGCAATGCCTTTGTTGGCGGGCGGCCGGGATATTTGCCGCCCAAAAGTGCTATGTATAATTGGATCCCTTTCGTTTATTTATTTTGCTCCAGTAAGACGCTCGACTTCCTTCACCTCGCTTTTAGTCATCTTGGAAACCTCTTCGACATGCAGTCCTGTGTCGTAATGCATTCCTCAAGGCGCCTGGCGAAGCCCGCCAATTCCACAAATGTAATAAATATCGTTTCGGCAAGCAAGTCACCGCACACTGCCTCTTTCTTTTCACTCTTATCCATAGACATCGATCATTAAAGTTTACAGCTGCAAAGTTCCACATCAATATCCGTATACTCAAAAATAATACGACTATTTGCATAAATCGGCCTCCTACACATCCAGAAAGCCGATTTCCTCAATGAAATTTGTTCAATTTTTATAAAAAATCAAACAAATTGTTCCACAACCCCCGTGGAACGACAGTTTTCTCCACCCAAAGGCCAATATCATGGCGAAACAGCAAAGCCTCAAGCCAATGATAACTCAGTACCATCTTAGTACCACTCTTCCAAGGTACAAAATCCCCGTTCCAGACGCCTGCAGAGGGGATTCAGGGTAGGTTTTAGCGGGCAAAGTCCTTAAAATACCGAAGTACCTCAACAGTACCAGAAAGTGAATAATAATCTCGTGCAGCATATTCTACAATGGATTTTTGTATTCGCAGCCGCACTCGCGTCTGTTTTTACCCTCCAATCATGCGGGTTAGAAGAGCCATTCCCGGGCCCTCAGAGCGGTGTTTCCGAGGGTACTGTCGAGTTTGTAGCAAGACCGGCAGGTTACAATAATCATGATGTCACCACAAAGGCTGACGGTGATCCATCGACCTTTGAAGATGATGAGATATACAATGCCTTTCTGCTTGTCTTCAACCAGGACGGACAAAGGCTTCTTTGCGAGGAAATCAGACTTAATGCAGAAGATGGTGGACTCTCAGCGAAGATTGACAGATCTCTGGGCAATGTAACGGCATGCGTTCTTGCTAATGTCCCAGCTGACTTTGCAAGGTCTATCACTGGACGCGATATCCTTAATAGTGTCGTGCTGGATTTGACATATGATTCATCTAAATCAGGCATTTTAGGCGTGCCTGTGCTGGATTTGGATAATGACGAAGCTACGGATCCAATACCTTGCATCCCGATGTTCGGTCAGACTGAAGGTGCGATTGACCTTAGTACTAATAATTCTGTAATCCAGATTAACCTTACCCGGCTGTTTGCTAAGGTTTCAGTGGAATTGAAACTCAATATCCCATCCCTTCCTAGCTATGATCGTACTCGCTTTGAATTAAATTCATATAGACTAGTAAATCTGCCATTGAAAGTCAGCCTTCTCCATCAGGATAAAGAAAGTTCCTGGGTAAAGGAAAGTGGTTCATTTGCCGGTGAAAACAGTCATGTAGTTTCGAACATCCAATACAAGATATTCAATAACTCCTATAATCTTGCTGGAGATCAACAGAAAAAATACACTTTCAATATTTACGTCCCTGAGTATCAGTTAGAATCATTACCATCAACCACTCCCAATTATGGTAAACAGGAATATAAGCCAAAGATGTATGACAGCTTGAACAAGAAGGCTGTTCATATAGTCTTAAAAGGTTCATATATACCGAGTTCTGGCTCAAGTACCGACCTTGACTATAGCGTGTTTTTAGGGGAGAATGAGAGCACAAACTTTACGATGAATAGAAATGTACATTATACAAATTTACTGACGATAACAGGTATTCAGAAAAATGCAGATAATACTGACGAAGCTCTTATTGATCATCGTGTAAAAATGAGTGACGGTGATATGGTAAGTATGTTTGGTGAGGTAGCAAACTGTTATCTAATAAGTAAAGAAGGTGAGTATAGTTTTCCTGCATATAAGGGAGCATTCAAGGCGGATGTCCTATCCAAAGAGTATCTGTGTAATGGCAACCGAGCTGAAATCATATACGAAAGCGGCGAAACTGATATTGTATTTGATGATGAAGATGGCGACGGTAACCCTATTAATGTAACGACTGATGCTGACGGAACGAAGGTCATTGAATTTAAACTTTCAAAAGTTGGTGCCGATGGCAATGTCATCATTGCAATGTATGATGATAATGGCAATATCGAATGGTCGTGGCATATGTGGTTTGTTACCGGACTGCAACTAGGAGGAAATAAAACCGGCTACTTTGAATTAGGTACTCAAACTTTGCCAAACGGGAAAAAGATGACTGATAGGAATCTGGGAGTAACCGCAAACGGTTTAGAAAATTTAGCATCTGGTACTTTGACCGGCCTTTATTATAAATATGGACACAAGGATCCATATTTAAATCAGACTTATCTAGGCGGTGGGGAATGTACCGAATACGATTGGGGTAGTAATTATAAATCTCGTACAGATCCATGTCCTCCTGGGTATCGAGTACCGTCATCTGATGTATGGAAAGGATTTACTCCAACGAACGAGCATTCTAGGACTCCTAATGCTTTTATCTTCTGGAAGGAGAATACCGGAGATCTCAATCTTAGTGATGACATATATGTTTATTATCCATATTCAGGTTATTTGGAGAATGGCTCGTCACATACTTCAAAGATAGTCCCAACGCCGTTAGAATATAATGAAACCATTTTATATGAAGTCACAACTGGATTTATAAATGTATATCGCGCATATACAAATATTAAGTATACAGTGAATGTAACTACTACGTTTGGAATTTTGTGTGGCTCTGATCAGACGATGGAATATCAAATGGTAACAAAAGATAGCGGTAATTGGTTTGAATCTGACTTTACTGTTACAGAGGTTACATGGTATAAAGGTGAAAGAGTAAGAGTGGGAGGAAGCTTGTTTAATCCGGTATATGAGATTCAGTATGATTATAGCAAACCATATACACTAGCAGATATCAGCAGAACAGAACAAGTAAACTGGGGTACAGCAAAATCTACAGTAATAGACCCCAAGTTAGAAGCTGCTACGAAAGACTTATCGTATAAAAAGATTCTGTTTGGCTCACCTAATAAAGAATGGGGCTATCAGATTCGCTGCGTAGCAGAATAAGACATTAAAATTCATCTCCGATACTGCTCTGTCATATGATTCAAAGACGATGATTTACTAGTATGAATAGATCGAATCGGATCTCAATAACTTATATCTGACCGTAGGTGTTTGACAAGTTTCATTGAGGCAGACTATAAACTGTAATGAGAGATTTGCTGATCTATAAGTGAATCTATTAGATTTATTACACGTAAATAGTTACAAAAGGATAAAAAAGAGAAAAACTTTCATAAGAAACAGAAAAATCTGCATCAAGGCCTTGATGCAGATTTTTCTGCAGTTTTGCTGGGACTTGAATATGACACTGAAGCATCCGAATCAAGCAAATGATCACAAAAAATGCATTCGACAATCCTGTTAGTTTGCAAAAATCCATTAAACACAACTATAAAGTTGTAAGTTTACTGAATTGGTGCTATTTTTGTCACGGATTTAATTGGGAGAGAGATGATGGCAGCGACAAAAGATGATGTAAAAAGCTTTCTGGAGCAATTCCATGCAAAAATGAAAGTATTCGGAATCATTTACAGGGACGATAGAGGAAAGAATCAGAAAACTTTGGAGGAACTCGAGATTGTTCCTTCATTCAGAAAGATAGTCATTGAAAATCTGAAGGTAGAGGATTATGTAGAGGGGCCGTTAATAGATACGCTGAATCATCTTGGTGAAATGTGGGTATTTGGCAAGGATATCAAAAATAGAGAGGTGTACATCAAGATTATGATATCGAATGTAGGAGGACAGACAATATGCATTTCATTCCATTTGGCCGAAAGCAAGATGACTTATCCTTTTAAAGAAATATTATGAAAAGTCCGTTTACTGGAAAAGATATGAAACTGGTGTTCGAGAAGAGCACTTGGAAATTCCGTGGTGAGGTATATGAATATATGCATTCATTATGGCTGTGCACTGATACCGGTGAGAGGTTTACGACAGATGAGACGGATGATGCTGGTTATCGTCAGGTAACTAACCAGTATAGGGCAAAATACGGAATTCCATATACAGATGAAATAATAGCGGTTCGCAGCAGATATGGCCTTTCTGCAGCCAAAATGTCGTTGATTTTAGGATTTGGAATCAATCAATGGCGCGCGTATGAAGATGGAGAGGTTCCGAGTGTATCAAATGGAAGAATGATACGGTCAATCACAAATCCGGCCATGTTTCTTAATATTCTGGACAGTGCTAAATATGTGCTTGGAGATACCGAGTACGCGAAGATTCAAGCACGAGTTCAGGAATTAATTGAAAGAGAACAAACGATAGGCGTTGCCTCATACGAACATAAAAGACTTTTTTTGTGTGAGCGTGGAGAGGAAAATGGTTACGGCATAACATCTGTCGCAAAGGTGAAGAGCGTCATTCTGACTATTCTCAGCCAATGTGGTGAAGTGTTCTGCACAAAGATGAACAAACTTTTATTCTATATTGATTTTTTTGCTTATCGAAAATATGGGATGTCCCTTACCGGCTTGACATATAGAGCTTTACCATATGGTCCGGTACCGGAAAGATGGGATAGGATATACGGCTGCTTTGACGAAATCGCATTGGAGCCTCGTATTGTCGGCGATAAGGAAGGACTTCTCGTAGTTCCTGTCGGCAAACCGGATTCCGCTCTTTTGAGCGCAGAGGAGCTTGAAGTAATCACATTTATATGTTCGCGCTTTATGAATTGCTCCGCTGCTGACATCTCACTGATCAGCCACAAGGAAGACGCCTGGCTGGACTGCCACAGCGACCGCCGCAGAATCCCGTATGATTACGCATTCAGACTTCAGGCGGTTTAGTGTATAGCAGATATTTACAAGGATGTTTGCCGGCGGTATTCGAGCCGGGGCAATTGCTGATAGCATGGGGATGACTGATGAAGAGTATGAGAGTTATAGATAACTAATAGCCGCACTGCAATATCTGCAAAGTGCGGCTATTAATTTTATCAGATGTTTAGTTATTCGGAATTTTCTTTTATATAGCGAACTTGATGGCAGGAGAGGAACGTCTATTCCACATCTTGTATGCATCGAATCTGATACCCATAATTGCTCTGAGGATTTATCCAACTATTCGAGCCGCTTACTTCCCTTTTTCGAGCTTCGTTTAATACTTGAAGAGTAATATCAGCACCAAACCCACTTGTCTTTGTGCCATACGTAGGTTCACTTTGATAAGGGTCTCCAACATTTGACCAACTTACTCCATAGTTTGTCGACTTTTGATCCTGATATACATTATATTCTTCAGTTCTACAACTTTTAATAGAGAATGCATCTTGAAGAATTTTTGTCCAATCGACATCAAATGCTTCATAATGATATACTTTTCCATTTGAATACCAGAAATCACCAAAATTAGTAAGGGTTTTTGTATTATAAACAAAATCAAAATAAGTCACTTTCTTATCAACTCTTGTCCTAGTCTTATTCTTTGAAAATATACCTCCGGTTTCATTAATATACTCAGGAATAAGAGAACCTATGATATCAATCGGTTCTAAAGAGTAATTATCCAACGTATAATCTTTAGATTCTTCTATGCTAGTAATTGTATTATAATTATCATTGCTTGCATCGTACACTATATGTCCAGTATAATATAGAATGACTGATGGGGTCTGACTATATATAAAGGCCAATTGAGATGTATTATTCTTACCGGCTCCGGTATCCCAAGCACCTACATCTGGAACTCTATATCCAGGAGGACAAGGATCATTTACTGCTTTTCCCTCGGTATGCCAGGTCTCAGCGCCATTAGTACCACCACCATAATATCCATCAGTGATGAATGGCTTCTTTGAACCATAAGTATAATACAAGCCTGCAGCTGTAGTACTCGATGCACCGAGATTTCTGTCCATCATTATAGATCCATTAGGATATGTCTGACTTTTCAATTCTCCCCAATCAGTATTCAGCATACCTTCCCACCATGACTGAGTATTACACCACAGGTGCCATGACCATTCTATAGTACCATTTTCATTCTTTAAGGCTATGACTACATTGCCGTCGGCGATCCTATCTATATTAAACATGATCATATTCTGATCAGGATCATATTTTAATCCTGAAAACTGAATACTGGAATTATCACTGGCCAGAACTACTACTTCAGAGTTCTCGTCACCTTCACATAAAGCCGCAAGAGTCAGATCATTGTATGCACCTTTGTAAGCAGGGAAATGATACTCTCCGGTACGTGCAGCTATATAGCAATTAGCTGACTTGCCTTCTTTGGCTACCGGATTGTTTATGACGGAGGTAGTCACACGATGATCAATTTCAACAGCTCCTTTGCCATCGTGGTTATCTATACCGGTAATCCTCAAATAATTGATGTAATTTACATTTCTTGCCAACGAGAAATCAGAGTGCGCGTCTCTTCCAAGATATATTTTGTATTGCAGTTCAGTAGAGTTTAGAGAATATTGACTGTACGTCGCATCCATAAAGAGATATATCGGATATGTGCCGGTCTGGATATTATTTGGTTTTTGCTTTTCATCTGTAGATGGATTGGCCTTAGAATTCAAATAATATTCCGGAACATAAAAGTCAAATACAATTTTACTGCTTGCGTTATTATTGTACGCTCTGTCATTTTGTAGTTTGTTTTTATCGCCTTTGATGGAACTGCTAAAAGCAGACTTGGTTTTAATCCAGGCAGATTCGCCGGTAGTATCTTCCATCAACCTAACTTTTGTCGGCATATTATACAGATAAAATTCATTCAAATCGAAGTAAGTGGCACGATTAATCACTCCGTTCCATCCGTCATCTGCCAGATTTACAGCTAAAGACAAATCAACAGAAACCTTTGCAAACAGTCGTTTGAGCTCTACCTGTACGGCAGCAGGAGCACTGGATAGATTTATTGAGGTCAGTGGACCGAACATAGGAATGCAAGGTACTGATGCCGTGCCGGTGTTGCTATCCAGATCTACAGCAGGAGTTGCCATGACATTTGCAGAATTGGAGTATGTGAAGTCGAGCACTGCGGTGTTAAGGTACGCGTTGGCTGAGCCGTCTGTCAGATTGGGATTATTATTCGGGTTTGTAGTACCGGTAATACCTCTTGCGAAGTTTACCGGAACATTGGCCAGGATACATGCAGTCACATTGCTGCCGAGAGATCGGTCAATCTTTACTGATAATTGGCCGTACTCTGAAGCAAGTCCACCTTCTTCAGTAGTGAGATTGATTTCCTCGCAAAGAAGTCTTTGTCCGGCTTCATTAAAGACAAGCAGAAAGGCGTTGTGTATCTCATCATCTTCAAAGGTCGAAGGATTGCCGTCGGCCTTTGTGGTGACATCATGATTATTGTAACCTGCCGGTCTTGCTACAAACTCGACAGTACCCTCAGAAATACCGCTCTGAGGGCCCGGAAATGGCTCTTCTAACCCGCATGATTGGAGGGTAAAAACAGACGCGAGTGCGGCTGCGAATACATATATTAAGTTCCTTTTCATATTGTCATACTATTCAAAAGTGTGCGTTACGTCCTGGGTGGTCCACTCTGAGAAGACTGTGAGGCCGACTGTGGCTTCGGTGTCGTTCTTCACGATTGTCAGTTTGTAGCGTTTGCCTGGCTCAAACTTAGCGAGTTTGAATGAGCGATCAAACGACTGCGTATATTCATCACCCCAATGATTCTTAAATGTAAAGTCCAGTTTGTACCCTACCGTACCGCCATCATAAGAAACATCTGTCGGCAGGAACAGAAGCGGGCCGAAGCTTGCTGCGTTCTCTTTAATACCTGTTGTCACAGGGTCATCTACAGGAGATATTGTAATGTCGGTTTGAGGCAGTGTATATGCTTGTGTCGTACGGGAGTTTATTGTATAGGTAAGATCTGAAATTCCCATCGTTCCTTTGCTTGGGATATTTTCCAAAGTCACTTTCACTGAAACGACAGTAAGATCAGGAGGAGTAAGTGCGTCGCCAGGCTGAGAATAACCGTCTCCAGTCTGTCTGTTCACGACTTCTACATCCAAAGCCCAAAGGCGGTGCTGGAATACCAACGGGACTATTGAAACCCTCGCTTTCGCGATATATGCAGTCAGGATATCCTCCATATCGGCTTCGTTGGTCGGTAAGGTATAACTGATATACGGATTTCCGTTATTCGGCTCTACGACATTTTTGATAGAGTACGGATAAAAGGCGAAGAAATTATGCTTGATGGTCGCAGCGGCATCCCTGTTGAGCCACCATCCGAGATGATTATATTGAAATGAGGAATTTTTTTCTCGGCGGTACACTTCAGCTATTCCATCTCCATAACCGTCAAAGATGGAAGTGCCTTCATAATAACCCAAAACACCGAATGCTGTACCTGCATCTCCCGGTAATTCTTTCCCCTCCACAATTTCGGCCTTGGTAGTCTTAACTTCCAAAACTTCAGGCTCGAAGAATATATATGAACGCGACGATTCAGGCACCTGTGGTACCTGAACGATCGGATGCTCCGTGCAAGCTGTGACAATGCTCAACGCAATTGCAAGAGTTATGTATATATAATGTTTCATCGACATTCGGATTTCCAAGATTTAAATCAATTAAAGCCAATTTCACCATTTTTATCCCCATCAGCAGGCCCTCCATCGGCCCACTCAGTAACGGAAGGCTCGAAGAATACGAAGAGAGATGGAGTGAGTGTGATATTCCAGGTGTGCCACTGATTAATTCCGTAATCACGGTCATTAGCCGGGAATGTCAGAGTGATCGGGAAATTCTCATATACCTCGTCGCCAATCGTGAAATCAATATACAACCCAAAGTAACTGACATTCTGCGGAAGGATATATGTTGTCACAGTCCACCATTCGCTATTCGACGGTTTTGTGGGGGTGAGCGGTATCTCCGAACGAGAATTATCGTCAATCTCACAACTTATTTCAATCTCACCCTCCTGAACATACGAAATAGAATATGCAGCATCACTGTATACATTCTCTAATCTCATACCGGTAACCTGCGGAAGGAGTGGGAGTGCTACTTCGCCCGAGGCCTGCTCAAATTTGACTTTGATATCAATTTTAGAAGTAAGATGCTGGAAATCAAGTCTCTGCGCATCTTGGTCCTTTGCTATATATACGTGAGTCTTGGCGATAGCTCCCATCAGATTGACACCGGGATTAGTGCTTGAGTAACCCATATTAAAAGAGAAACTAAGCGCATCATGACTTGGTGCAACGGAAAAACCAGATAACTTTTCGGCTCCGTCAGTATAAGGGGCGATAGCAATAAAATTATAATCGTAGCCCGAAAACCAGTAAGCCGCACTTACCGGGTGATAGTTTCCGCTGATATTGTTGACAAGTGACATCGCTCTTTCATTCCAAAGCAAGTAGTCTCCCTGTCCCGTCTTTGTAGCATAACCCCAAACTCCGAAATCCGCGTGAGGGAAAGGAGTAGTGGTGCCATCGGTTTTTGTCGGGGTGTTCTGAGACAGTGCTGAGAAGCTGAGGGGAACTTTGTCTTCCTCCGGGGTATGCCGGTTGCGCTCGCATGCGGTAAATGCGAGGAGGACGCTCAATGCAAGAGTCGCTATGTGGGTCATATGCTTCATGTCGTGTCTCTGTTTCAATTGGATCCCAAAGCGAGACATTCAACTCGCTTTGGGATATAGTTAAACCCGTGGGGTATGATTAGTTATTATGGTCAATGTCTGGGTTAGACTGCCACTCTTCAACATCAGCAGAGAACTTGATAACATTAGGAGAAATATTGATGTTATATGTAGTAACCATATTTCTATTCCATCTTGTGACAGTGTCATTTGACAGAGCAAAAGTATGCTTGAATGCCTTAGGTACGTCATTAGTTGTAATTGTATAGGCAACCTCTACATTTAAATCCTGGATATTCTGAGGGAGCACGAGCCAAGTTGCAATAGGCTCTTTTTCTCCGTCAAGTTCAAGTTTAGGCATGACTCTAAACATTTGTGGAGAAGTAAGAGTGCTATCAACCCATTCAATTGTAACATCTTTTACTCCATTTATGTCAGGTGTTTTAGATGTATCATCCTTAACATCTAAAGTTCCCTTAGTCATTACGGCAGCTACTGACAAGGTATCAACAGTTACTGTAGTACCTGTTATAGGTGTAGTGTAGACATTAAATATTGTCTTTGAGAGTGCATGCTGGAAAAATAAATTGACTGTTCCCTTAGTAGCAGCTGAGTCAGCAGGATTCTGACGAGTTCTTACAAACTTAGATACCATCAAGTCATCATTAGCATCTGCTGGACTTACAGTATAATCAGCTATTGTCATTTTTCGACTCAAAGTTTCTCCTCCCTCGCCTTCAAAAGCAGGAGTAATGTTTTTAAGTGTAGAGAGAGCGAAGAAATCCAAGTCGCGGTCCTTTCCTGGCCAATAATATACTCCAGTAGTAGCGCACTGGTCATTTGTTGCATCGTATGTGAATGAGATTCCTTCCATTTCGTCATAAGGATCACCATGATTAATGTCATTCAGCACATCGGTAAAAGCTGCATAAGCCCATACTTTGAATCCCTGTGCTTGAAGGTTAGTCGTTCCTCCGTCAGCTGCACCTTTGGTAAGTTTATTCATACCAGCAGATAGTGTGATAGGATTACCCTTAGGTTGATTGAGAACCTCGGTCTTCTGACAGCCTGCTGCCAAAAGAATAGCGGAAGCCGCTACAAATAAAATCTTTTTCATAATTAAATTGAATAAAGGTGTTAAATTTTAAAATATTGTTATTGTGTTTTTATAATATCAAATCGACATCCTGATTCTCTCCCCAATCCTCAACATCAGGTGCGAATCCACTTGGAGGACCCTTGACTTCTACGACCTTCTTTAAGATGATTTCTCCTCCTCTTGTCAAGGATTTAATCTGCTCTTGACTTGTATACTCCTCATCAAGCATTATGGTAATAGTATCGCCATTGATGAAATAAAGCGTAATGGAGTTAACTATATCCTCACGCTGATGAGGGCCAAAGGACCAGAACTCTCCATACAATTCACCCTTGCCGAGATCCTCTGGGTTCGTTGGCTTGGTTCGATTAATCTTAAGTTCAATGCTTTGCGATCCAGCTTCATCCATCCTATGATTATCATGAGCAAGGTAAGCAGATGTGTATAGTCCCGAGAGGTTCATCTTGGCAGTGTGGATGTTCTGGAGTCCGGTACATTCTATTGTCAGGTAGTATTTGAAGCTCTTCTGCTCGAACATCGCTTCTATGAGCCTGTTCTCCTGATTCTTGAATACTGCTACATCCTCTAACAGCACTCCGAAAGTAGGGTCAGGTTCCACCATCCATACCTCATGTACATCTGTAGGAGGCGCCTTCTGGTCCGGTTCTCCGTCTTCAGAAGTTTCATCTGCTTCTGCTGGCTGATGATCCAACGGCACCTGTCGAGTGTGGGTCTCTGCTGTTTCTGAGCGATCCATTCCAATAAAGTAGTTCGCATCGTACTCATTGAAGTCGGTAGTATAAACCAAGAGATCATACAATCCTTCCTGAACATACATTCCACCTTGAAGTCCCTTGAAAGAACCACGATAAGCCACCTTTCCCGTCGTCTTCTCATACAGAATATAACTCGTCGTCCTCGGCTCTCCAGGATTCGAATAGTCGCTCTTATGCGAAAGCAGCTGCGCAAGGGCAAGGGAGTCGAAGTTCGCCTTGATGACCAGGTTATTGTGGTCGTGAGGATCAAGCAGTTCCTTACGCTGGCATCCGACTGCTGCAAGGACTGCAAGAACGAGTATGATAATCTGAGTCTTTATCCTGCTCATCTTTCACCTCCTTTTCTGTTGGTGTAGAGCAGCCAGACGAGAGAGACCTTGGCCTGGGTTGGACCCAGGATGGAGGTTCTCCACACCTGCTCACGTGGGGCGTCGAGCATATAGTCGAAGTAGTCCCAGGTGTATTTCCTATAACGGGTCTGGAGGTAGCCCAGTCCGAGGGCGTATTCCAGACGGACTCTGTCGTTGGAGCTGATAGAGTGTGAGTAGCCTGCGCTGAGGCCGGCGAGGATGTAGAACTCACCCTGGATACCCTTCTTCTTGTTGTTGAGCATGAAGTCGTAGTAGCCGCCTCCCACTGACACTCCGGCGAACCAGCCTGTCATCACAGGCTTATTCTCGCGCTTGCCGAACCAGTACCTCGCTTCGGCATTGACCATCAGGAGCTGGTAGTAGAGTCCGGTGGCGAAGCTGCTCGTCCAAGGGGCGACGTAGTCTCCACAGATGGACCAGCGGTCATTGAACGGATATTCTATACCGAAGTTAGGCGCTCCGGCCACCCAGAAGAGGGCGTTGCTCTTGAGGGCGAAGAGGAGTTTCTGACGCTCAGGGTCCACAGGCTTGTCATATCCGTCGGCCACCGGCTTGATGCGGAAGAGGAAGCCGGCCGAGATCGAAGGACGGACGTAGCTGAAGTTCAGAAGGGTGACCTTCGGCTCGGCGTAGAGGCCTGCGTTCTCGCTTATGTTGTAGATGGCCTTGAAACCGGTGTTGATGCCGTAATGGAATCTGTCACCCGCTCCGAAATTGACTCCGGCCTTGTATATGAAGTCGAAACGATTGAACTTGTCGTGGCGGTGGGTGTAGTTGGTGATGTTGAAGATGTAGTTCGCCTCGAGTCCCACGTTCTTGATGATGGTGTTGTCGATCACCGGCTGGCCGAGGAAGTTCTCGCCCCAGTAGCCGAACGGCATCATCGCATATCCCACCGACATCTCCACTCCGTGGATCGGGGTGGCCCACCAGCCTCCTCCGAAGCTGTTGCCAAGTGCATATCCCGCGCTCTCAGGGTGGTTACCCACCTGGAAGAGGCCCTCGATGCCGGCTCCCGCAAAGAAATAGGTGCGCTCGGCGAAGGTACGG
>JBGVCR010000077.1:0-2357 GCA_045118995.1 Candidatus Cryptobacteroides sp.
GGGTGACCCTTGCAGAGATGGTATCTGCAAAGTATGTTGTAGGCTATCTGGTAAGCGCGATTGTATTCGCTACAGTCTTGCTGTTATTCCAAGTTTGGAACGAGAAAAAGAAAAAGTGAGCTAACATGAAACGAATCTTAATAATCCTTTCAATCTTGATAAGCTGTTCCGTAAGTGCCCAAACCGGAACAGCAGACACGATATATGTAGATATCCCTGCAGAAGTGGAAGCATTGAGAATGCAGACCACCGAATGCATCGCTGTAGGCAAGAAGGACAAGGAAAGGTTCGGAAAGAAATTCCTCGGATACTCCTTCATGCAGACATGGTGCTATAATGGGGAGAAGCTAGCCACAAAGAAACACAAGGAAATCTTCAGGAATATCCAGTATTATCCTTACGACAAGGTCGTCTTCAATGGTTTCGTGCTTGACAAGCTGGATATGGACTATTCTACTGAGGCTGGAGTAATTCCAGCTTTGATTGTAGGAAAGTATCCGGTTCTTATTTTCAGACGCGAGGCTGACATGAGGGCAAAGATTGATTCACTCCTTAGCGATATAGGTCGAAAGGATCAGGCAGTACGCGCAGAGTGGGCAAAGGTGGCTACAGGTAATGTCACGCAGGAGGAAGCCATAGAATATGCATTGAAGATGGAAGAGACAGACAGCACCAATCTGGCATCAGTCTCACGAATCCTTGATACATACGGCTGGCCTTCCGGTCTTTCTGATGAGGCGAACAAAGCTATCTTCCTTGTAATCGATCATAGCGACTTCAAGACAATGAACAAGTATATCGGACTATTTCGCGATGCAGTGGAGAAAGGATACCTGTCCATGAATGATTTTGTCACAATGGAAGACCGTATGCTGATGAATTCCGGTAAGCCTCAGAAATACGGCACGCAGGCATATTCATTGGTCGAGGATGGCAAGACGGTGACTTACATCTGGCCAGTTGAAGACCCGGACAAGCTTGATGCACTTCGCAAGTCTGTCGGTCTGATGCCGATCGAGGATTATCTTGAGATAGTAAGGCAGCAAGGCGTGGAAATCATCTATGACAAGACAAAAACTGTTGGAGATTTCAAGCAGTAGTGGACGAAATGCCACTTGAATGCATCTATATATAAGTATCTGACAAATAAAGATTAAACACAATCATATGAAACGAATCTTGACAATCCTTACAGCAATAGCCTGCCTTTGCTCTTGCGAAAAGCAGGTACAGTCACATTGGCTCTACAATAGGTGGAGCGGTGAATATGACATTACAATGACCAATAACGACACCGGAGAACAAGAACCGCATATTGCCGGCATCTCATTAGAGTTCTCTGACGACAGATCAGAATGTGTTGTTCATGGAGGAGTAAAGGACCATTACACAGTAACAAGGAAGACATACAAGGCATATCTGAATGAAACCGAGAAGATATTCGTCCTTAATGAAGGTGATTATGATTCGAGGATTCTCTACTGGGGACAGATGACAAGAGCTGGAAAATGCACATTGAACTTCTATAGTGGTGATGAACTTGTGACGGTGGAGCTTGCAGCACACAAACTTGAGTAACTAAATCGGAATTTATGCGCAACAACGCACATTGATACTCATCTATAATCAATATAAATATGAAGCATTTTAGACTGTTGTTTCTGATTCTAATTTCCTTTACAACGCAAAGTTGCTTGAGTTCTTTTTATGACGTAGAGTTTAAGAAGGAGGACGGCATTATCATACCAGCAGAAGGCGGAGCCTATCATTTTATGATAAATGCTGTTGAAACTAAAACATCTTTCTCAAGTGTCTTGAGGCGGTTTGAATATAGAGTAATGATAGAAGAGACAATTATTGATCAGCAACTTGTCGATATATGGATATCGGATGCTCATATTCAAGTGGGAGATCAGTGGGAAATCGAATTTTCCGTGCCGGAGAATAACACGTCAGTAGAGAGAACTGTAAGAGTAGAGACAATAATAGAAAGGGATTATCGTTTTAACGAAGATATAATTGAATTTGACCCTGGTGATAACACCTGGCAGACAGTCTGGGAAGCAGTTCAATTGTCTAACTAAATTCGAATTTATCTACTAACTAATAACCACAATATGAAGAGGACTATAATATTATTCAGCATACTTTTGATGCCTTTCATATCTTTGAGTGCGCAGGAGTATAAGTACGAGGCCAAACTTGGCTGGTTCCCGGTAGATGCATTGAATCTTGTATATCTTATGGGAGAGGATCCATCAGGTGAAACTACATACGGGCCGATGAAGACAGCTGGAATCTTTTCAGCTGATTTTGACTACAAGGTGAAGAAATGGCTTACAGTTGGTGCAAAACTG
>JBGVCR010000078.1:0-69717 GCA_045118995.1 Candidatus Cryptobacteroides sp.
TTGATAGTGATGCCGTTTTCCGAGCAATAGCTCTCGATCGACTGGATTTCTTCTAAAGTCATCATATGCGTTCCTTTTTAACGCAAAAGTAGCCAGGAACAATCCCGGCTACAATATGCATTTCTTCGGAGGCTTACGTAATATACACTTCAATCGTTATTGTGGAATTATTCGTAATATCTAATTTTAGTCCTGCTAGAAAGAGTAGGACAATAAACACTTTACACGATATGAAACGAGAAAATGATAGCAGATATAATCAGACTTCTTGACAGCTGTTCGCTTTCATATTGGATCGCCCCAAAAGATATATACAATGGCGAGAATTACTAAAACGCTATCGTGGATGCCATAGATACTGCTCAGGTCGTCCTGTTCATATCATCAGAGCATTCAAACGAGTCAGTCAATGTAATACGCGAAATAGGATATGCCGTCAAACAGAATAAAATCATAATCCCGATATTGCTTGATGAGTATCCATACGCAAAAAGCATCAGACTGGACATCGCAGACATCGACCAGATAAACTGGGATGGAAGTAAAATGACTGATTCAAGACTGATTGCCAGTCTGGCTTATGCGCTGCGTTAAAAGGGGAATCTTGCCTCAAAACCTCAACAAGTGCCTATATAGAATTATCAATTATCAGAAAGTGACTCCAAGAGTAAGCATTGATACCGGATCAACGTCATCCTGAGGGAATGGCAGCCTTACCCCAAAATGTATAATACCAGCCCTGAGCATAAACTGCCATCCGAACGAAACCCTCTTCACTCCTTCCTGATCTTTAAGTCTGGTAACTTCGGTCTCACCTCCATACTTGACAGTAGTTTTTCCTGCAATTCCCCAATCCAGATATGGGCCTGTATCAAGAGTAAATTTACCCGTCTTGTTACCGGCTCCTATGAAGACAGGCAACAAAAAGTGAGTCTGGGATGTCTTGACCTGCATATCATAGTCTTTAATGGAAGTATTGGTATGCGGGAAATACAGTCCTAAGCCAAAGCCTGCATAAATAGCATTGCCAAAGTATCTTTTATTTCGATACTCAACAGATAACGACCACTTCCCATCCACTTCATCGGTCAGCATAAAATCATATCCTAACGCAAGGTAACCTCCATTGGGATCTTCAGCTACTGACGGTTTATCCTGTGCAGAAGAATACGAAAAAGCGACAATAGAAAATACAAAAATCAATACAAATCTTTTCATAAACACAATATTACAAACAGAAGTTCTGTAACAATACAGACAAATGCCACAGAACTTCCAAATTGAACTTAATTATATTTTGGGCTGTCTCCCCATCGGTTACTGCCAATCTCTGAATCTGATAAAAGCCATACAAAAATCAAGATTAACCCTACTATCGGTACAAGACCGATAAGAAGCCACCAGCCGCTTCTTCCTGTATCATGTAATCTTCTTACTTCCAAAGCAATAAATGGAATCATGGTTGCAAGCCACCAAAGGAAATTGACTCCTGGAATGAAACCAAAGATAACATTCCATAGTACCATATACCAATATTCAGAACGTCTGGCACGCCCCGAGAAATCTACATAATGACTGAAGAAATAGCCTAAAGTTTGCCCAAAACTCATAGAAGGTTTTATCCCGCCTTGTACCACCGGAGGGGGATTATAAACCGGAGCCTGATGAATTATTGTCGGCATTTCTTTAGCTCGGGACTGTCCCATGATATCTGAAACATTAAGCGCAATCTCTCTTGCAAGATAAATGGTTTCAAACCCACGAAGATTGTATTGTGCATTATGCACAATACTCCCATTGATCATAGTACCATTGGCACTATGATCAATATAAACAATATTACCATCATCATCAATTCGTATTTCTGAATGAAAACGGCTCACTGAAGGGTGTTTGACGAGATAATCATTGGACTCGTCACGACCTATTCTTATAACTTTCATAGGATAGTTATAACTTGACCGGGGCACGATTAGCAGTAACCTTATAAGGCGTTTCTATATTACCTTTCTGATTAGCCACAATTACTATCACATTACGGGTCTGCTTTGCCTCAGAGAATTTTGCAGGAAGATAGAATGTCATCTTCTTCTCTTCCCCTGGATTCAGAACCATTTCCTCTACCTTATCCCTCATACCTGAAGATTTTATAGTCACTGTTAGAGAGTCGGAAACTACTTCAGAAGTATTGGCAATTGTTACGGCATAAGCAGCGTACCCTTTTTCTGATGCTGTTGCAACAGTATTTCTAGGATGCACATCCACATCCTTGAATAAATCAAACTCAGGAGTCGGCGGCGGTGGAGGAGATGTTTTATCAACAGGCGGCTCACCTATGAAATAAACCGACTCTCCTTCTTTGGTAACAAACCTTGTAGCACGTCCCCAAAGATCAAGATGTAGAGTGGCCTCCTTGAAACACAATGAATCCAAAGTCTTATCGACAAGATTTCCCAATCCGTCAATCAAAGTCTGCTTTACCATAGCTTCTCCGGTACTCGGATTTTCTTGGAAAACTCTTAGTCCTCGACTGGTCAACATGACACACTCTCCTTTATGAACAGAGGAACGGAAATAACAAACCTCTTCTTTAGGCAGTATAAAGCTTGTGTTTCCCTTTTTATCAATATGTATGATCTGATTATCAATAGTAGTAACTACCGCATATCCATCAGAGAAAGTACTTACTTTATAAAAGTAATATGGCCTTCGTAAATTTACCTTTACCTTCTTTAGATTATATTTAGGATTGAATATTGGGTTGCCACTTTCATCAATAAACATCCATCGACCATTTTTCTCTTCTTCTGTACTGGAGATTTGCTTAGATATCTTTCTGACCGGCAGATATCCGTTCCAGTAAAAAGGATACTGCGAATGGTACTCATATACCTGATCGTACATATGAACCTCTCCATCATCTTTAATATAGCCGTGAACAGTTCCATCATTCTTTGTAAGAATTGCTATACCATCAACAAAAGCATAGTCTGCGAATTCGACAGGAACCAATATCCTGCCTTCCGCATTCTCAACTCCGTAATACTGTCCATTCTTCACTTTCTTGAGTCCGTTTTCAAGAGGAATTTTTTCTAATCCTGAATATGACTGGGCATACACAAGCGAAGATAGTGACAAGAACACAGAAATTGTCAGATATTGAATAATTCTTTTCATAATAAACTTATTTAATTATATTCCACCTTATCAACTGATTTTCTATCGTTTTCATCACCTCTGCATACCGGGCATCGACATCATCATGATATTTTACAATTAAATTATATTTAGCATAATACTGACCGAGTACCGGTGGAGCAGTTTCATCTCCAACCTGCATGATTTTATTTATCAAAACATATATCAAAGCTTTATAGTTGGAAGGATCCTTTGCAATGACTGCGTCAAGCCATCCTATTGCAGCCTCGATATCACAATCATTAATGAATTGGTATCTATCTTTTTCCGGAGTTATTATTGAAGGGAAATAAGTCTTCACCATAGCACACTCAAACATAGCCTCAGGCAAAGAATCCCTTACCGCAAGATCCTCGACAAGAGCATATGCTTCCGGCCACATCAGTGTATCCTTTTGCGAGATGACATAATCATAATGAGCCATAATTGATTCTGTATGCAGACTATCTTTGGCAAGCCTGTATATATCCTCATAGCCCTGTACGACCAAAGAATCCGGCTGTCCGGAAGCTATCTTTACCATAGCCTGTTCATAGAGTTCTGCTACCGTAGGAGGAGGTGGGGGTTGGATAGGAGGAGGTGACGGCCATAAAACGATGGCTGTAACAGCAGCTGCAACCATTACACCAGCGACAATGCCGGCGATGAGTTTACCTTTACCATCCGGTTTCGGATCAATGGATTCACTGCCTTTGTGAGTCTTGTTCAGAAGCCTTTCCAGATCAACGATCATTTCGGCAGCAGAGGCATAACGTTTAGTCTGGGATTTTTCCGTCGCCTTCTTGATGATTTTGCGCAATTGCGGGTGTCTGATATCCTTCACGGGCACAGGCTTCCTCAGATGGCAGAACAGCACGTGCTCATCAGATCCCTCGAACGGTAGCCTTCCGGTATATAGCTGATACAGCAGAACGCCGATAGCATAAATATCTGTGGTCTCATCCTGGCTCTTGACATCTCCCAGAACAAGCTCTGGTGCCGCATAATTTACCTTTCCGATAAAGGTTCCTGATGCAGTAAGATGTTTATCCATCGTCGCCAAAGTATTGATCTGCTTGCAGATACCAAAGTCAATCAGTTTGATTTTGCGGTCAAGAGTAATCATCACATTACTTGGATCGATATCCCTGTGGATGAATCCTCTGTTATGCATTGCCATAATACCAGCCAGAAGTGCCTTTATGATCTGAGCTATGGCAGATACTTTATCCGACTGGAAGTAAGCATACAACTCTTCTGCAAAAGGGATACGCAGGCCATTCTGATCCGTAGTAATTCCTTTTAACAGGTCATCAAGATTTACACCTACCAGAAACTCCATTGGCATATAATATCTCTTGACCCAGGCACCAGACAAAAGCTGTTCGTGATTCTCGATGAAACCGAACATCTTCATCAGATTCTCATTATCAATCTGGATTGAGGCTTCCCTTCGAGCTCTCTCTAACAACTGCGGAGACTGAATACTTTCATGCACAGCCTTAATAGCCACTACAGACCGCTGCCCTGTATGCATATTGACACAAAAACCTTTATATACGCGGCCCATTCCGCCCTCCCCTAAGAAAGGCCCATCCACATCGAGCTCGTAGTAAATGCCTTTGCGTTTCTCCGCTTCACCTTGTATTCTTACAATATTCATTACCGATTATTCAACCTTTATGACAAGTCCCTTATCCATTCCCTTGATGTAGATGACATATATGCCTTCTTCATCAAACAGATACTCAACATTTATATTTCCAAGTGGTGAAACGGAGCGCTTACCTTGTAGCGGTGATTGAACCATATCACAATATTGTGCGACAATAATAGTCTCTCTGCCCAGCGAACGATCCTGCTTACCTTCCTCATTCAGCTTATACACATCCATTGAAACAGTCTTGACAGCACTCACCGGATGATAAATATCCTTCATCGCTATCTCAAGCAATACCTTATCGCCCTTCTTCTTGTTTATATAGGTCGTATCCTGAAGAACAAAGCCAATATCTCTTACAAGGAGAGTATCCATCTCCGCCTTTTCTCCATCAAGATATACCTCATTTACTGCAATCTTTCTATCTGTAAGTGAAATATAATCAGGATTTACCCTTTTTGAGTATGTGGTAACCTTGCCTATAGGATATTCGCGAACCCTACCATCCTTCAATTGAAGACAAAGTATCTTACCGAACTCACGGGAAACAATGATACCCTCCATTTTCTGACCATCTACTTCGATTATATCAAGAAGTCTGGTCTGACTGAAAAGAGGAAGTTTATCATTGATCGCAACGACTGCTGTGCTGACAAGATCATTAGGAGATATTGACACAGTCTTACCATCTGTCGTACGCATCTTTACAAACTGGCCCAGGCATTGCTCTGTTATCTGACCGACATATTTGTCATCGTACTTTGTTTGTACAACATCATTTACTCCAGAAAACTCGTTCTCTGCTCTCAATGTCTTGACGGTACTAAGAATATTGCTCCAAGGAATGGTATAATCTCTCTTGCTCAGATCAAGAATAGTAATATAACTACCATCTTCTATCACATAAACGTCATTATACGTAATTGCATCACAATGAAAAGTCTTGAGCGCTAACTGAGCTGTTCCCTCAGGAAGATTATCCTTGACCCACTGCTGCCAGATATCAGAAAGGTCATCCACATTGACATTCCTTGTCGCAGACGATTTGATGCTTGATTTCTTGATAACGATCGTTGCCTTTTCAGCAAAGACAGTCATACTTTTTCCAGCTTTCTGCTCGCGGATAAATCCTTCATAAACAGACTGATCCCTACATACCAACTGCTCTATGTTCTGAGCGGAAGCACAGATGGAAAAGCTGGCAGCAAATGCAAATGCTGCAATTTTTGAAAATAGTGTCTTCATAATTATTGATATTATAAATTATTCTTAATCTCTATCGATGATTTTCCATATTCGACCGGATAACTGATTCCCGTTCCTTTTCTACAAGATATCTGCTCCTCACCTACATACCCACATATATGAGCTATTGCAGCAGCCAGCATTGACTCCTCGACATCTCCTAATTCGTGGTTCAGATCATCCTCTGCATATATGTCAGGTTCAATGCCATCAGAAGAAAAAAGTTGACATTTCGCATTCATAAATTGGAAAGTTATAGGATGAAGGGAGTATCTGTAGCTGTCATTACTGATAGTATTGCTTCCGACATTCTTTCCACATGAGACTGAGCCTACAGTTATGACATCCATATATGGTCTGAGACAATGTATCAGCGCCTCACTTGCAGAAGCTGTATGACGAGTGGTAAGTACATATATTCGATCTAAATCGAAATTCAATTGTTGAGTCTTGACATCATCTGAAAAATATAATGAGTCCAATCCATTACCACCACCCTGTGCCTGTGCATTCTTCCTGTTCTGGAAATAATTATGTTCTTGAATTTGGAACAGCTCACCTAGGTACTGAGGTGGGACAATCAGCGAACATATCTTTCTGCACACATTTACATATCCACCTGGATTATATCTCAGGTCCAGGATAAGTTCATCCACTCCACCTTGCTCCTTTAAAGAATGCAATATTCTGGCAAAATCTGAATACATATCAAAGTTCTCATAAATGACATATCCTACAGACTTACCACTTACACGGTATAATGTATCCGTAAAATCAGCTATATAATACTTCGACGGACGGGTTACCTCAATATCTTCCTTGAATTCGCCCTGTTCGCTAATGCATCCTTTCACAGGATGTCCCTCTCTCATAACGAACCAATCGCCCCTTTTCCATTGAGAGCGAAGAAAAGGATCCGTTACTCTGATTACTCGACAGATACACTTGCCCGATGAATCTTTATATGTCTGATAATCCAATCCACAATATAATGCCGACTTGTCATCATAATCTCGGTTAACAGAGATATATGAGAATCGATCTTTATCAGAAAGTAATGATTCAAAAAAAACAAAAGGATCTGCGGTGAAGTCCAAAGACGTAGAATCAGGGATATCTTCAGTCCAGAAATACATCGATTTCATCTGACCGTATGTCCACCTGTTCTGCTCATATTTCCAAGTGTCACTTACAAGATTCTTCTGAGTAATGTCACCTGAACTGGGCATAATAGGATTCACCTCCTTCATGCAGGAGCATAGAAGAGGAAGACTGATACATATCAGATATTGGAATCTCATCTTTATCTTGTTAGACCGTAATAGTCACTGACTTTAATAGAACCTGTATTCTTTCCTATATACTCTGATGATGTAGTAGATATAGCTCTTGTCTGTACTGAAATAGTCTGATTAGGGCAATCCACCTCGAACTCATATTGTCCAGCAGCTTCAACAGAAACGGACGCTTTGCCAAACTCTAGCAGAGCTTCCTCTCCCATATTGTATGAAGCTTGAAAATACATTTCATCAGATGGTAATAGGAAAAAAACCTCACGTATTCCAGAATAGGTTCCAGAAGGCATATCAACTGATGAAACATAATATGTATCCACTCCTAACTCATTCGTATAGTACGGCATATTATTCTTGAATTTCAGGAATCTGTTTGCCTTCATCCAGAATGATACTCCGTCAACTCTGTAATCAGAAATATTGATCATATTGCGATATGATACTTCAACATAAGCACACGCCGGTTCCATCGATATCTTGATAATATCATCTTCTCCCACTGTAATTTTATTGAAAGCCATTCCAAGGCAAGACCAGTTAGTATAGAATGACTGATAAAAATTCTGATAAATTTCTAATGTTTCCAATCGCGAAGAGCCATTTATCTCGTAAGCAGAATACTTATCAGTGGAAGCGTATGACACGACAACAACTTGATATTCACCATCTTGCATTCCCTCCAAAGTCCAACTTGATATCGAATAATCATCCAGCATACCCTCACCCTTTTCCACAAGATTACCATCCATATCATATACAAAGCAATATATGCCGAGGCTTGACCCTTCATACATATCCAATTCGCCTTTCTGCCAGGCAGCAAATTCGTCTATCACAGGACGAGCATCGATTTCTATTGTAACATTTGAAGCCACCGGAATTTCCTTAGATGAAGTACAAGCTCCGAATATAGCAGCTACGGCTGCAAGATATATTAATTTTTTCATATAAAATCTCATTAAATTCATTAGAACATCCAACCTATAGTCATTGAAACATTATGAGTCTTCCAAGGAAGATTCTTGGCCATCGATGTTACACCTAAGCCATAACGTATTCCTACAGCAAGTCCGAACTTACTTTCCCATCCGGCACCGAGAGCGACGTCAGTAGCGAGACCTGAGCATTCACCCACGCCATATATCTTTGATCCGACAGTCACAAAATCAGGAGTAGTACTGAAGAGATAAGAAACTTCCGGACCGACCTCCATATAGACACTTGACACAGGATATAATCTCAGCATCAGTGGCAAGGCAAGACGGTTCATAGTCAGCTTTTCTCCATCTGATAAAGACACGGACTGATTGGAAAACAGAAGTTCAGGCTGAAATCCGATAATGCCTGTACCAGGACGGCTGAACTCTGATCGATATCCCCATCTGAGATTCACTGCCGCTCCCACCTGAAAACCTGGGGCCATAGAGAAATCCATTCCGTCGATAGAACTTGAAACGGTAGTAAGGTTTGCACCAGCTTTGATCATATACTTTACAACAGTAGAGTTGCCTTTTACCGGATCTGCACCTATTCCATCTGTCAGATACTGTGCTGATGCATTAACAACAGTAGCTGCAAACAATACTGATAATAATAATTTCTTAAACATATGAGTGTGTGTTTTATTGTAAAAAATAATTTTTGATAGTAACGAATCTGTTCGAGCTGGAAGAAGGGCAAGCGTCCCCATCCGATACTGTCACTTCTATCGTAAAAGTGCTTGTCTCTTCTTCAGGTACATTTACCCTGAATGTAACCGAGCCGGATGATCTGTCATTTAAATATACTGTCTCTGATTCGCCAGAGGAAAGTCTGATCAATGCTCTTCCGGATGATGTCAAAGGTTCATATGTCGAAACCGTCACCTTTATCTCGGCAAAACCTGAAGATTCAGTAAATTCCGGTGCATTGACAATGAGATTCTTGAGAAGGCTATGATACGTATATGAAAGTGTCAGCGTTTCTGCAGTCACTGCAATATCATCAACATATACCACTGCTTCATAATCTTCATCAATCTTCCGGTCCATAATTTTTGACCTGAACTCAAATGGCATAACTACTTTGTATCTCCCCTCATCATCTGTAAGTATAGAGTGGTCAGTAACCGTCCCCGTCCTGGCAGATTTAAGGCAGACCGTCACCTTATCCGGACTTATCCCATTGACAGTCATTGCCCAGGACAGTTCAGGCTGGACCGCAGATCTGAAATCAAATTCCCGGAATCTTTCCACAAAACCGACTGATGCATCTTCATCCAAGACAAGCAAGCCTGCCCTTCCCGACGCATAGACTGCCGCCGCTACAGATTCACGCAAAGGAATCATATCTGCAAACTGAGGCAATAATATCTCATTTCCATTATAGGCAATACCTTTCAAAGTTCCGTTATCAGTAACTATGAGAGTAGAGCTGCCACTTTCAGGATATGAAGGTAAAGAGATAGGAGAATATTCTTCAGATGAATTCATTCCGATGTATCTCAATGCTGCATCAAAATCAAAAGTATGTCGTCCATAAGCAAGTCTTGAAAAATTACCATTCGGAAATTGTAATTCTCCATATCCTTCTGCAAGAACCTTTCTTACTGAAAACCCTTCTCCATTAAGCTTAAGCAGAACCAACTCTCCGCCATTACGTGAATTTCTGAATCCGACTGCCTGTCCATCAACAATAGAACTCAGAAAGAGCAAAGGTTTATCTGTAAAAACAGCTGTGGTACCAGTAGCATTGATTACTCCGAAAGTGCCGGATGACGCCATTCTTACTGTAGCTTTTCCATTATTGAATGGTGCGGCATAAGTATATTTTGCAGGGATGCACTCCCGGCCATCAAGATCGAGATAACCAAACTTATAACCTACTGATTTTCCTTTGACTGCAGTAGCATATACCATCTTGCCTTCCTTATAGAAAGGATAGTCGAATGACGGAATAATGCCTTGGTCCTCAAAGGTACGGATCATCTTGCCTGACTCGTCTATAAGGCCTACCATCTCATTGTAGCCGGTAGATCCCTTACGGAGCAACAACGCCCTGCCTTCTTGAAAAGGTGTTATCTCATCATAGTTCAGAGCTTGGATAACTTCTCCTGAATTATTCAAAATTCCATATTTACCATCCAAAGACACTAAGTAAAGACGATCATTCAGAACTTCGATAGTATCATATAAAGGTTCGCACAGCCATTTCATTGTCTGTGCATCGATAACAAATGCACAGACAATGAAACATAAACAAAATGTAACTCGCTTAATCATTAGAACTTAGGTGCCTTATTCAATAAGCCATGTATTAATGCTGCATCAATTCCTATATTATAGTTATTGTTTTTAGCTGCAGATTTATGTGCTGAATTTACGCCGACAAGCTTACCTTTTGCATTAAAGATCGGAGATCCACTTGAACCAGATTCAGTCATGGCATTATGTCCAAAGTCAACATTGGTTCCCGATATTGTACAGATACCCTCTGTATAATATGGTTCTAGTTTAATACGATTATTTGTTGTAACATCTGCATAATTTTGTAGTCCAAGACCTTGTGGGAATCCGTAAACACGCAATTTATCGCCGACTTCTACATCTTCTGCTGATGTCGATATAGAACTTATGCGAACATAATTCGCACCTTCAGGTATTCTTTGTTCATCAAGCTGTAAAACAGCAATATCTACATCCGTGTTATCACTTGATGCTGTTACAGTTGCAGTCAATGCTGTTGTAGTGACAGGCCTGCTATTTTGGAGCGATATAATCTTTCCAGATTGGAATACATAAACATTATCCAAAACACCACGAACTTCGACTAGAGATGATAAAACAGAGCTATTGGCTGCCTCTAAAAGATCCCCCCATGTTTCCGCTGTAGCTGTTTTATAGCTAGCATCCATCTGCTCGATTTTCATCTGGGCCTGCTTAAGTGAGTTCATCATATCTGGGCCATCTCCAAAAAGCCAAGGTTTAACTAAGTGAAGGTTAGTTACGATCTTTCCATCTTCTGAAATAAAGAAGCCCGTACCTGAATATGACATATTGGTAGATTCAGGATATCGATCCTTCAATACTCCATTTACATAAACCTCATAATGATACTCACCGTATAACCAAAGCAGTGCATCTTTATAGTTGGTTCGCATACCAGGTATTATACAACCTAATGTAACAATTACAGCCACAGCAGCCGCCACACCACCTATGATTCCCCACTTTGGTGGAGGCACAGGATTTGGAACCATATGTCCGGCGCAAGAAATCTTATCTCCACTCTTGATTCTTACATCCTGATCCTTCGGAATACGATTGCCATTGATACTTGTACCATTCTTACTATGATCCTGGATATACCATTTGCCGTCAGCCATACGTTTCATTGTGGCATGGAAACGGCTAACATGCTCTCCCTGCAGAAGAATACGATTCAAGTGATGACTGCCGATGCCCCTTATTTCCTTTATTCTAGCAAGATCAACGGTATTTGCAGGAACACGATTCCAATCGAGACGTTCGTCTGCGAAAACGACATCATCACCTCTGCGTACATTGACATCTTTATCCGGAGTAATCTTACTTCCATTTACGTATGTACCATTCTTGCTGCCACGATCTGTCAGAAGCATATCTCCGTTATCAAGAAGAAGAAGTTCTGCGTGATAGGAACTTCCATATTGACTGTGAAGTTGTATATTAGACTGAGGCGATGTGCCTATTACATATAGTTTCATAGATTATAGATTTTATATGGTGATTAAATGAAATGCTCAGTTCCTGTCACTTTAACAGTATCCTCCTTAGGTTCTTCCTTCTGCGTTTTTTTAGATGCTTTCGGCTGAACTGGTACTTCTCTGATTATAGTATCTCTTACAGTGTCACCAGGTACAGTAATACTGTCAGTCTGAATTATTACCTGAGTTTCCGGTTTGAAGATATCTGTACCCAGTATGATCCATGTAAGAAGACCGGCTACAACAAGACCTAGTGAAGTGAATGAAAGAATTGTAACTTTCTTCTTCATCGGATTAGGGATAACTGACCAGTCCAATTCTCTCACATTGGCAAAAGAGATACTGTCTTTGCGTGAAATCGGAATCTCGACATTTGGGGTCACCCTCATACCATTGATGTAGGTTCCGTTCTTACTCTGATCCTTGATAAACATCTTGCCGTTGGGCTCCAGTTTCAAAACTGCGTGCACACGGCTGACGACATCTGTCATATCCTGGATGATGATGTCGCACTGCGGATCACGTCCGATAGTGTAAATTCTTTTCATAGTATATTAATTATTGTTTAATATTGTCAGGGGTATAAGATTATCAGTATTCGATATTTTCAGCAAACATTTCTTTTCTGTCACAGCAATAGTGAATTCATTCTTGACTTCGTTTTGATTTAGAAAACTGCCGTGATATATCTTAAGTATATCCTCAGCATCAAAAAGGGGATGATACTCATCGCTATTGTCCTCGTTCAACGAAACTTTGATCAGATTATTACTATCCTTACCATATGTCAAAATACCGGTTTTGTCATCAATTTCAACAAAAAACACTTTGCCATACATCAATGTTGAAATAGCGAAAAGCTTATTATTTTCTACTACTGCATTATCGTATCCAGTCATATCAGAATCGGATACATTTTGCTCAATTTGATTAGCTGGCGAATCGGAATAAATATTCTTATCGGGTATGATATTGAACACCAAACTTACCAACAGACAGGCTGCTAAAGCCCCAATAATCATTTTCGCTGTCTTATTCATTGTTTCCTTCAATTTAGAATCTTGTTTCATGTCTACGAAAGCAGCTGTAAGGTTATCGTGCTTTCCTCCTGAATTATTGCCGATATCATCTACCTTCTTCATCATATCAGCCAGCACTTTATCGGTATCTCCTTTACCTGAGACCTCAGATAAGAAGGAATCTTCCGGCATTGCTCCCCAGAATCCGTCAGAACATAGAATGAACCTGTCTCCATTCTGATAAGGCAATTCAAAGACATCCGGATCCACCCTCTGACTTACTCCCAAGGCCTTGAGAATTACATTAGATTGAGCCGAAAGGCGCGCCTGCTCCTCTGTCAATGCCTTACGCTTCACCATTTCAAATACCATTGAATGGTCAAAAGTTCTGAACACCTTATTACCGTTACGCAACTGATATATACGACTATCACCGACATACGCAACCACAGCCGAATAGTCAGACACAATGAGAGCTGTAACCGTCGTACCCATACCTGCATATAAAGGATATTCTGCTCCATATGTCAGAATAGCTTGATTTGCTTTCTTGATAGCCTCGACAATGACTTCTTTGCGGTCTGCATCTTCAGAAGCAGATGCTACTGTATCCAAAATAGTAGTAACTGCCAACGATGATGCCTTTTGACCTCCGTTCATTCCTCCCATTCCATCACAAACCACTATGACAGCCCCCAATGCAGTGTCTTTGAAGCCGGCACTGTCCTGATTTTCCTTCCTTCCGCCAATATGAGAATCGACAAAGGCTGTAATCATTTGCTCAGAGTTGATAATAACTGGTCCGTATGGGCTCTGCACATCTCCCTCAGATTCTTCAGATGCTCTCAGATAGGGAATAATGTCATTCAAGATCTTCTGAGGAGGCGCATCATTCAGTATCGGTTCTATAATACGAGAAGCGTCATCAATATTATTTGAATTTGACATACTTGTTACATTAACATTAAAAAGACATATACCACGACTGCGATAACAATCAAAGAAGCTACCACAGCAACTACAATTGCTGTTGGGAATGGCGGAGGCGGTTCACTATTTATATACTCGGTTAGCGCATCTTTGAATTCTATTGCAGTCTGATATCTTCTGCCCGGATCTTTTTCTGTAGCTTTAGATATAATATTGAATAATGGGCGGTCAATCTTTTCTGAATAAGGGAGCCTTTTTTTAAGCTGATTCTCCAGAACATCCATCTGCACGCTGGAATCGAATGGATTAAAGCCAGCTATCAACACATATAAAGTTACGCCCAATGCATAAATATCAGAACGAAGATCAATATCATCATTCGATGATTCCCGCAAGATCTGCTCCGGTGACGCATATTGAGGTGTTCCAATAAATCCGACTGTCGAAAATTTGTTTCCACCGTTAAGCCTCGCAATACCCAAATCCATGAGTTTTACGTTCTTACCTCCTTCAAGCATAATATTGGAAGGCTTGATGTCTCTATGAACTATTCCATATGAATGAATGCAGGAAAGCGCATCCAGAATATGACATATCTCAAGAGCGATTCTTTTCGACTTTTCTCTGACATCAAGGTGAGCCATCTGGGTTTTTGCGTGGTGTTCCAGAGTCACGCCTGATACATATTCGCTCAATATGAAAATAGGTCCCCTATTCGGATGACATTCACAATAGCCTAACATCTGTATAATATTAGGATGATTGAAGACAAGTGAAGCCTCCTGTTTTGCGCGTTCACGGATCATATACTGGTTAGCATATTGATCCTTTACTCTCTTTATCGCAATCCTCCTTCCTGTCTGTGTACCGAAACCAAGATATACAGTGCCCATTGCACCACTTCCCAAGCACTCAAGACTAGGATCATAGTAAAACCATTCACCATCTCGAGCTCTGAGATATATCCTGGGGTCCCCCGGACGCGTCATTACGGTCATCATAAGAAATCCTTATTTTTTTATACACAGTTCAAGTCTATTAGTTATTTCAGCTCTTGTCACATCATCTGAGCCAATTTTGTCATAAAGAGATAATGCCTTTTCCAGTGGTTGAATTCCGTCATTGAACTTTCCCAGTCTCCAGTAACAGTATCCTAACATATAACAAGATAAAACATCGTCAGCGGAATTAGCAAGATATGAGAAACACGCCTCTACGTCTTCCATCTTCTCAAGCCCGACAGCAGCTCGCTTAAATAAGATTTCCTCTTTCTTCTCTGGAGTTAATCTTTCTATACCTGGAAAATATAAAGGAGCTATCAATCTCGCAGCAGGCGCATAACCTTCATCAGCTATTTGCTTCAAATTATCAAATCCTTCTTTGATACTGGCAGATACATTGGAATTGAATAAATCTGAGGCTTTTGCAAACCTTTCGTCATTAGAGTGTGGAGGCTCTACTACTTTATCAGTGGCTATCGTTTTTCCATTATTCTTATCTGGATTATCATGAGCATTTATTAACTTCCATGCAACGATTCCTCCTACAAAGCAACATATGATGGTTGATAAAAGTATTTTCAACAAAGAAGAACTCTGATTGGAGCCTTGGATTGCTTTATCCAGCTCCACGCGAAATTCTGCAGCGCTTGTATAGCGCTTTGAGCTATCCTTTGCTGTTGCTTTTCCAATAACATCCTTGACTGGACGCTTAACTTCAAGCAGCTTTACTGGAAGATTTGTTTTAAGCTGCTTCTGGAATACCTCATAACGACTTCCTGTAAATGGCAGTCTTCCGGACAACAACTGGAAGAGCAATATACCTACAGCATAGAGATCCGTATGAAAATTCTGCGATCGGATATCTCCCAAAACAAGTTCAGGTGCAGCATATTCAGGTTTACCTACAAACTCACCGGAAACAGTTAGAAGCCTATCTGAGGTGCCTAATGATTTTACCTCCTTTGCTATACCGAAATCGATAAGTTTGATCTGGCCTGATGCCGTTACCATTATATTACTAGGATCAATATCCCTATGAATATAACCTCTATCGTGAAGCGTTTGAAGACCGGACAGCACGTTACGGATAATTATTGTGGATGTTTCCAATCTATTTGTCATAAACTTCTGAGAGAGGGATTTCACAAAAGGTATTTCCACCCCTTTACTATCACGGCATTGCCCTGAAATCACATCTGATAGAAGTACTCCGTAAAGGAATTCACTGATTACATAATGCCTGGCTATTTTACCGTCATACGGATCAGATTCCACAGATGTAATAAAGCCCAGCATTTCTATCAGATTATCATGACGGATCTTGATGGATGCTTCCCTTACCGCTCTTTGATATCCTTCTTGAGACAAATCATCACGCAACTGCTTTATCGCAACATAACGCTTAGCCTCAGAATACTTGGAAACGCAATATCCAAGGTACACCACACCCATTCCGCCTTCTCCAAGCGGCTCCGAATCCGTATCGAATTCGTAATAGCACCCGTTCCGGCGCTCACAGTCACCTTGTAACCTCTTAATCGGCATACCTCAGACTATTGATTTATTTAGGCATAATGATAGTACTTCCTTTCTTGAAAACCGGAGCTGAGCCATCCATGCCGACTGTTCCGTGTAGAGACGATGAATCACTTGAGAATCCAGGACCTCCAGTAGGGGCTGGGCCTGCCCAAGGATCATTTCCGCCACCAAATGGAGGAAGTGGATCTTCTGTCGCAGCCGATATAAAATCAGGGTTTACTGAAAGACCAAGAGTCTTTGTATCCACTAATATCAGATATAGCTGATAATGCTCTCCAATAGTAATTATATCACCATTATGACACTCTACAGGATCAAAGCCAAGACTATTACCGTTTATCATACTTCCGCAAGTAGATGAAGCATCTTGAAGTGAACAGATAGTCTTCTCAGGATTCTTCATAACCCTGACAACAAGTTTTGCGTGCTGGGCAGTAACTGTTGCCTCATTAAGACAAACATCACATTCCTGAGTGCGTCCGATCGTATTCAGACCAATGTGAAGCGGCCAATACTCTCCAGCTGGAGTGCGCGAAACAGAAAAAAGGAATCCTACTACTGGTTTTGAATTAACCTGTTGATTAGGGATTGTAGATGTCTGAGGCATTCCAGGAAAAACAGTTCCTCCCTGTCCAAACTGTACACCGGCACCATTCACATTGACATTCTGCTTGAAAGAAGCATCATAAGAGTTTTCCATACCTGGAAAAATAGTTTTGTTGCTGCTCATAATATAAGGGTATTTTATGGATTGTATATGTAAACAAAAATGCGGGCTTTCTTACTGTATTCTGAGGTATCGGCAAACACCTGCAACTACGATAAGAAAGCCCGCACCCATATAAGAGTGCGGTTTTCCTATCATCCGTAGTTGCTTCAAATTTTGCCGATTTTCAGAATACGATGATAGAAAACAAACTATGTTTTCAATATGTCTTTAGAAAGCCCTTGCTTTTCTTAGGGTCAAAGATAGCTAAAATTTAATTCAGAACAATTTTTTCTTAACCACAATTGTGATTAATATCTTCTCCGGTTTACCTTACCTTCCCTTCACTGCCCAAATCACCGTCCTCACAACATCAGCGACAATAAGCACCGGCGAAGTGACGAGCAGTATCAGCCCCCAATCTTCAAGGCTCAGTCGAGAGACATTGAAGGCCGGGCCGGCAAAGGTGACGATGAATATCTGACCTATCACGATTACAAGAGCAATCCAGAGGAATCCCTTACCGAATGAGCCCCGGAGTCTTTCTTTACCTCTTAAAATTCCCATCAGATCGGAAAGAAGGCTCCTGCCGGTGTGGTAGTACTTGGCATTGAACAAGTTCCAGAACTGGAGCATCACGAATATAGAGAAGAAGATTCCCATCTCCTTGCCGTCCATATGGGCCTTGCTGTGGGTCAGGTCGAAAAATCCTGCAAAGAAAAGCCTGAGTGAATCAAGATTCAGCAGATCTGCCACGCCGGTTATATCCTTATGCCACAAAAGCTGCCAGAGACCGGCAAGCAGCACGAAGAACAAAATTCCGGTGCCGACAATATGGCCCAACATCTTCCTGTTCACTATATGGCTGTTCCACTTCCTTGGCTTTTCGTTGAGCACCCTCTTGTCTGCAGGCAATGAAGACAGAGCCATCGCTGCGAATGTATCCATGATCAGATTGACCCAAAGCATCTGAGTGACTGTCAGAGGGGAATCCTGGCCTATGAACGAACCAAGAAGAACGATCAGACAGGCGCAGAGATTGATAGTCATCTGGAATATGATGAAACGCTGTATGTTAAGATACAGGGAACGTCCCCACATGATCGCCTTATTGATGCTTGAAAATGAATTGTCGATGATGGTAATGTCGCTTGCTTCCTTTGCGCGGGAAGTTCCGTCTCCCATTGACAGACCGACATGAGCCTTGCTCAGCGCAGGAGCATCATTGGTTCCGTCTCCGGTCACAGCCACAACTTCCTTATTGGCCTGAAGCAGTCTGACAAGCCTTGCCTTATCCTCCGGACGGGCGCGGGATATTATCTTGAAATCCGCACTGGCCACGAGTGCCAGCGCCTGCGAATCAGGCATAGAGGCAAATTCTGCTCCTGTCACAGTCTGATCCGGCTCGTCCTGACCGACAAGTCCTATCTGTCTACCTATTTCATTAGCGGTTCCTGGGGTATCTCCAGTCACAATGATGACTCTCACCCCGGCCCTTTCCTTACATGTCTGTACCGCCTCCTTCACATCGTCTCTTACCGGATCTGCGATTCCGACAATTCCTGAGAATACCAGACCCTCACCGTCCTTCTGAGTGGCAAAGCCCAAGGTTCTCATTGCCTTGGACTGGTACTCAGCGAGCTTTTCAAGCACATGTTCTCTTGTCACATCTGAGGCAATCGAATCGCACATATCAAGCAGTATCTCAGGTGCACCTTTCACAAATCTTACCGTCTGCGATGTATTTCCGACCGAGGCTATGGTCTGCATATATTTCCTCTCAGTCGAGAACGGCATCTGGTCTTTAACCTCGGCTGACTTGCGGCATTCCTGGTAGTCTGTTCCGTTTTGGTGCAGCCATTTCAGAAGAGCTGCCTCCGTCGGATTTCCGATAGCAGCGACAGTACCGTCTTTCTCTTGAAAAACCTCAGCCGTTGAATTGACAGCCATATTCTGCCTTATCAGTTCCAGATTTTCATCATCCCCATACAGTTCAGTCTCGAGAACAGTCATCTGATTCTTCGTCAATGTACCAGTCTTATCGGTACAGATTACAGTAGCAGCTCCCATTGTCTCACATGCGTGAAGCTTACGGACAAGATTGTTCTCTTTCAGCATCTTTCGCATACTCAGCGCAAGGCTGACTGTAACGCTCATCGGAAGTCCTTCGGGTACAGCCACGACAATCAATGTCACAGCAATCATTATCGAGGCCAGAATAAACTCTGCAATACCGACAAACCCGGCCCCACCGGAAAAGCCTCCGCTGACTGCATAGAAAACAACACGACCGACCACTATCAAAGTGGCGACCACGAAGCTGGCAATGGAAATCCACCGTCCCAACTGGTTCAGCTGACGGTTCAATGGAGTCTCCTCTGTGCTTCCCTCCTGGGTAATGGCCACTCCCTTGCCCTCTTCCGTATCCATACCTGTCGCGGTTACACGATAAATTCCATTACCATCTATGACAGTCGCACCGCGAAGCATGAAATCAGACGGATAGGTAGCATCCTTATCGAAATCATCCTCGAACGTAGTCTTGTTGGCATATAGTTCTCCGGTAAAATTTGACTCGTCCACTCTCAAGGATATGGAATGCAGCAAGAAGCCGTCAGCCGGAATCTCATCACCACTTTCCAGTTTTACAATATCACCGACGACAACATCCTGCCTCTTCAGATTCACAAGCCTTGGCTGGCTTTTGACTGTAGCCCTTCTGAACACCTTGACCGGACGTGAATCCTTGACCTTGTTCAAAATTTCAAACTCCTTCTCTGCCTTCAATTCAAAAATAAATCCTACGCCCGTGGCAAGAAGAAGGGCTGTGAGAATACCGACAGGCTCAATGAATATTGCCCATCCCTTATCTAAAGAAATCTTTTCATAGACTGCAACAAGGACAGAAAAAGAGAATACGACCAGCAGAATGATAATGATCGGATCCTTGAACTTTTCAAGATATAACTTCCATAAAGGTTCTCTCTCCGGAGGGGGGATTATATTTTTGCCGGCACCTTCCTTTACGGCTGCAGAATCGTCCGACAGACAGGCATTTATATAAGAATCTTTCTTCGACATCTTTCAAAAACGATTGTTATAACTTACAAAAATAACAATAATCGTGAAAAGATAACCTCATATCAAAACAAAAGCCTACCTTTACACCAAGAAATAATAAACAATATGGGATTAGGTAAATGGATAGCAGGTGTTCTCGGGTGGGCGATGTTCGGCCCTATCGGAGCCATTTTGGGATTTTGGTTCGGTGCAAAACTGGAGAATGCAGAGGCTGCAGCAGGAAGTGACGGTGACCGGGCCTGGAATCAAGGGCAGCGCAACAGCTTCCTGATGAGTCTTCTTGTCTTGTCAGCTTCAGTTATCAAAGCTGACGGCAAGGCTACATCGGCAGAGCTTTCAAAACTCAGGGAATTCTTTGCGACAAACTTTGGCGCTCAGGCGGCTGACGAGGCAGAAAGAATAGTGACAGAGCTGATTCAGAAAGACTTCAATCTGTACGAAGTCTGTACACAGATCCGCTCGTGCATGGATTACTCACAGCGTCTTCAGCTTTTCCATTATCTCGTTTCACTGGGAGCCTGCGACGGATTGGTACAGAGAGAAACCGACATTCTTGAAACAATTGCAAGTCACATAGGTCTCTCGAAGAGCGATTCGGACTCGATATTCGCTCAATTCCGTCCGAACAATGAAAGCAATTATAAGATTCTGGGAATCGACCCATGCGCTACTGATGAGGAAGTAAAGAAGGCATATCGTAAAATGGCCATCAAATATCACCCTGACAAGGTAGCCACACTTGGAGAAGACATCCAGAAGGCTGCAGAAGAGAAATTCAAGGCCATATCACAGGCATATGATGCCATATGCAAAGAGCGAGGTATCTGAAGCTGAACGAAAACACCTCCCCGACGAAAGAAGCCGCCCGGGAGGTGAACCATAGCCCTATTATTAACAACTAAACTAACCGTGACTTAGGATTTTGCAAAGGGTGTGCCAGAAATGGCATCTCGAAGCTTTTTGATCAGGGGAAGAACGATTTTTCCAAGGCTGAAGATCTGGAGGGCAGAGCCTATGCGGGAAGAGAACCGTCTTTCTGAAACAGTTATGGTATCGGAGAGCTTCTTGCGTGCAGTGCGAAGCTCTTCCAATGTCGCTATCCTGGAATAATCAGTCGTTTTCATAGAAGATACCGATGAAAAGTTTCACAAAGATATTGACAAAGAGCCGTTTCCAATAAATCAGCAGCAGGGAGAGGACAATGAGGAAGATGCCTCCGACGATGAATGCGGCTCCCGCCCAGCTGCCGATCAGATCCCCAAGAAGAAGGACTGCACCAAAAGCAAAAGCGGCAAGGGCAATAGCGCCCAACATTACGACAAGCATCATCGACAACACCCGGCTGACGCCGATGGACAGACCGTCAATCGTTTTCAATTTCAGCTCGTTCAGCCTGAGGTCCAGATAATTGCGGATATCCGAGACCATTCTTTCCTGACCTTCCGCCATATCATTCTTCCTCCAGAACTTCCTGTATAGCATCGAGTCCTTCAAGAATCCTTTCCTTGGCTGTACCTGTTATATCAGCCGCCTTTGCACGGATCCTTTCACGAGTGCGGGCTCCTGACTCGGGAGCCAGAAGGAGTGCGGCAACAGCACCTGCAGCCGCTCCTGCCATAAATGCGAAGATTGTTTTACCTGTATCCATAAAAATGTCTAAGTGTTAAATTCACTCAGACATTTTCAGATATTGTACCAAAGTATGATCAGGCTTTAAAGCTCAGGAATCCGGGGTTCCAGCCTGTCGCATTCACGGAAAGCCGTCAGGCATACATTGTTCGCGGCGCCTCCCAGATCAATATGCTGAAGAGAAGAGCATCCAAAGAAAGCGTAGTCATCGACAAAACGTACGGTACGAGGAAGCATAATGCTACGCAGATTATGGCAATCGATGAACATAAATTGTCCGAGTACAGCATTGGATGCGCTGAATTGCATCTGAGTATCAATTGTTTCCGTGTAATACACCCCTCCGGAAACAATATTGGCATCACTCAGGTCCAAAGTCATCAGCGAACCGGTCCAGCCCGAAGAGCCATCAGGTGCAGCACCTCCGCACATCTGACGCAGGAGAGCTATATCATCTCCGTTTATATTGCCATTGACCTTCAGTGACGTAAGGCCTGCCTTTTCTTCCTCGGAAAGGGCCTGTGCCAGCCTTCCTTCCCTGGCCAGTGACACTTCCCTATATGTTCCGGAAGGCGGGTCCATCGGACTTATACCGGCAATCATCGAAGTGAACGGAAGCTGTTTCTCACTCATCGAAGGTATGACAATGGCTCTGTACCAGCCGTTACAGTCTCCTTCCCAGCCGAAGTTATAATGCAGGAAGTCCTGATCGTAACCGTCACAAACGAATATATGCGAACTTCCGGAAACCACCACCGGTCTGCCACTGTCAAGTTCCTCATATACCGTTTCAATCAGTTCGGAGTCGTTGCTGTCCTTTATATATTTCGCGAGAGGGCTATATCCCCAGTTGCATATGAGTGCCGGCTTGAAATTTCTCATTGAGCTTGCGGTATGTGCGGGACTCATTTCCGAAGCAAGCGAAGCTGAGGCTGCAAAAATAAGAGAAGCAGTATCACGCAGCTGCATATTATCCCAGTCAATATGGTAAGCATCCAGATCAGCTTCTCCTTCCCATACATCTTTAAGCCGGTATCGGGCCTTGCCTGAAGGTTGCGAGCGGTTCATCGCCAGGATCTGTGCAAGCGCCACAGCTCCACATCCAGCTAAACAGAGAGAATCGGTACCTTCATGATGCATACGCATAAAAGCCTGATTATAAGGAAAGTCCTGATCGTATTCAATATCTCCGAGCAATGGCCTCACTCCTTGCGGCGAAATTCCAGATGAAGGCATGAGCGGCATTGGAGAACCTGAATAATGCATTTTGAGATACTTGAGCTGGGTATCATAACGGTCAAGAATGGAAGCGACCGTATTGGAAGCATCCTTTCCGTCCCACATCCTGTTTCCTTCTCCGTATGCAAGGATAGGCCATGAGATGTATTGTTGATAGTCATTGTCTACCACTATGGCAAACACCTTGGCGTCGTGATCATAAAAAGCTCTGTACGTGGAAGTTCCATACCTGTATTTAAGTCCGGAACCATTATATCCGCAGAGCTGGTGGAGATGGTTTCTGGCTATCGCCCATTCCTGCCCGTACTCGGGGTGAGGAGCGACATTGACGGACAACTCCCTGGTAGAGACCATCTTATCGAAGATCTGGATATCCAGTGGAGCGATTTTCATATTGCCGTTGCAGTGGACATCATAGACAAATGTGAATTCTCTGATGTAATATCTTCCTTTCATCTTCAGTTCTGATGCACTGACATCCACAAGAGTTCCTCCATCCGCGACAGGAGGATGCGCAATGTTCATATCAAGGGCTTCGATAAGATAAGTCACCTCAAGCCTGCCACCCTGCATCGGATTATCCGAGACCGACACTTCCAGACGTCTCAGTCCCACGGGTTTCTTGCCTGACTCCTTTTGGGCACAAAGCAGCAGAGGCATAAAGATCATCACTACACATAAAAACCTTTTCATAGCCGTAACGTATTTTTGCGAAATATACGAATTTTCACAAATAAATGAAACACCTCCCCGACAGACGACTCCGTCGGAGAGGTGAACCATAACCCTATCATTAACAACTAAACTAACCGTGGCTAAAGTAGTTGCAAAGGGTATGCCAGATTAAAGTCTTGCTCTGAGAGCCTCTGCCTGCTCCTCATAACCAGGTTTGCCGAGGAGGGCGAACATATTCTTCTTGTATGCCTCCACGCCAGGCTGGTCGAAAGGATTCACGCCGAGCATATATCCGCTGATACCGCAAGCCTTCTCGAAGAAATAGAAGAGAGCTCCGAGGTTGTACTCGTCGATGCACTCGATAGAGAGTGAAAGCTGAGGAACGCCTCCGTCGATATGAGCGAGCTTTGTTCCGAGTTCAGCCATAGCATTACACTCCTCTACATGCTTACCTGTAAGGAAGTTAAGACCGTCGAGGTTCTGAGGATCGTTCTCGATGAGCATTGAGCGGCGGCTCTTCTCTACAGTAACGACAGTCTCCATAAGTGTACGCTCACCGTCCTGGATATACTGTCCCATTGAATGAAGGTCAGTTGTGAAGTTTACAGATGCCGGGAAGATTCCGAGACCGTCCTTACCCTCAGACTCTCCGTAAAGCTGCTTCCACCACTCGCCGAGGAAAGTAAGCTTAGGATTGTAAGCCACGAGGATCTCGATCTTCTTGCCCTGATTGTAGAGGGCGTTACGCATCGCTGCATACTGGATGGCAGGGTTGCACTCGCACTTCTTCGCGCAAGCCTCCTCCATCTCGAGAGCTCCCTCGAGCATAGCCTTCATATCGAAGCCTGCAAGAACGATAGGAAGGATTCCTACCGGAGTGAGCACTGAGAAACGGCCACCTACATTGTCCTCGATCACGAAAGTCTTGTAGCCTTCCTGAGTAGCAAGTCCTTTGAGGGCACCGCGAGCCTTATCGGTAACAGCTACGATACGCTCTGCTGCCTCAGCCTTTCCGTAAGTATCCTCGAGATACTTCTTGATGAGACGGAATGCCACTGCTGGCTCTGTGGTAGTACCTGACTTTGAGATAACCACGCAAGCTGCATTTCTCTCCTGAACCAGATCCATGAGCTCGCACATATACTCCTCAGAAAGATTCTGTCCTGCGAATACGATTTCCGGAGCCTCACCCTTGTTCTTGAGCTGCTTTGCGAACTGGTGTGAAAGAGCCTCGAGAGCGCACTTTGCACCAAGGTATGAACCACCGATACCGATAACTACCACGAGGTCTATATTCTTTGCCTTCCACGCGTCTCTTACAGCCTCGCAATCAGCTACGAGCGAACCGGCGAGAGTCTCAGACGGAAGATGCTTCCATCCGAGGAAATCATTTCCCTTACCAGTCTCATTCTCAAGGACTTCAAGAGCCGAAAGGGCCTTCTCTACATATGCCTTGTAGTCTGCATCATTTACAAAGGAGCTGCAGCCTCCCAAATTAACCTTTACCATAAATCTTATTATTTTATTAATTTTACACTTGCACTACCTTGCCTCTTGAAATAGGCAGAACTCGGCAAATATAAGCAAAACGCGCGGAAAATCGTCCAAAACTCGCTCAAAAGTCTATAAAAAGTCTGAAACGAGCGAGTTTTCGTTCATTTCCCGCTCGTTTTACGCACTATAATAATTTATAGCTATGGACAAGATTTGGCAAAATAGTTATATATTTGTGCTGGCAAATATTTTGATACAACTTTAAACTATCAGATAATGAAGACATTAAAAATGATTACCACAGCTATTCTTGCCGGGATGCTCCTTTTCCCGCTTTCAGCTGACGCCAGAAAAAAGACAGGAATCGTTGCTCACCGAGGTTTCTGGAACTGCGAAGAGGCCGGTTATGCAAAGAACTCGGTAGCAGCTCTCAGATGCGCCCAGGAAGCTGGATTCTGGGGCAGCGAGTTCGACGTGAACATGACTTCTGACGGAGTCCTTATCGTATATCATGACAGCGATGTGGAAGGTAAGAAGATCGAAAAGCATCCTTACGCCCAGTTCAAGGATTTCAAGATCAAGAACGGCGAGACTATCCCGACTATCGACCAATATCTCGAGCAGGGAAAGAAATATCCGGAGACTATGCTCGTATATGAAATGAAGCCGCATTCATGCGCTGAAGTGGAAGACAGGTTCATCGAGCTTACAATCGAGAAACTCAAGGAGCACGATCTTCTTGATCCAGAAAGGGTTATGTTCATCTCATTCAGCTGGCATATCTGCAAGGAAATGGCCAAGAAGCTTCCTGGTTTCACAGTACAGTACCTTGAAGGAGACAAGAATCCGGAGAAGGTAAATGCTGATGGTGTAAACGGAATAGACTATCATTTCAGCAAATTCAACACTCACAACAAGTGGGTAAAAGAGGCTCAGGATCTCGGAATGACCGTCAATGCATGGACAGTCAACAAGGAGAACAATATGGAGCAGATGTTCAATCTCGGAGTAAATTTCCTTACTACAGACAATCCTCTTGAAGCAAGAGCTCTGATGAAGGATATGAAGATAAAGGAATTGAAATAATTTCCGCCTATAAGACATCAAAGGTGCGCAGATCCACTCTAGCGCACCTTTATTATTTCATCCAATGAAGTCGAATACAGATTCGAACGGAATTCTCTGCGGATACCGTCAGCATAATGCCCCGGCCGCTGCACAGCTAATCTCAGAAGCGAATTGCCGGCAGTATCCGATGCTGCATTGACCGCATCCATCACCTCGGAGAGCTTGTCCTGCCTTTGTCTGAGGGCATCGTCAAACCCGAACAGACTTCCCTGGATCTGATCCTGCGGCACGATATTGCTCACAATCACACCAGCTTTTTTATATTGATAGCCGGCACGGTATACTATCCGGAATCCTCTCAGGGCTGCACCTATGATCTCCTGAGCGCTATTGGCCGCCACCTCCAGTCTGATGGTGGCAGACGGAAAGTATTGCTGAAGGTCTTCCCTGAATCGATTGGTATAAAGAAAGGTGGTGACGTCACAGGCCGCCGAACCTTCCTGCCTCAGCTTCCTGGCACACATCGCCGCGAAATCCGATATCCTCAGCTGGAGCTCCTTCTCATCCTCGATCATATCCGCGAACGAGCGGGAGGTGCATATGGATTTTCTCCTCTCCTCCTTTTCTTCTTCCAGACAAGGCCTTCCATGCAGTTCTTCCCATGTGCGCACGACGTTGATATTGAATGTTTCCCCAACCCATTCGCGAGGTCTCTGCACAAAATCCAATGCCGTTTTTATTCCCTTGGCAAGCATCTTCGGAGCCAATCTCCTTCCGACGCCCCACACATCATCTATAGGGGTCAACGACAAGGCTTTGAGTCTTTTAGAGTCGGTTTCCATCATACAGACACCTTTATAGCCCTTATGTTTCTTGGCGAAATGGCTGGCTATCTTGGCAAGTGTCTTGGTCGGAGCCACACCGATGCTGACGGGCACTCCTACCCACTTCCTGATCTTTGCGACAAGGTTACGACAAAGAGTCGGAATCATCTCAGGATCAATTCCTTCCAGATGGAGAAAAGCTTCATCGATAGAATATATCTCTATCTGTGGAACAGCATCAGCCAGAAGCGACATCACTCGGGCGGACAAGTCGCCATACAAGGCATAATTGGAAGAAAATGCCACAAGCTGGCCTTTTTCAGCAAGAGGGCGTATCTTGAAGAATGGCTGGCCCATCGGGATCCCCATTGCCTTGGCCTCATTGCTTCTGGAGACCACGCAACCATCATTATTGGACAATACGACAACGGGCTTCCCGTCCAGATCCGGACGGAAAACTCTTTCGCACGAGACGAAGAAATTGTTGCAATCCACTAAAGCATACATATCCCTATACCATTTCGAGCCTGCCGAGAAATCCCTACCTTACTTTCTTTATGACATAGGTCACCACACCCCACATCTTGAAATCCGTTCCCTCGCCGACTTCAATCACAGGATACTTCTCGTTGGCAGGAACCAGACTGATTCCTCCGTCATGCATTCTCAGATACTTCAATGTGAATTCGCCATCTACAAAGCACACGGCCATATCTCCGTCCTGAGCATCCAAAGACTTATCAATCACCAATATATCTCCTTCCTCGACACCGGCATCTATCATAGAATCTCCCACCACGCGACCATAAAAAGTAGCCGCAGGATGCTTTACAAGCTCACGGTTCAGGTCAATGGCCTGAGTCATATAATCATTGGCCGGAGACGGGAAACCGGCATGGATACCTTCCTGAGCCATTTTAGGAAGCTCTTCTGCAGTCGGACAATTGTTCTCCGTATGCAATTGGTCCTTTATTGTTTCGTTTTCTGTCATAATCTTACCTTGCGGGACAAAATTAGTAAATCTGTGCCATATTGTCCCGGTGAAAATCAAAAATAAAGTACGGGGCACGACACCCGGCCGATAGATTAAGCGACTCTTGAAGGAAATAAGGCTTCAAATATTTATCGTGCCCGAATTAATTGGTATATTTGCAGTCTATGAGCAGACTGATCGAAGATATCGGAGCATTTCTCAATGCCAACGGTTTTGAATATTCCTTTCAGATCCGTCATGACTTCGATGTCATATGCGCCAGGACTATGGACGGACAGCACACCAGAGTGATCCTGCCGCTGGAGATTTCAGCCGGTACATTGGAGGAAGCTGTGAAGGAAAGCCGGATGGCATATGAAGCTGTCCTGTCAATAAGAGCGCTTGAAGGTTATCCGATAATAATCCCCGAAGACAGATGGAAAAGACAGAGGCCGATGATGGAAGCCAGACTTCTTGCCCATATGGAAGTGTTCAGCCAGGCCTATGCCCGGAATTGCGAGGTGCGGAGGATAGATAAGGAGACTGCTCAGAGGTTTCTGAATGATAATCATTCATACGGATATGCAGCATGCAAGTACCGGTACGGGCTTTTTCTGAAGCGCCATACGGGACATATTGCAAGGGAGATCGAAGAGGAGAGATTCCTCGGCTGCGCTCGGAATGACAATGGGAGCGCTCGGAATGACAATAGAAGCGCTCGGAATGACAATAGAAGCGATCGAAATGACAATAGGAGCGATCGGGGTGACATTGTCGGCACATTGATAGCGGTGGCGACATTTTCCAACGCCAGGAAATGGATCAAGGACGGGAAGGAAATCCGTTCATACGAATGGACCAGATATGCATCTGTGCCGGAGCTGAGGGTGAGCGGCGGAATGGGGAAGCTGCTGAAGGCTTTCATAAAGGAAGTGCAGCCGGATGATATCATGAGCTACGCCGATCTGGAATGGTCGGAGGGTAAAGTATATGAGGCGCTGGGCTTCAGTGAAGAGCAGCCTAAGGATCCGGTCAGTTTTGAGATTGACCCTGAAACTTGGGAGAGACGGGCAATCATGAGATGCCAGCCTGAGCAGGGAACGCCCCAAGTAGAGCAGGATACCGCCGGCAAACTCTTCTACACCAACTTCGGAAGCCGAAAACTCCGATTAAAATTAACTGACTACCAATAAGATGAGCACACTTGAAAGAGCTATTGAAATAGCTACGGAAGCACATAAAGGTCAATATGACAAGGCAGGAAATGACTATATCGGTCATCCCCTTCGCGTTATGGATATGGGCAGGACTGAAGAAGAAAAGATCGTCGGAGTCCTGCACGATGTGGTCGAAGACACGGAGTGGACATTCGCTCAGCTGGCTGCGGAAGGATTCTCACAAGAGGTCATTGCCGCTCTGCAATGCGTCACGAAATTATCTGAAAACGAAAATTACGACGACTTCATCGAACGGGTGAAGAAGAACCCTCTCGCGACTGCCGTAAAGATAAACGATCTGTCGGACAATATGGATATCCGCCGGCTCCCCTATCTGAGCGATAAGGATGTGAAACGTCTGAAAAAGTACCTGAAGGCATATAAGAAACTAATTGGAGAGCCTGTTTACTCCATTTATGCAGCCCGTCAGGAACATCCTAATGCGTATAATGTATGGACAGCGGAAGATGACGAGGAGCTGAAGCAGATGTGGGAAGAGGGCAAGTCCGTACAGGAGATAGCAGACTATTTCGGCAGAAAGAACAGTTCCATCATAACCAGACTCAGAAAACTTGGTTTATAATGCCAATAAGACACTATGGAAAAGAGATCACTATTCAAAAGGGTGCTGAAACTGCTCCTGATAAAGATTCCTCTGATATTCATCGCATTGTCAATACTGTGGGTCCTTATTTTGAAATGGGTGCCGGTATGGGTTACTCCTCTGATGATTTCCCGCAGCATCGAATACCGAAACGATGATTCTTTCCATACTCATAAGAAATGGCGGAGCTACGACAATATTTCTCCGGAACTTGCCAAGGCTGTAATCGCCAGCGAAGACAATCTTTTCGCAGAGCACAACGGATTCGATTGGAAGGAAATGCGGAAGGCCATAGATGAACATAAGAACAAAGGGAAAAGACTCCGCGGAGCCAGCACCATAAGCCAGCAGACAGCTAAAAATGTATTCCTGTTTCCGAGCAGGAGCTTTGTCAGAAAGGGGTTCGAGGCATATTTCACAGTATTGATCGAGCTTTTCTGGAGTAAGGAACGCATCCTGGAGGTTTATCTGAATGTGGCTGAAATGGGGAAAGGGATATATGGAGCAGAAGCGGCTGCACAGGAGATTTTCGACAAATCAGCGGCCGGACTGACCCGACGCGAAGCTTCGCTGATAGCAGCATGTCTGCCAAATCCCGTACAGCGTCAGGCAGGCAAGCCGTCTGCCTATGTTTCCAGACGCGCCGGCCAGATCCGAGCACTCATCCCCAAAATCGCATATCCGGAATGGATAAATCACGAATAAATTACTATCTTTGTATGATTTAAATAACCGAATTATTTTAAAACAACTATACAATGGAAGCAATCGTAAAGACAGATTTCAATTTTCCAGGCCAGACTGGCCATTATGTAGGTAAGGTGCGTGACGTATACAGCATCGGAAACGACTATCTCGTTATGGTCGTATCTGACCGTATCTCTGCATTTGATGTAGTCCTCCCTAAGGGAATTCCATTCAAAGGACAGGTGCTCAACCAGATCGCAGCGAAATTCCTTGACGCTACCACCGACATCCTCCCTAACTGGAAGATCGCCGTTCCGGATCCGATGGTGACAGTAGGTCACAAATGTGAGCCTTTCAAGGTGGAGATGGTCATCCGCGGATACCTTTCAGGACATGCATGGAGAGAGTACAAGGCTGGAAAGAGGACAATCTGCGGCGTGGAAATGCCTGAGGGAATGGTTGAGAACCAGAAGTTCCCTCAGCCGATCATCACTCCGACCACAAAGGCTGCCGAGGGTCACGACGAGGACATTTCCAAGGAAGAGATCATCGCTCAGGGTATCGTGAGCAAGGAGGACTATGAGCAGCTTGAGGCTTATACAAGAGCTATCTTCCAGAGAGGAACTGAAATCGCCGCAAAGATGGGACTCATCCTTGTCGACACAAAGTACGAATTCGGAAAAAAGGACGGACAGATCTACCTTATGGACGAGATCCACACTCCTGATTCATCACGTTATTTCTATGCCGAGGGTTACGAGGAGCGTCTTGCAGCAGGCGAGAAACAGAAGCAGTTATCAAAGGAATTCGTACGCGAGTGGCTGATGGCCAACGGCTTCCAGGGTCAGGAAGGCCAGCAGGTTCCTGAAATGACAGATGAGATCGTCAGCGGAATCACAGAGCGCTACGTAGAGCTCTACGAGAACATCGTGGGTGAAAAATTCGAGAAGGCAGAAGGCAACGACATTCTCGCACGCATCGAGAAGAATGTGACCGAGTGCCTGGCTTCACTCTAAATCCATAACAAGGCTGTCTGGACTTTGACCATCCGGACAGCCTTTTTCATATTGTTTCGTCCCGAAACAGATCCACACACTAAAACAATGACAATGAAACGTATAACCATCATCATTGCGCTCATGCTCAGCCTCTGCATCAGCGCACAAGCCAAACTTGTCCCATCCAGTCTTTTCAGCGACGGTATGGTACTCCAGCAGAACACCAATGCAAAGATCTGGGGAAAGGCCGCTCCTGGCTCTCAGATCAGCGTCACCACATCCTGGAACGGTGCAACATACCGCGCCAAGACTGACAAAGAAGGACATTGGACAATATATGCATCCACACCCTCTGCCAGCTACAAGCCATACACTGTGACAATAAAAGGTGACGGACAGACAATCCGCATCAATGATGTCCTTATCGGAGAAGTGTGGTTCGCCTCAGGCCAGAGCAATATGGAGATGCCTATGTGCGGATACTATAATTGTCCGGTCGAGAATTCACTGGAATATATCAGTGCCCCTGCAGCAAGAGAGAAGATCAGAATGTTCAAGGTTCACCAGAACCAGACATACGAGCCTCTCGAGGATGTAGAGAACAGCAGATGGGAAGGTGCTGATTCATACTCGATTCCATATATGAGCGCTGTAGCGTACTTCTTCGCAAGAGAGCTCAACGAGATGCTGGATATCCCTGTCGGAATCCTCTCATGCGCATATGGCGGAGCACGTATCGAGAGCTGGCTCCCTAAGGATATACTCGAAACATATCCGGACGAGAATCTCAGCAAAGAGCATATTGAATCATTGATCCATTATCACAGACCATACCTCGCTTATAACGCGATGTTCACCCCTCTTAAAGGTTATACCGCCAAGGGATTCATATGGTACCAGGGATGCTCGAACGTAGGAAAGCATGATCAGTTCATCGAGCGGATGAACACATTGGTAAGTCATTGGAGAGAATGCTGGAACGACACTGAAGCAAAGATGCCGTTCTATATGGTGGAGCTTGCTCCATACCGTAACAAGCCGGTGACAGCTACTCCATATTTCGCTCTCCTGCGTGAGGTACAGCACAAGGCTGCAAAAGAAATCCCTAATTGCGGAGTGATCGTGACAAATGACCTCGTGGAAGCATACGAGCAGGACAACATCCACCCGGCTAAGAAGAAGGAAGTCGGTGAGCGTCTGGCATTTATGGCATTGAACCGCGATTATGGATTCAGCCGCATTCCTTGCGACAGCCCCGAGGCAGTAAGATGCTACCGCATGCCGAACAGCTGCGAACTTGCCATTGAGCTGACCAACTGTGAAAATGGTCTGAACAGATGGCAGGAGATCAAGGGACTTGAAGTCTGCGGAAGCGAAGGAATATTCTACCCGGTAACTTTCGCATATTTCGAGTGGGAACCTAAAGTACTGAGAATCAGATCGGAGTTCGTACATGACCCTTGTGAAGTACGTTATGGCTGGGGTGACTTCAAACCAGGTAATCTTAAGAATACAGAGGGTCTTCCAGTGGCTCCATTTAAAATCAGAGTCGAAGAATAATGAATAAGCTTTTTGACATAAAGGGAAAAGTCGTTGTCATTACCGGAGGAACAGGAGTACTCGGAAAGGCAATCGCGAAATATCTGGCCCTTGAAGGAGCCAAGGTGGTGATATTGGGCCGAAGAGTAGAAGCTGGCAATGCCATTGTCGAAGATATCAAAGCAGCTGGCGGCGAGGCGATGTTCCTCGTTACCGATGTCATGAAGCAGGAGGTTCTCGAGCAGAATCTTGCCGATATTGTCGCTGCATACGGACGCGTGGATTCGCTTCTTAATGCTGCAGGCGGCAATATGCCAGGTGCTACTATTGCGCCGACAGGCACTTTCTTCGATCTTAAGCCGGAGGAATTCCAGAAAGTACTGGACCTCAACCTCACCGGCACTGTAATCCCTTCTCAGGTATTCCTGAAGCAGATGGTGAAGCAGGGAGAGGGCAATATCGTCAACTTCTCAAGCATGGCGGCATTTCGTCCGATGACCCGCGTGGCAGGATATGCGGCTGCCAAAGCCGGAATCAGCAATTTCACTGCCTTCCTCGCGACAGAGGTGGCCAAGAAGTTCGGCGAAAAGATCCGCGTAAATGCCATTGCACCCGGTTTCTTCCTCACAGAGCAGAACAGGAGCCTTTTGACCAATCCTGACGGAAGCTGGACTCAGAGGGGCGAGGACGTCATCCGCCAGACACCGTTCGGCCGTATGGGAGAGCCGGAGGAGCTTTGCGGAACGATACATTATCTCATCAGCGATGCATCGAAATTCGTGACCGGCACCGTAGCCGTAGTCGATGGAGGTTTCAATACATTTGCAATGTAGAAAACGCAAGACAATTGTACCGCTCGGGCCTGAATCATAACAAACTCGACCGAGCGGTCATCTAAAAGATGCTTATTCTCTGATTTCAGCAACCGCTCCACCTTATTTGGCCCGAAACTCGACCAAGCGGTATCGAATGCAACCAAGGGAACCTATTATATATGCTCCATGCAATAAGCACAAGAAGAAGAGATAGGTTATTGACATTAAGGTACATTAAAATTTGAGCGTAGCGATAGCAAGTCCCCTTTCCGAGGAGGAGGATTTAGGAGGAGGGTAACGTGATAATATTTTCATATTGTGCAACAACACTGAAAGAAGAGATAAGTTATTGATATTAAATATTGTACATTGAAATTTGAGCGTAGCGATAGCAAGTCCCCTTTCCGAGAAAGGGGATTTAGGGGATAGGTAACGTGATAATATTTTCATATTGTGCAACAACACTGAAAAAAGAGATAAGTTATTGATATTAAATATTGTACATTGAAATTTGAGCGTAGCGATAGTAAGTCCTCCTCCCGAGGAGGAGGATTTAGGAGGAGGGTAACGTGATAATATTTTCATATTGTGCAACAACACTGAAAGAAGAGATAAGTTATTGATGTTAAATATTGTTATAACGTAGAAAATATGAAAGGAGTATATATTTTTCTAGCAGACGGATTCGAGGTATCGGAAGCCCTTACGACCGTCAATATGCTTCGCAGAGGCGGAGTCAATATAAAGACAGTTTCAATCTACGATGACAGGATCGTTACAAGCTCTAACCGTATCCCTGTCGTAGCAGATATGGCATTCGGAGAATTCAAGGCATCCACCACATTCGGCCCTTGCCTTCCTACCGATGTAATGATCTTTCCGGGAGGAATGCCTGGATCGGCAAATCTCGCAGCATTCCCGAAACTTATGGACATCATGCAGGAACATTATGCAGGAGGCGGTACAGTAGCCGCAATCTGCGCTGCACCAAGCGTTGTTCTGAGTCTTCTCCCTGGCCTGGAAGGCAGAAAGATGACATGCTACGATGGTTTCGAAGAGGCATTGACCGCTAAGGGAGCCGAATATGTGAAGGATGGAGTGGTCACTGACGGCAATATCATAACAGGTCGCGGCCCGGGCTGGGCTGTAGACTTCGGTCTGGCTATCCTCACCCACATCAAGGGCGAAGAAATCACGGCCAAGGTGAAGGCTGGTCTGATGCTCTAAATCATGGTGACACATAACCAATTATCTAACAACAACTTAGACAAAATGCCTGCTGCACGACTGCAGCAGGCATTTTACATAACACTCTGTATCTAAACAAGTTACACGACTACAAATTCAACACTTCATCTGACACCATACCGTTATGAACTGTAATGACGCGGATGGAAGGTTGGGCTGGGCCGATCTGGAAAGCTACCGAAGTAGTGGTAGTGACTGGAATACCCTCATAGAATCCCACTGAATCGTTATGCAGATGGCCTGCGTATAAAGCATTGACACCCAAGTCCGTACAGATATTGAAATAATCATGTCTCTTAGCTTTCTGGATCTGGAAATATCCGTCCTCCTCTTCGATATCCTTCAGAAAGAAAGGATGGTGCGAGAATAGGATCGAAACTTCATCAAGGGTGTCTTTGGTAAGAGATTCTTTCATCCATTCCACCTGTTCATCCTCAAGCAGATCATTGTACTTGATGAGATTGGAATTGATTCCAACGATTCTCACTCCCCTCTCGACATGCATGAAACGGTCGGTAAGATATCTGTCAGTGAAAGGCGTGGAATCCACATTCCCCTCAGATATGACGACATCGTGATTACCCGGGATATGGAAAACCTTGATTGAAGGGTCAATATCAGAAATCACCTTGGCAAAGGCATCCCATTGTTCAGCATCATAATGCCGGTTCACCTGGTCTCCGGTAAATACCACCGCATCAGGCTGGATTCCGTTTACCATTGACACAGCTTTTGTAAGACATTCTATCTCGTATGTCAGGTCATTGACATATTCAGTTCCCTCTTTCTGGCTCTTGTCAGCAGCCGTGAATCCGAGCTGGGCATCAGCAATCTGAACAATCACATAAGGCTTCTCAGCACAGCTCATAAGAGCGAAGAACGAGATGAGAAAATAAGCCAATCGTTTCATATTTAGCACTTTAAGATTTATAAGCCCTCACAGAGAAGAAGTTGAGTTTAGCGCGGGATCACAATTGAATCCACTCCTTTCCAAGTCGACGGAACAGGAGCCTCTACTGTCATTTCTTCTTTCTTGACAGGATGAACAAAGGTAATGCTTCGTGCATGAAGAGAGATACCGCCGTCAGGATTAGAGCGCGGAGATCCGTATTTCAAATCCCCCTTGATCGGGCAGCCGAGATTCGAGAGCTGGCAGCGGATCTGATGGTGACGGCCGGTAAGAAGTTCCACCTCTACAAGCCAATATCTGTCAGTCTTTCCTATCTGTCTGTAATTCAATTTAGCCAGTTTGGCATCCTTGCGGGCTGCTCCCGGGCGGCATATATATGACTTATTCTGCTTCTCATTGCGCCACATCAGATCCTCCAGACGTCCCTCTGCAGGTTTCGGTTCGGCGCACACAAGTGCCCAATAAATCTTTCGCACATCTGAATCACGGAACATCGCGTTCAGACGCTCCAATGCCTTGGATGTCTTGGCCAATACGACAATACCGCTGACAGGACGGTCCAATCTATGAGGCAATCCCATGAACACCTGCCCCGGTTTTGAGTCGCGCCGGGCGATGAATGCCTTGTAGGTCTCGGTAAGAGGCTCGTCTGAGGTCTTGTCTCCCTGCACGATCTCTCCTACTTTTTTATTTACGACAAGGAGATGATTGTCCTCATATAATATTCTGGATGCGAGGTCATCGAATTCCTCGCGGGAAAGTTCTCTGTAAATCATAATTCTTTAATTGCGTCATTCCCGGCACGGACGGGAATCTATGCCAACATCGCTGCAAAAATAGCAAATATGTCATTATCCAAGGCAGATTGTCACGAAAAAACTGACAAATTGACATATATTTCCTTTTAATTTCCATTGGCACAAGTTTCGATATTATCCCGGCGTCGTGCAAATGGTCACAGCAGTTGTGACCGCCAATCTCAGACTCCCGATCAAGCCGGAATGATGAGCAGGCAACAGACAAAAATTGAATAATAAATTTAAAGAATATAAGAATTATGGGAAAAATCATTGGAATTGACCTTGGAACCACCAACTCCTGCGTGGCAGTGATGGAAGGTAACGAACCTACAGTCATCATCAACAACGAGGGACAGAGAACCACTCCTTCAGTAGTGGCATTCACCGACGGCGGTGAGAGAAAGATCGGTAACCCTGCAAAGCGTCAGGCTATCACCAATCCTCACAAGACCATCTTCTCTATCAAGAGATTCATGGGTGAGAAGTACAGCCAGGTAACAGGCGACATCAACCGCGTACCTTACAAGGTAGTGAAAGGCGAGAACGATACTCCACGTGTGGACATCGACGGCCGTCTCTATTCACCACAGGAGATTTCTGCAATGATTCTCCAGAAGATGAAGAAGACTGCAGAAGAGTACCTCGGACAGGAGGTTACAGAGGCTGTCATCACAGTTCCTGCATACTTCTCTGACTCACAGCGCCAGGCTACAAAGGAGGCAGGTCAGATCGCAGGTCTTGAGGTGAAACGTATCATCAACGAGCCTACAGCTGCTGCTCTTGCATATGGTCTCGACAAGCAGAACAAGGATATGAAGATCGCCGTATATGACCTTGGTGGCGGTACATTCGATATCTCTATCATGGATCTCGGTGACGGAGTGTTTGAGGTTCTTTCCACAAACGGTGACACTCACCTCGGTGGTGACGACTTCGACCAGGTGATCATCGACTGGCTCGTAGCTGAGTTTGCAGCCGAGAACGCAGGCATCGACCTCAAGAAGGATCCAATGGCTCTCCAGAGACTTAAGGAGGCTGCTGAGAAGGCGAAGATCGAGCTCTCAAGCCAGACTTCTACAGAGATCAACCTCCCTTACATCATGCCTGTTGACGGTATTCCAAAGCACCTTGTGAAGACTCTCACAAGAGCTAAGTTCGAGATGCTTGCCGACAGCCTCATCCAGAGAACAATCGAGCCTTGCCGTAAAGCACTTCAGGACGCAGGAATCAGCGCTTCAGAGATCAGCGAGGTTCTCCTCGTAGGTGGATCTACACGTATCCCTGCTATCCAGGCTGTAGTAGAGAAATTCTTCGGAAAGGCTCCTAACAAGAGCGTTAACCCAGACGAGGTAGTGGCAATGGGTGCTGCGATCCAGGGTGGTGTGCTCGCAGGAGATGTGAAGGATGTCCTCCTCCTCGACGTGACTCCGCTTTCACTTGGTATCGAGACTCTCGGCGGCGTGATGACCAAGCTCATCGAGGCAAATACCACAATCCCTACCAGAAAGTCACAGGTATTCTCTACAGCCGCTGACAATCAGCCTGCAGTAGACGTACACGTGCTCCAGGGAGAGCGTCCTATGGCTAAGGACAACAAGCTCATCGGCAACTTCATCCTCGACGGTATCGCACCGGCTCCAAGAGGTGTTCCTCAGATCGAGGTTACATTCGACATCGACGCCAACGGTATCCTCAACGTTTCCGCTAAAGACAAGGCTACAGGCAAGGAGCAGAACATCCGCATCGAGGCTTCATCAGGACTTTCAGATGCTGAGATCCAGAGAATGAGAGACGAGGCAAAGGCCAATGAGGCTGCTGACAAGGCTGAGAAGGAGCGTATCGACAAGATCAACAATGCTGACGGTATGTGCTTCCAGACTGAGAAGAATCTCAAGGAGTACGGCGACAAGATCCCTGCTGACAAGAAGTCTGCAATCGAGACTGCCATGAACTCACTCAAGGAGGCAGTAAAGGCTCAGAACCTTGCAGACATCGACAAGTACAACGCTGAACTCGAGGCAGCATGGCATGCAGCTTCAGAGGATATGGCCAAGGCAGCTCAGGCTGGTCCTCAGCCAGGCGCACAGGGTCCTTTCAACGGACAGGCTGGTCCTCAGGGCGGCGCAGACGACCAGGGCGTTGACGAGCAGTAAAAACTGATTGACGTTATATATCCGCGGGAGGTTCCGATTATGGAACCGCCCGCGATTTCTTTTTGGGCAATCCCACCGCGCCGTCTTACACCTCCAGCCAACGGAAACTGCTGGCTTTCTATGCCTACTAAAGCGCTCGACTCGCCCCAAGGACACCGCTCGGTCGAGTTTCATACAAAACTCGACCGAGCGGTACTCAAATTCATCATTTTGGGCTCATTTCCAGCACCGTTCGGGCTTAAAACGAACAAAACTCGCCCGAGCGATATTAGTTTATAGAATCCAAACCTTCTCTGGTTCTTTCTTATATTTAGGGATTGACATTCCTATGGTTGATCCAGCGCATGTAGGATCACAAACATAGTACTTTTCATTATTTAAAGTTATGTGATCTCCCTGTATAGTGTAAGAGTCAAGGTTAACAGTTTATCGCATCACTAGTATTTGTGCATCTGAAATCAGAGGATGAAAACACATAATAACTAATATCAATAATTGAAGGTTTTTCATTCGAATCTATCTTTGATCAAAGTCCTGAAACAAACACAAATACTAATTTTTAAGCATCGGAAACAGAATTCTCCAATTCATTGTCGTGGCATTCATTATTTTCCTCTTTAATACGGTTTAATACAATGAGGCTCAGTTGCATTAAGCAACGTTTTTTTGTTATATACCTCATAGAGTATGATTAAAGCCCAGCTCCAAGACGATAAAGGTATATACAAAGAAAGTGTGGAGCTGAATCCGTTTATCCTACTGAAGGTTGTGGAAAGACCTAGACCAAGATATACGATACAATACCCCACACTCGGATAGATATGAGGTATCGGGGCACGCAGAATGTGCCCGTACACAGGTATCTATACGAAAGTGAGTGCTGTCCGTTTCATCCTTTGGTCTAAGAAAACTTCCACATTTTCAGTAAAGGACTTGCGAAAAACACTTTCACAAATATGTAATGTCATATGGCTGAGCCAAAGACTCTACAAATGTCGCAAAAGTTTTTCAAACGGACAACACTCACAAAGAGATATTGCAGCCGGGGATATTGCGCTATGTTTCACATTACCAGACACCTTCTGATCTGAGATTGACCTATCCGATGATGTCTGTAAAGTTCTTCCGCTATCATCTGTTTTTCTTTGTCAGTCAAAAGGTATACCGATGCTTTGCCGTAGCGGGGAAGGAGGGTTTTATCTATCAGGGAACAGACATCCATATCAGATGGGCGTCTATAGTCGGCCTTACCGTTTTCGTTTGTCAGCATCTTGGCAAAATCATAGCCTGACTCTATTGTTTTGAGGCTTATTGGAGGGAGAGGATTCTTGTCTTTCTGCTGTTCGGCCTCCCATTCTTCTGAGGATTTCCGGCTCATATAGTAGTTGAAAGCGCGGGGAGTTACGAAGAGATTTTCGACCTGAGGAATATCCAGAACAGTTTCTCTCAGAAATAGTCCGCTATCACTCATCTTATATCCGCTCGGGAACTCAGCTGTCTTCCCTATAAAACGATGATAGTATCGTGGATGAAGAAGTTTATCTTCTGGCTTCTTTCCCATCTGCGTCATAAAAATCGAGTTGACTGAGCAGTGCGGATATGCATATGGAATAGGAACGACTCCGTGATGAAGAGGATTCCTCAGAATATAGCTTGATGCCGCCAACATATGATGATACCCTACCACTTCCATCGAAAAATGCATTTTCTCACCCAGTTTCCCTTTTCTAGAGTACTTGCGATTGAAATACATACTGTAGGGATGACGGAATTCATGCATGAATTCCGAAGAAGCGGCCGTTTGTACAAGGAGATGAGCATGATTGGACATAAAAGCCTCGAGCAGACCGGTTGAATCCGTCTTGTAAAGCGCCAATGCGAATGTATTGAATCCCCGATTGTAGTCTTCAAGATCCCTGAACAGGACCTCATCCTCTGCAGAAAGGCACAGATGCAAAGTGTTTTTCATATCATTTTTCCATTTACACGTTCATTCCCGACTTGCTTTCCCCACATCTCACCCGAAATGTATGAAGTCTCATTGCAAATATATGTTTTTCAGCATGAAAGCCCTCAATTTCTTTTAAGAAAATGCACTTTTTGACAGTGCTCGGGCGACTTTGGCCTCAAACTCGACCGAGCGGCATCAAAATTTATCAATTATGCCTCATTTCCAACACCACTCGGGCGTGAATCGAGCAAAAGTCGCCCGAGCTGTCATGTATGCAATGGATTCCTTTGGTGCAATGTTTGAGAATGCCGGGAAAACGGACTTAAAAAACAATATTATGACGAGTGTAATTCTCTGCATTTTCATTGCCGGATATGCATTGATAGCATTGGAGGGCTGGACCAAGGTCAATAAATCTGCTGTGGCCATCTTGATGGCTGTTCTGAGCTGGACGTTATATTATTGGGAATCCGGAGGTTCTGCCGAGAATGTTTCCGCTTTTACGAAGGGACTTGGTGAGACATCCGAGATCCTTTTCTTCTTGATGGGAGCGATGGTGATTGTGGAGGTGGTGGATACGAACGGGGGATTTGATTGGGTGAGGGAGAAGCTTGTCTCGAGGAGAAAGGTCGGACTGCTGTGGAAAATGACATTGACCACATTCTTTCTTTCGGCGGTATTGGACAATATGACTACTGCCATCATCATGGTGATGATTCTGGATAAATTGGTGGCGGACAGGAGGGACAAGCTGCTTTATGCGTCGATGGTGATTCTGGCGGCCAACAGCGGCGGAGCGTTCTCCCCTATCGGCGACGTAACGACCATAATGCTATGGGTGAAGGGTAATATCTCCACATTCGGGGTGATCCGGTCATTGTTCCTGCCGTCGCTGGTTTCTGTATTGGTTCCCGCACTGATATTGACTTTCTTCCTAAGGGGAAGGCTGGAGATCGACAGGGAGGCGTTGGGAAGGGATTCCGACGGCAGTGTGGGGATAACCCCGAAGGAAAGGATAGCGGTATTCATCATCGGAGTGGGCGGTCTGCTGTTCGTACCTGTATTCAGGTTTCTGACCGGTCTGCCTCCGTTCATGGGAATAATGCTGATTCTGGCGATATTATGGGTCGCGACGGAGTTTATTTTCAAGCAGAGGAAGTACAAGGACATACCTTCGGGCGAGCTGCCGGATGTTTCGGCCCTTCTGCATAAGATCGATTTGAGTACAATATTATTCTTCCTCGGAATCCTTACAACGGTGTCTGCCCTATCCGAGACAGGGATATTGAAATCTGCAGGAGCCTTTCTGAACCGGATATCAGATGGCAATCCGTATATTGTCACCGGTTCGATCGGTTTCCTTTCGGCGGTCGTGGACAATGTCCCTCTGGTGGCCAGCTGTATGGGAATGTATGATATGGTCGCATCGGGGGTCGAAGCGGAGGTTTACGGTGTCGACGGTACATTCTGGGAGCTGCTGGCATACAGCGGTGGTATCGGAGGCAGTATGCTGATCATCGGATCCGCTGCCGGAGTGGTAGTGATGGGCTTGCAGAGCATTTCCTTCGGATGGTATCTGAAACATTTCAGTTGGCTGGCTTGTCTGGGATACCTTGCCGGAATATTGGTTTATTGGGTGCAGAGTACTATTTGATTAATTATACAACGAAGATAAGAAGCAATATAAAAGCCTGACGGACTGATATATAAGTGACATGCCACCCCCGGCTAGGGGGTGCCCGAGCCTGCGAGGGCGGGGGTCACTGGTATATCAGTCCGTCGGGCTTAGATTGCGGTGCCGGGTTACTCCACGGGAATGGACTCCACACGGATGAATTTCTGGACGAATGCAGGATCATCCTTTGCCACCCAATACATCTGATCTGCTGTAAGATCCTTGACGATATAGCGGTGAGCCCAGTCGCCTGAGTCGTGGTCATAATTGCCGCGGAGAATGGCGCCAAGCTCCGGATCATACTCGATGAAATATGAGCCAGTCACCACATGAGGGACATTGGTGAAGCTGTCAAGATTCTGGTACATTGTATATGTCCTGTCGTTGCGGACAATATTCAGATATACATATGTACCCTCGGTCAGAGAAGAGCCGTTCCACTCCACGAGTTCCCACTTTCCGGAGATATTGTTTGCATTGACATCGAGGTATTCCACAGTCTCCACCGGTTTCTCTGTGCAGGATACCATCAGGGCTGTCAATGCTGCTGTAATCAATATTTTAATTCTGTTCATATCGGTTGTTATTTAATATTCACTGTTATAGTCGCTTTAGTCGGAGGAAGTCCAAGACCTTTGAGAATGACCTTCATCTGCTCCCTGGCACCCGGCTTCGACGGATCGTATGATATCACTATTTCACCTTCCTGTCCATCTTCTACCATATCGGTCGTAAAATCGAGACAGTCAGGCAGAAAAGTTTCCTCACACTGAAGTTTCAAAGGCTTTCCTGAAAGGTTTATGAAACGGAGTTTCTCCACCGCCTTCTGTCCCTGTACAAATTCCACAGAAGATCGCCTCAGACGTATCGGGCCCATCTGTACCGGCCACTCCCCGGAAAGGTCTTTTCCGTTCTCAACATTCACTGTCAGTTTCAAGACTGCAGCCGGGTCACCCTCTCCAGAAGTATACACAAAGATCCTGCGCTCGAATCTGCCCGGATGCCCTTTCGGATTATATCTGACGGTGATCTCCGCTCTCTCGCCTGGCTTTACTTCCTTTTTATCAATTGAAGCAGAAGCACAGGAACAGGTCGAAACCAATCTGTCAATATTCAATATCCTCTGACCAACATTCTCAAATCTGAAAATATAGGTCGAAGGTGCATCGTCTTCATTAATCGGCTCTGCTACAATATGCCTTGTCTCGAACCTGAATGCTGCTGAATCAGGAGAAAGGCGGGGATTTGCCACATTGTCAATCTTTTCTCTTGGAAGTATCTTCATCTGAGCCTTTGCGCAGACAGAGACTCCCAAGAGAAGAAAAAATGTCAATATGATCCTTCCGGTCCTCATACTAAAGCCAACCGTTTCCGTTTGCTCCCTCGCGTACTGTGATAACGAATTTATCAGTCCTGTTTCCGGTTACTGAAGCCTCTGTCTGACCGGCCTTGAGACCCTTGACGATCATCTTTCCGTCCACGATCTGGGCTGTAGCCACTGAGGAGTCATTGACTGTCACAGTGAAGCTGCTGCCGTCCATATACATTGAAGGTACAGCAGTAGTCTGACCGCCCACAGCGACATAAAGATTAGGGAAGGTCATATCAACTCCAGAGCCTTCAATAGCCTTAAGAAGGCCATAAGCATTAACCTGTCCGGATCCCATCTTGCCTCGGAAAGCACTCATGTCCAATGACATCATCGGAGCAGACTCAAACAGATCGATGACATATTTCTTGTACTGCTTGGTACCTGTCATATATTGATCGATAGGAGTCGCCGAATCATAAAGCATTGCAATGAACTCTTCGGCCTTGAAATGCTTTCTAAGTTTAGCAGCATATGAAAGGCCGAGAGCAGCGACACCAGAAACGTGAGGACAAGCCATCGAAGTTCCCTCCATATATCCGTATCCGCTTTCGCTGACATTAAAAGGAAGTGTGGAGAGGACGCATCCCACCTCACCTATACGATGAGTCTCATCTACATAATCATAATAATAATCCTGATCTCCACCAGGAGCAGAGATGGTTGTTCCCTGGCCATAGTTGCTATAGACTGCAGGAGTGAAGTCACCGGCAGTTGCAGCTACTGCGACAAAATCAGGATATGCACCAGGATAGCTGGCAGCCGGTGCAGCCTCATTACCACCTGCGAAAATGACAAGTCCTCCCTCGATGACACCATCAGGCGAACCTGCATTGTGAACAAAGTAGTCCAATGCCTTTCTCTCAAGTACATTATAATACTCCCACTCCTCATCTGTAGAGAACTGAGGAGTCCATTCATATGGATTGGCTGCTCCTGAGATATAACCCCAGCTGCACTGGAGAATCACTGCCCCGTTATCGGCAGCATACTTGATGGCACGGACCTCTTCGAGTACTGTACCTGCATACTGTCCGGAGAAAATCTGACATGACATGATCTTCACACCTGGCTGGGATGCATTTCCACCGGCGATCGAACTGATACCTGTACCATTATTGTTTACAGCGGCAATCACACCTGCCACGTGAGTTCCATGACCAGTGTCATATCTGCTGTCAGTAGAAATCACTCCGTGCTTTGAAACGAAGTTATATCCGTGAACATCTCCTGCATATCCGTTTCCGTCATTGTCTTCGTGTGACTTCCAGATTTCTCCCTCGTTCACCCACATGCTTGCCTGAAGATCCGGATGCGACACATCCACTCCTTCATCAAGAACTGCAACGATGATTGACGGATCGCCGGTAGTCATTTCCCAAGCCTTCTCCACATTGACATCTGCTCCCTTGATGAACTTGGTCGGGCGGAGATTTCCGTTATTGACAAGATGCCACTGATCTGAGAGCAGCGGATCATCGAATGCTCCTTCTGCAGCATTGGCAGCAAGTTCCTTGAGCCTTTCAATGGTAAGAGGTGTCGGCTTGTCGTCCGATGCTTTCTTGAGAGTACGGTTATACTCCACGCGGCTTACTTCTCCGAGTTTAGAGAGATCTGCAGCCACTTTATCTACAGGATATTCATCACTGAAACGTACTACATACCAAAGATGAAGGCCTTCCTTTCTGGCCTTTTCCTCACTGCGGACATCCACAGGGAATACTCTCTCTATCTGATAGCCCTCCACAAGGTCGAGAATTTCATCGACACTAAGGATACCGGAACGGGTCATAGGCATCATAGGACCGCTCTTGGTAACTCCAGCCTTCTCCAAGATATCGCTTACACGAGCGTCGAAGCGTACAAGAAGCTGGCCTTGAACGACATCTTCAGTAAGCTGCGGTGCATTCTTATCTTCGGTGAGTGCACCTGTCTCAGGTACTTCCACCGAACAAGCTGCCAGCCCTGAAAGCAGGACGGCCGCCATCGCATATATGATATTTCTTATTGCCATTATTCTTCTGTTCTGTTATTCGGGTTATACTTCTTCTTCGGATAGTGCTGATAATAATAGTCAAGGCTGGCCGGCTCATTGCTGAATCCGGTACTCTGACCGTCACGTGTCTTGCCCTCCTGCTGGAATACCAACGAATACGGATACCAGAGATCCAATTTCGGATGATACAGCAGCCACTCCGGAAGTTCTCCGGTGAGTCGGTTGAAGTTAATCGCAAAGAATTCTGTTTCAGGAAGAACCTTAGGAAGTCCTATGAGGATTTCCGGAAGCGTATCACACGCATGTACCTCTTCTGCAGTCCACTTCTCATGATCAAGCATCTTAGGAAGTTCTCCTTGGAGATAATTTACGGACAATCTCAAAGTATCAAGGTTATTCCATTTAAGTATTCTCTCTGGGAATTTCGGTTCATCAATGAATCCTCCGACATTTTCTCTGATATCATTGCTAAGGTCATATATGGTATGACGCTGGTTCGCATTGAGTTCAAGAGCATGAAGGTTCGGGAAGTTTTCCGGAGTAAGGATGTCCGGAATAGTCTGGAAACAGTTCGAGCTGAGATCCAGATATTCGAGATTCTTCAGATTCTTGAAGTCAGGGTGAAGTTCAGTAAGTCCGTAAGCTCCGATTGTAAGTCTCTTAAGGTTAGTGAGCTTCGTGATATGCTCTCCGGTACTGAGACTGCGGAGGAAATGATTGGCATTGGAATAAATGATAATTTCCTCAGCAGCAGTAAGATACTGGATCTCAAAAGGAATTTCCTCGACAGTCTTGAACATAAAGAACTGAACAGATCTTACACGTCCCTTGTCCGGACCGTTCTTCCACACAGACACATTGGTCCAATGCTCCATTCGTTCCGATGTCTCCCACTCTGTGAACATATTCAGGCCACGGCTTACCGCAAGCAGAGCAAGCGAGTCACCGGCAGGAGTTCCTACTGGAATCGGGAGAGCCGCCTTCTGAACGACTTTCAAAGCATCATGCCTGCTCATCTGTACATTCTTGGCAGGTTCAAATACGACATCTGCAATTCTCTCTATGTCACGGGAATTGACCTTCCAGTCGAAGCGTACCTTGGATACACGCGGTCTGGCTCCTCTGTCAAGGGTCAGATCGGACTTTTTATAAGAAAGCCATTTATCCGCTCCTTCAGGAAGAACTACATCGAAATCCACATTGGATCTTACATTCACTTCAAAATATCTGGACTCGTAAGCCGCATAATCAGAAACATCTACCTGAGGCTCATCGAGGACGATCTGATATTCAAATCCATCCTGAACGATTGTAAAGTCTCTTTTTTCCTCAGTATCAAGATTCTGGATACGCACTGAACCGGTACGCTGCTCCACCACAAGAGTGGAGTCAATGCTGATCACGCACTCCACGCTACCTCTTCCGTTTGCCGGAGAAACAGCAATCCATGGAGACTCTGTCATAGCCACCCAGTTACCGGATGAACTTATATTGATCTTCCTCACTCCACCGGCAGCACCTATATTTATATTATCTGTGTCCACACCAAATTCTATCTGAGGATTCGGATCGACACATGCAACGGCCGCACATGCAACGGCCAAAATAATCATGATTCTATTCTTCATATCTTTCCTCCTCATTAAAACAGTATGTCACAGTTTCTGATATCCTGAGTCTTGTCATAAATCAGGACATATGCACCCTGCTGGATCGCGTAGCATACATCAGATGCGTCGAAGATAATCTCAGGATTGTCACTGATATCAAGGTAATAGCAGATTGTAGATATCGTATCTTCTATCTTTCCAAGATTGTTAGAACCGATATAGAATCCGCGAAGGCCTCTGTGCTGGTAGATTCCCTCAGGCCAGTCAGAAAGACATCTTGCTCCGTTTTCATCACGCTGTCCCCTTATAGCAAACACCGTAAGATACTGGCTGTCAAGCGGTGTCCAAGGGAATTCAGAGAACTGGTTATAAGAAAGTTCCACACCATAAAGATATGGCAGGTTTCCAGCATGCATCTCCCATGGAAGTTCCTTGAGATCATTGTAAGAGAAATCGAATGAAGTGAGATTTATTGCGTTCTCATATTCAAAAGATCCCTTTGGAATCTCATTGATGTTACAGCCACGGAAATTGATGTTCATGACCTTCGAATTTGACTTTGCAAGCTCGACAGGATATTTCGTCAGTTCCGGATTGTTGGCAATTGTCAATGTCTGCACATATACACCACGGAAATCCTCAGGGAATGAACTGATATGGTTATATGAGAAGTCTATTGACACTATCGCATATAGAGACTCGGCATCGAAGATATTAGGGAACTGAGTGAAATTATTGTTCCTTACTGAGAATGTCTCAGCATCTTCCATGTAGCAGAAAACTCCTTTCTCGTCCACAGGGAACTCCGAAAGTCTGTTATTGTCAAAATAAATCTGCACAGGCTTGATGTCATTACCCCAGGCTTCCTCGATGGTATGGATCTTATTTGACGAAAATTCAATCATACCCAATTTCTTCATATTCTTGATCTCCTTTGGAACGACCTCGAGATTGTTTTCATTCAGATAGATGATCTGAAGCTTCTCTCTTGACGGTCCCGTAGCCAGTCCCTTGAATCCTTTGAGAACCTCTTCCGAGCTCCACTGCTTGTTATTGGCAAGATTAAGAAGGGCAAGATTAGGCATCCTGGTGACTGCCATAGGGAACTTCGTCATCTTAGGACAGTTGTAAAGCTCTACATCAGTACAAGATACCAGGTTCGACACTTCATCAGGGAGTGTTTCAAGTTCACCATTGGCAATGAAGAGCTGTTCAAGCTTAGTAAGGTTTCCTATTTCCTTCGGAAGACTCTTCAGACCATTATTGATCTTACCGTGAATCATATCCTTAGGCTGGATCCTCATCTTGCCAGTGCCCTTCTCGATAATATCCGACTCATTCATCTTCTCATAAAGAGCCATTTCCGGAATGGAAATACCGTTTTCAGCCAATGCACGAGCAATAGGCTCCGAAACCTGTGTCACAGTACGAGCAGATGCCATATAAGCCTTATGTCTCTCCATTCGCTGTGCCGTTCCTTTTCCAGGCTGCACTGTAGGATCGTAAGTAATGAGATTTCCATCATTATGGTTACCAAGATACAGCTCTACAAGCTCGGTAAGCTGGCCGATCGCAGGCGACAGATCTCCATAGAAGCCGAATTCACTGAGATTGATAAGGGCAACACGGCCGTTCGAGTGAAGAGAGATACCCGGCTGGTCACCCCAGAGATCCGGATCTTTGTTGAAATTCCAGTTGCATCCACGCGGATGATCTTCTCCGATATAATACCAGTCAGGTCCATTGAGAGACTTCCATATCTCGTAAAGGGCATAATAATCCTTGAGATACTCATCGCTCTCATGAAGTCTGACAGGTACCTCCGCTTCGGTAGTTCTGTTATCCTCTACTGCGAAAGCGGCATCCACTTCATTATTGGTTTCAAGAAGTCTCTTTCCTGCATCGAAGACGCTATATGAAAGGATCTGATAATTACCTGCTCTGAGAGAGAGAAGACTGTCGCAGACACAAGAAGAAGTCTGATAGCCATCTGTATCATCATCGTTTTCCTTAAAATGAACTGAGAACTCAGCTGGAAGCATTTCAAACTGAGTGACGGTGTTGCCTGTCTTGACAGACACAGTAAGATATTCGATTTCATCGAAAGTATATTCTCTGTCACCGGCCTTTGTCTGAGGAGTATCCTTGAAATCAGACATATCCTTGATGATAGAAAACTTCACCTTACCTCTTTCCACAACATCTGCCAGCAGGTCGTGTACTGAAAGACCTCCCGCCATAATTGAAAAGGCACTATGTCCCTCTGATGGAGTAGCCTCATATACCGGCTCATCGACTTTGTTGTATAGCGTATACGTAACCACCTGATACTCACCGGAAAGAAGCTTCAGCTTATCACTTCTGAGTCCATACTCGGCTGCCTCGTCCGAAGCAGCTCCCATGACGAGGGTCTGAGAAATCAGATTATCCTCAAAACGGAGAGTCACCTTGAGCTTGGCCACATCAGCAAGATAATCCAGCTGAGTTGCCTTGGTACCCGGGTACGAAGCCTCCTTATATATTTTAAACTGTACATATCCGTAGTCCTTCTCGCGGTAATCGGGCTGCTCCACTCTGGCACAGCCTGCCAGAATGAAGCCCAGGATCACTGCAATGACCGCAGATATGCTGATTCTTGATAATTTCATATTATTTAAGTGTTCTACCTGTTATTATTCCGAAAGATCAAGTGTACAAACAAGCACAAATACCACAGCATCCGATCTGTCGACAAAATTGATTACAGATCTGTAAACATTTGCAGGGAGTTCTTCACCTCCTATCTGAACATTGGTATCAGGTCTGTTCATATAGATCTCCACTGCGCCCTCATTATCAACCTCGACCTCTCCAAGAAGATCGCTTGGTCCGAAATACTCGTCATACACGAGATTATTCACCTTGAAGAATGTTCTGTAAGCATAAGGATTCACATTGTGCTTCTTGACTGTTGCCGGAATCTTGACCTTCAGCGGCATTCCCTCCATTCTGTATGTAAGGTGATATACAGTGTACATACCGTCGCTGAACTGATCGAAGAGCGGGCCTTCTTTCAAGTGCTCAAGGGATGCTCCCACCATAGACGCATACTGTGCCGCTTCAGCGGTGAATTCCACAACTACGTCTTCCACAACCACTTCAGGATCGAAGACACACTCTATGATTGCAAGTACGCTTTCGTCAGCATCATAGAATACAACATATCCTGTTTCCTTCTTCTCTGACGGAGTCATATCCATATACATATCTATGACACCACCATTGTTCTCTTCACTTGTCGGAGTGAATCTGAGCCAGAAATCTGAAGTCGAAGTCACATCTTTTCTTGTACCATTGAATACTTTGTAAGATGCATATGGTTTTGCAAAGGACATATAAGCGTTATCTCTTGCATATACATTTGAATATGTGAGCAGATATCTATACTCGGTATCACCGAACCATCCTGTGAGTCTTGGATTCTCAGAATCAACAAATGTTGCTCCGCCGGCATTCATAGAGCTTTCTGATGCAATCATAGTCACATAATCCATATCACTACCGTGCTGGACAATGCTTACAGCATATGCGCTCATATTCTCATTGAGGCTACCGTCCGCTGCAAAGAATGAATCATCTTCTCCGTCCTTACTGAAAAGAAGGAGAGCTGTGCGCTCCTGAGCAGTATTTTCAGACACGCTGAGTGTAATGTTCCTTTGCTGAAGAACCTCCTCACCCTGGACATATGCCTGAACATCAAGAGTGATCCATTCCGGATTCTCAGAAACCTTCTTTCCATCCTTCATTTCAACCACAAATACAGAAGCTGTCTGTGTACCTTTGATCCAAGCTGTTGCCGGCAGATCCTGGAAGCCAAGAGAGGTCATGAGCTGACCTGTCGTATTGAACTCCCATTCTGTAAGACCCATATCAACACCAAAACTGAATCTATCCTTGCATCCAGGAATAGTTACAGCAATCTGGTGAACTGTCTGTCCTTTGAATTTGAATACAATATTACCGGTAGTGTCCTCAAGAGGATACTTCATAGGATTACCCATAAGAGTGAACTCTACGATACCGGCATTTACTGCAGGTGCATCTTCTGCAAATCTGGCTTCAAGCCATTCAGGAAGTTCCACAGTCCAGTCACATTTTGCATCTACCATGACCGGCAATCTGTAATCACTTCCAGGCCATACAAGAGTTACAGCCTCGACAGGATCAGTCGTATAGAGATAACCGCCATCTTCTGCAAACATGAACTCACCATCCTCACCTATCTGGGCAGCATATACTTCCACGTCACCGCATCCGGGAACCGTAACATTCAGTTCCTTAAGAACAGCATCACCTGCCTTGAATGCGATTGTACCAGCAGCATCCTCTACAGAAGCTCCGACAAATACCAGTTCTACTGTTCCCTCTGTATTCTCAGGAGCCTGTACATCAAGCCACTCAGGGGTTTCCACAAGCCACTGGCAGTTTGCATCGACCTTCACCGGCATTCTGAAATCTGCAGTAGATGCAGACCATACGAGATCAAGAGAAGATGCCTCCGATGTGCCATATACATAGGCCCCGTTCTCATCGGCAACCAGCTCCCCGCCTTCTACAGCAGCTGCATATACAGAGATAGTCCTGTTCTTGGCCGGACGCATATATTTAGCGATCACTTTTGATTCTCCGCCCATTGTCAAGGTCACATCGCATGATCGGTTCATATCGAATTCTTCAGTATCTGACACACCGATCTGAACTGTAACAGTCTCTTTCTGACCTTCAGCCACCTTTCCGGATACTTTTTCGGCCTTGAACGAGCCATCCTGGATCCAGAACCACTGGAAAGTTGCAGACGGTACTGTAACCGTCCAATCCATATTGGCCTGGAATGTAAGAGTCAGGACCTCACCCGGAGCCACCTCATTGTTCTGAACAAGTGTCGGGAACTCAGGCTTCACCACATCAGGAGTATCAGGTCCGTCAGGAGTAGGGTTATCACAAGAAGCAGCCATCAGGGCGCTGACAGCGAAAATCGCTGCGAAAGATCTTATTATATTCATTGTCTTCATATTTTTCAGTGTTTAAGTGGTTTACATTCCAGCTTCGTTCTTGAGTCTGTCGGCTTCCTCGTCGCTGATCCACTCCATAATATTATAGAAATGTCCGACTGTGCCTACAGGGACTCCAAGGTTTTCCACATATATTTCAGTCCATACGTAAAGATAATTTCCGCACGGATAGAATATCGAGTCATAAAGCGGACTTGTGCGGATAAGAATCTTGTCATCACCGTGAGCGGTACCGAAGAATGATCCTTCGTCGCTCGCCACCTGTCCTTCATCAATTGTCACATATGGCATCATAGGATCATCGGAATTGAATCTCATCGTCACATCATATCCATCATTGAGGAGACCGCGACAGATGATCATATTTTCCTCTGTAGGATGCTTTTCAGTATACACCAGCCTCTGATAAGAACCGGTTATGCTGTAATCATAAAGGAACATGGATGTAAGGACACAATAACCGGTGAAATTATTTATATCGAACGGACAACTCTTCATAAGAACGGCTTTGGTCTGTTTTCCATAAAGGGGCATCTCCAGAGCTTCGTTCATCACAAGCTGAAGCTGGAATCCAAGGGAATCCGTAGCTCCGATATTGTCATAATGTCCGTGAACAAGAACATCGGCACGATTTTCCCCTGCCTTGATTGTCACTGTATTCGACTTAAGGGAGTAATGATATTTTTCAATCGCATTGCTTCCCTTATCGATGATCTCCACACCGAAGGTGCGGTCATAATCCCTTGTCACGGTCGAAACTACAGGAATGCTGAAATACTCAACATCCTGCTGCACAGGATAAGTGGCAAGAGTATCGGCAAACATAACATATTCGGCATCGGAATATGTCACATATCTTTCCTGGCATGCAACAGAAAGGGCTGCAAGGAAAGGAATTGCAATATATTTCAATATCTGCTTCATATAACTATGTTTTATCTGTTACTTTCATTTGGCTGGATCTGAGATCCCGGTGAGACTATCTCATGGTTAGGGATAGGCCATACGAAGAGAGGATTTCCTGCATCAATCTTCATCGAGCTTCCTTCCGACTGAGTCTGCGACTGTGGAGTACGCTGGAAGCCCTGTCCCCATCTCTTAAGGTCGTGAAGTCGGAAGCCCTCCATATAAAGCTCACGTACACGCTCGTCTGAAATGGTCTGGAGCCAATTGCCTGCATTTACAGAGATGCTGCCTCCATTGACATATCTGGCCTGGCCAAGAGTAGAAAGGTCTGAAGAGGCCTTGGCAAAGTTTCCTTTCCGGCAATAAGCCTCAGCGCGTATCAGATACTGCTCAGCAAGACGAAGCGGCTTCGGCATATTGACGTGATATATCATATTAGCCATAAGCGATTCATTACCATAGTACTTGACAAGCAGTGGCCAGGTCAGCTGATGGGCATATCCAGTCTGAAGCTGGGCGAAATATGCATTGTATCTTGCATCACCGCTTCCATACAGATCAAGCACCCACTGAGCCGGAACATAGTCAGGATAATAATAGTAGTAATCTGTAGTGAAATTCAGGAAGACAGATCCCTGAGCTCCACCGAATGATGTAGCTGTGTATCCTATTCTCCAGATATCCTCGAATGAGGCATCATTGGTCCACATATATTGAAGGTATGTCTGAGAACTTGTCGCATAGCTTCTTGCTGAAGCAAGTGCGAAATTATCAGACTCGATGAGCTTTGTGGAATGCTCGATAGCAGCATCCCAGTCCTGCATGTAAAGAGCCACGCGAGCATGGATGGCGTGAGCCGCAGCCTGAGTGAAATATGGAGCATCATAGCCGTCATTCTCTTCGTCCAGGAGTTCCTGGGCCTTCTTCAGATCCGCTATCACAAACTCATATGAATCCTTCAGTGTGGCACGCTTGGCAGGTTTCTCACCAAAGTATGTATCAGCCAGAACCACACCAAGTTCATTTTCTGCAGTAGCAGGATCATACGCCTTGCAGAAACACTTGATCAGTTCTGAATATGCAAGAGCACGTGCACAATAAACCTCTCCGGTATAATAGTCAAGATACTGGATTTCAGCATCATCAGTCAGGCTTGAGCGGAGCTTTTCCACCTGATCGAGATAGAAATTGCAGCGTCCTATGACTCTGTAAAGACCGGCATATACAGCTTCGATTTCAGAATTTGTAGATCTGATATCCCAAAGCCAATGCGTACCGTACTGGTTGGAATTACCCTGGACCGCATAAACAAGGTCAGCCTGAATGTCAGGACAGAGAGTCAGGTATCCGCTGTAAAGAGCACTGCTCATATATGCAGTATAGATACCTGTCAATGTCTGCTCAGCATCTGACAGGGTCTGCATAGCCTCCTCCTCAAGGATATAGTCTCCGGGGAGCTTCTCAAGGCAGGAGTTCAGGCCGAAGGCAACGGCAATCACTGCCGCCATCTTCAATATTGAATTATATATATTCTTCATCTTCTTCATTCTTTAGAACATAAGGTCAAGTCCGAAGGTATACTGGCGCGACATCGGATACTGAGCCGCATAAACATTGGTCACGCCCTCGGGATCAAGACCGGAGAAGTTTGTGAAAGTCAGAAGGTTCTGTCCCTGAGCATACACTCTGAGGCCTCTGATGAAACCAGTCTTCTTCAAGAGATTCGAAGGCAGATTGTACGAAAGCATCAGATTCTTCAGACGGAGGAATGAAGCATCTTCAAGAAGACGGCTGTCAAACTCAGTGTATTCGCCATGGCGAGGAATGTCTGTGACATCACCCGGCTGCTTCCATCTGTTGAGGAGTCTCTTAGACTGGTTATATGTCATGAAGCGTCCGTTGGATTCATCGAAATAACGGTCATTGTTGATCATCCAACGGTCACCAACCCAGCTGAATTGAGCACTGAGACTGAGTCCTTTCCATGAGAGGGATGTTCCGAATCCACCCTGCCAAGGAGCATGGTATGTCTTTCCTACGAGCACCTTATCCTCATCACGAAGCTCATTGGTTATGTTTCCGTCCTTGTCATACCAGAGAGCATCTCCGTTCGCAGGATTCACACCCGCATATCTGTTGATATAGAACTCTCCTACAGGATGTCCGACCACAAGTTTGGTACTTGTATTCGAAGTCTCGTACTCATCCACACCGTTATAAAGTTCGGTAAGCCTGTTATGGTTATATCCGACATTGGCATTGATGTTCCACACGAAGTCTCTTACCTGAAGGACCACGGTATTGAGGTTGAGCTCCACTCCCCTGTTGACCATAGCGCCTACATTGTCCCACTTGTAACCGTAGCCGTTAGACTGGGAATAAGCAAGGGGAACAGACATAAGCATATCGGTAGTCTTCTTGTTATAGAATTCAAGATCAAGATTCAGTCTGTTCCAGAAACCGAAATGGAAGGCAAGGTTGGTAGTCCAGGTATTCTCCCATGTAAGATCCTCATTACCAGGCTGGATAGGAGCGACTCCTGCATCACCGATGTAGTCTGATCCTCCACCAATGAGTGCAAGGTGCTCATAATTAGGGATTTCAGAGTTACCTGAAGTACCTGAACTGAATGATACCTGTCCCATGGTCAGCCAATCTCTCGTGCCTGCCATGAAGTTCTCGTTTCGGAGATTCCACATGAAACCGACAGCTCCGAAAACTCCCCAGCGGTTATTCTTTCCGAAACGAGAAGATCCGTCAGTACGTACAGACACCTCTGCATAGTAGCGGTCTGCATAATTGTACTCGCCTCGTCCGAAGAACGAAACTCGCGAATAGTCAGAGTCTGCTGTACTGGTCCAGGAAGTAGCTCTTGTTCCGGTAGAAATATCCGTAAGTTTCGAATTAGTCTGGCCTGCTGTGCTTACGCTGAATGCCTCCAGATGGTAATCCTGCCACTCGTGACCGAGAAGGAAATTGAAGTCATGGACATTATCCTTGTCAAAACGATATGTCAGAGTATTGGTCAGGTGAAGACCGAGACCGTCTGTGGAGCTTCTTGCCGCAGATCCTTCTCCAAGGTTAGGTTCATAATCAGGGAATGACTGGCTGAAACCTGTAGTATGGGAGAAATCTACAGCAAACTGCGATCTGAACACAAGGTTACGGTAGAGTGTAAGATCTGCAAACACTGTAGAAATCATCTTGTATTTCTTGTATCTCAAAGGATTGTTCTCAAGCCACTCCAGAGGATTCTGGCCCTGTCCTGTCCACGATCCGTCATTGATGGACGCAAGCGTTCCGTCAGCTCTGTATGGATTCCAGTAGGGCTGCATGAAGCGGGCAGCAGAAATAGGGGTCACAAGTGTGTAGGCTCCCTCGTCGGCCTGACGGATGTTCTGATAGTTGAACATCGTGTTGGTTCCCATCTTGAGCCACTTTGCCATCTGCTGTTCAAAGTTGAAACGCATAGAATAGCGCTCGAACTCAGAACCCGGAGCAATACCCTGCTGATCATAGTATCCTCCTGAGAAATAATAGTTTGTCACTTCTGTCGCACCAGATACGGAAAGCTCATGACTCTGAAGCATAGCAGAGTCATTGAAAACCATGTCCATCCAGTTCACATCGATCTTGGAAAGGTAATCATAGTTCTGGCCGGCAGTCAGGCCAAGTTCCTTCTCATATTGGATGCGTTCTGCTGTGTTCATCAGGTCCCAGTTACCGTGAGCAAGGGCAGACCAACCCATCTGCATACGATAGTTTACATTAGGGCGGTCCATATTGCGGCCTCGCTTGGTAGTGATCACGACCACACCATTGGCTGCACGCGCACCATAAATGGAAGTCGACGAGGCATCCTTGAGAATGGACATGCTCTCGATATCAGCCGGATTGATCGTATTGAAATCGGCAGCTGAGATCGCAACTCCATCTAGGATGTATAGAGGCGATGTACCTGAATTGATTGAATTTGTTCCACGGATAGTCATTGTTGCAGAGGCACTTGGCTCACCGGTGCTGGAAAGCACGGTAAGACCTGGGACCTGGCCCTGCAGAGCCTGGTCAAACGCCGCTGTTGGCGTATTCTCGAGCTTCTCCGACTTCACAGTCGAAACGGATCCGGCCACAGTACCCTTTTTACGGACACCGTAAGCAATGACGACAGCATCTTCGATGTTCATTGTCTCCGTCTTCATCACGACATTGTAATTGAATGTCTCGACAGAAGGAACAACGACCTTGTCATCAAGAAAACCGATGCTTGAGAATATCAGTTCGGTGCCGGGAGCCACCTCGATCTGGTATTCACCATCGAGAGAAGTTATGACACCGTTGCCCGGACCGGCCATCACGGCCACGCCGATCATCGGCAGTCCATCATCTGCTGACGTCACGACTCCACTTACTTTGACGGAGTTCTGCGCCCATAGAGATGTTCCGCAGATGGCTGACAATAATATTGTCAGAATCAGTCTTTGAAAATTTCTCATCAGTTATTTAAAAATTTATTTGCAAAACATGCAAAGATAACGATTTTTATCTAGTACTCAAAGCATTGTTCCGCCCAAGTATTGATTTCACTCTTAAGTGCTCATTTTTCCTGATGAAATCACACATTTCAGAGACGAATAAATCAGATCGGGGCGAGCAAGAAGCCCACCCCGAAACCATAAAACACGCACTAAAGAAGATCAATCCACCCGTATGTGCCAGGTGATATATCTTCCAGAAAATGTATGACATGATAACCTCTGCCTTGTGCGTCCACATATAAACTGCACGAACTTGGAGAAAAATAATATGGTTCTCTGGAAATCACCTCGTTCTTATTCATATCAGCACTCTTGTTCAGGTCATGAAGAGTGTAGCATGGCGCCATGGACGGGGTTCCTTTGCCCGTAACGGTCTGATAGCCGAAGAATCTGATTTTCAGATCAGTATCGGTCAGAGCGCTACTGAAAACCGGCTGAAGCAGAGCCCTGTACAACACTCGCCCGATGCCGCTTCTTCTGCCATACCTTTCTCCTCCGACAGAGATACGGCTATCAGAACCATTCATCACCGAATAAAGCATATTTGTATTGGAGTCCAGTGCACCATCTGCGACAGACGGTCTTACGATATCCAGGGCATCCATCCAGGAGGCCCCTGACTGAATCGCAGCATTCATCCTGTTCCACACATACACTTTGGAAACATCAGTCATCCACTCCAATGAAACGTCCATAAAATACACCATTGCCGAAGGAGATGCAGAAGAGTACACAGTACGTCCTGCAACAGTGTTATAGACCGATGCAAACGTTTCATTTCCATAGGGATTGTAGGTGCATTTCTGAGAGCCGAACCGGGACCTGGCGCCTATGGCAGTATGCACATAAACTTCTATGGTTCCGCAGGAGCGGCCGATCTTTTCACCGGAATGTCTGTTCGTTACATACAGCATCAGATCATGCAGGCCGGCACTATGTCCGGTCGATGCGTATAGCGGATTATAACTGAGCTGGATCTTGCCGGTAGATGTATTCAATTCGGCCTTGAACACACCATTGGAGTTACTGAAATCCCCTTCCCAGGCAGGCTCTAAAGCGGCAGTCAGATACCGGCTTTCTGCATCAGGCACAACAGTTTGATATTCAAACAGTTTATTAGCTTCAATCTCATCCTTGAACGAGTTTTTCAAGACTTCGTTGACATTATTTCCCGAGAAAAGAGTGAAATCATCTATGGTTCCATAATTTCTCTGCACAACGTCCTTGAAAGGGTTCTTTATCGTAAGTATCATTTCCTTCGGAATCACTTCGCGACAGCCTGACGCCTTTAGTGTAGCACCGTAGCTCCTACCCAACTCCAAAGTCCCCCCGTCCACACTTAAAGACACAACCTTCATTGAGATAGTCGACGAGGCAACATCACATTTGAAACAAGATTTGGTTTCCAATATCGGAAGCAGGCAGGCATCAAAAGCAGAGGCATTGAGATTGGTCAGCTTCTTTCCCTCCAGATCCAGATACCCATATGAAACATTTGCCACCTTCCCGTCAGGATCCAGAAGCAATCCCGTCTGATCTACTTCCAGACAAGGGGCCTTTATATCAAGCCTGGTAACAGAGCTTTTTGTCCCCGAAGCATTTTTAACAGAAACGGCCACCTCACCAGTTTCAAGAGCTACAATCCTGAACGAGCGATCGGACAGGCGGACACATGAGGCCTTGGCCTCGTCAGACAAAGATACAGTCAGAGGGAGATCGGACCCTACCGCATCCGGAAAAGACAGTACCCCTTCCTGAGCCACATATCCAGGAAGAAAACTCCACCGGGACAACAATTCAGAAGATGCAGATACAGTTATGACAGCATTGTCCGAAAGCGCTCCATCCCGAGTCTCGACAGTAATTGGAACAGAGGCTCCCACCCTGGCATCTGCAGAAGCTGTGATTCTGATACGGAAATCCTTATACCCGTTTTCACCGAGAACAGGAAAGGCCGGATCAAGAGAACATTTCAACCCCGCAGAGCTCATCATAGCCTCATCCACACTAATGCTCCAGTCATCAGGAATATTTTGAGAATCAGCATTTTCAAGTCCTCCACGATGATAATGAACCATTACATCAATAGTTTCACCAGGGCGAATGGGGAACGAGTCACCAAGAATCTTCAAGACTCTGAGATCGTTCCAGTCATCCCCACGCAGCACCTTCCAGCTTTTTGCAAAGAATCCTTCTTCAGTAAAATCAAGAGTCAGTATATAACGATTGTTGCGTACAAGACTGAAATCAGATGTATTGTCTTCTCCCAGATAATATCTGTACTTCACTCCACCGTAATAGCCGAGTGTATTTTCTCTCCGGGCATTGAACTCGAGATAAGTACACAAATCAGAATATGACCTGCCGCCGATATTTGAAATAGCTTCATAGTCTTTGGCGAAAGGATCCGGATTAGACGGAAGGAGTTTTCCTTGAACATTTTCCGGAACATAGAATACCAAGGTTGTATCCTGGACATAACCCGGACCCGGACCAAGTTCACCTTGAGACAACGAGCCTTGATATGCATTCCTGTCATTCAGATTACCATGACTATCTGAAACCTCAAGAATATCAGCAGAATCAAATGCACGACTTCCTTCTTCCGAGAATGGAAGAAGACGGCTGTTCGCCTGCCTGACATAGAGACTTTTATTACACAGATTAAACGCATAATAATCGGACGGAGAATATCCGGAAAGTCCCTTATGGAGGATTCTCACGTCGAGTTTTGCAAAAAGGCGTTGCACAGTCACGACTCTGTCAGACCGGCCGGGAGAAAATCCTTCCAAGACACCGCTCATGGGGATTCCCCTTTCATTCACAGACGAATAAGACCGGACATAATATTCCATAGCACCGACTCGTGCTTCCGACACTGGAAAAACGCGGGTCATATCCCCCATATTGACCAACGCATACACATTGCTGACACCGTCAGGGCAGACATAAAGCGGCATTGAGTCAAAACCGGACTCATAATATCTCGAATCCACAAGCCTGCCGTCCGGCCCATATGAGGCCAATGTCAGATCAGATACCTTGGTCTCTATATCATCAGACAATATGCTTTTGACCTCAATATCCTTTTCGCCAGCTATTTCCATTGCGAAAGAAATATCAGGCAAAGTTTCCGTAACACCAGGAGCATAGATTTCCTTTTGTTCACTGACTGCACATGAAACCAATATCAACAAATAAAACAATGATAACTTTCTTCTCATGACCGATAGATTTTAAAAGCGGCGGCACCTCACGGCGACGCCGCACACCTTAATTCAACCTAACTGTATGAACAAACTGTTTACTGTAATTCATATTCCGACATATTCTTGATTCCCGGGATACCGTAATAAGCCTCCACAACATCCCCTCTCACGCAGATCTTGCGGCCAAGCAGCTGAGGGTTATCAACAAGATTCAGGTCTTCCCGGAAATGGCCGGAAGGAAGTTGCACAGACATGCAGGAAGTTTTGTCCGAAGTAGAAGAGCGGGGTCCGAGAAGCAGATTGGTTCGTGAGGAAAAAGGCTTATCGAAGGACGCAGACGACGATGTCAGGTCACCTCCGACAATATATCCGCATACCCAGACATTTTCTTCTCCGACCTTGTCATATGCCTGGGAGATTGACAGGATTTCACTGGAGCCGCTATCCCCTCCCAACACATACTGATCTGAAAGCCAAGTCCTTGAAGTATCTACAACGACACTGATTCCTTCTGCGGAGGCGTTCTGACCAGAACCATCGGAACCGGCCACAGCGATCTTCAGCTCAAGGATTTCCTGAGCTTCAAGACTCTTGGTCATAAGGATTTCATCAGTCCCTTTATTGGTAAGAATCAAAGACAGATTGCCCGGTGTAAAATAGGCTATTCTTTTCTCCGAATAAGAGTACATCAGTTTTCCAAAAGATGATTTCAGCAGAAATGCGCCATCCGGATACTCATCAAGGAATCTACTGTCAATCAAAAGACGGATTCCGGAATTGATCTGAGTACAAAGAAGTCTGACATCGACTACTGCATCCGAAGTCACGACCACACATTGTTCATCTCCGAACTGAGGCGACGAGAAGGCAGGTCTGCTGAATTCTTCTGACACAATGCTTACCGTATAGCTCCCCGGTTTCAAAGACATTGCTTCAGGAGAATCGCCGAACGCGCCTTCATATACGACGGTACCTTTCGAATTCTTTACTGTCAGAATGAAATCACTGGTATCAGGTATTTCAATGCCGGAACGCGTCAGGATCTCCTGCCCGGGTGCAAAAGACACACGAAGAGTTCCATCCTTGTCAGATGCCTCTTCCAATAGATTACACGAATAAAAAAGCATTAATAAAGCTGCAACGGACAGAAGCCGGACCTTGGCACACAGCTTTCCACAAAGGTTTTTCATAAAATCAATCTCCACAAATCTTTAGCTCCGCGACATTGCGGACATAGGCAAAAGTAGGAGATGAAAACGAAAGCGTATTTAAGAAAAAGAAAAACCTTCAGTTTCTTTTTTTTATGTCTAAGAATTTCTCTTTTTTATGTGTTTTTAACAAATCTTATGTGATTTTCGGTCAATAAACACCCGTAATCCTTGAGAATACAATAAAAAATTCACGAGGCACCCGCATCATCTGCGAACGCCCCGCTACTTAACCTAAACTTAAACTATGAAAAACTTCAATGCAAAGGTAGGTATATTTACTTATTTTCCAAATCTATCGCACGAATTTTTGCATATTTAAGAATCAATATCTTCTCACCGTGATCATCAAAAACTATCCTGGCCTTCAAATCCACAGCATTGCCTGTTATTTCCACAATCCGGCCATAGCCGAATCTGTTATGCTCGATTCTCTGGCCCGCCTTCAGCTGCAGGACAGGTGTCGGCTCGAATTCCTTATCAGGTGTCCTTTGAGGCAGCACTTGAGGTCTCTTTACCGGCTGAGGTTCAGACCGTCTTACCGGATCCGGTCTTCGTATCGGTTGGGCTGAAGCCGGACGTTTCTGTATCTGCACTTTAGACGACTGCCCGTATGCATATCCGGTCTTTGACTGATAGGACCTGCCCCATCCCCCGAAAACCTGATCGGGTTGATCTTCATCTTCAAGTATCGAACTCAGCGGATTGGCAATATACTGAGGATCAACTTCTTTCACAAAACGCGAAGGAGAATTGGACTCATGCTTGCCGTTGCGCGTCCTGGTCTGAGCAAAAGAAAATGCCACAGCTTTCTTTGCGCGTGTCATCGCCACATAGAAAAGTCTTCTCTCCTCCTCCACTTCGGACTCCGAAATCATAAAACCTCCCGAAGGGAAGATATTTTCTTCCATTCCCGCCACGAACACGTAAGGAAACTCCAATCCTTTCGAAGAATGGACTGTCATAAGCGTCACCTTATTGGACGACTCCTCATCATCGACATCCACGGCACTGAGCAAAGAAACATTTTCAAGATAATCCCCCAACGTAACTATAGGCAGATCTGCGGCAGCCACTTCCGAGCCATCTCCGACAAATCCCTCAGACTGAAGCTCTTCCATATACTCACTCTGTTTCTCTTCGATATGGATCTTCACGCTGTTCAAGAGTTCCTCGACATTGGCTGTCCTGGATTGTCCCTCTATGCTTGTGTCGCTCTTGTAGAACATCAGGAGGCCCGACTCCATTGCCACTGCAGCCGCAACATCATATGCATCCTCATTGTTCGAACGCAGACAGAGCCTGCCGATCATATCACAGAACTCCCGTATCTTCTTTATAGCCGCCGGCTTCAGTCCGAAGTCTTCAAGATTTTCAGAATATGCAGTTTTAAAAAGCGACAATTTATGATTGGATGCGGCAGCAGTCAAAGCTGATACCGACGTGTCACCGATACCTCTGGCCGGCTTGTTCACGATTCTCTTGAAAGACTCATCATCATTAGGATTCACAATCAGCTTGAAATAAGCCATCATGTCTTTGACCTCGGCTCTTTCGAAGAATGAATTACCCGAATAAATCACATACGGCAGATTCCTCTTGCGCAGTGCTTCCTCAAGTGCACGAGACTGGGCATTAGTTCTATACAATATTGCAAAATCCTGATATTGAGCCGATTCAGTCTGTATCCTCGATACAATTGACGAGGCAATGAGCAAGGCTTCCTCCTGCTCGGTATAAGCTTGTATCAGTCTGATTTTCTCCCCCTGAGGTCCCTTCGAATAACATTCCTTCGGAATACGCGCCGAGTTACGGGCGATAAGAGAATTGGCAGCCTCCACAATAGTCCTGGTTGAACGGTAGTTCTGTTCCAGACGGAATATGTGGTGATCAGGATAGTCCTTCTTGAAGTTCAGGATATTTTCGATCTTCGCACCACGGAAAGCATAGATTGACTGCGAATCATCACCTACCACACATATATTCTTGTGAAACTGGCTGAGCTTTTTAAGTATCAGATACTGGGAGAAGTTAGTATCCTGATACTCATCGACCATTATATAGTCGAAGCGTCCTGCGATTGACTCCAAAGCGGCTGGATTGTCGCGGAGCAAAATATTCATATTCAGCAGGATATCATCGAAATCCATCACTCCCGCCATCTTACATTTATATGCATAGAGATCATAGATGTCGCATATGCGCGGCTTCTTTGCGGCAGCATCGTTCTGAAGGGCGTTGGCATTGCGTCGATATGCAGATGCCGTCACGAGATTGTTCTTCGCCATCGATATACGCGAAAGCACATCCTTCGGCTTATATATCTTCTCATCCAGCTGCAGTTCCTTAAGGCAGGTCTTTATAGCACTGACCGAGTCACTTGTATCATATATTGTAAACGCCGACGGATAGCCGAGAGACTCGGCAAACTCCCTGAGAAATCTGATGAAAACCGAGTGGAAAGTACCCATATACAGCCTTCTGGCGCGTTTTTCACCCACCATCAGAGCAATTCTTTCCTTCATTTCCGACGCCGCCTTCTTGGTAAATGTCAGGGCAAGAATCCTTGCCGGGTCACATCCCTTTTCCAATATATAAGCGATTCTGCTTGTCAAGACTCTCGTCTTTCCAGATCCCGCACCTGCCACAATGAGCACCGGTCCTTCGACACAACTGACAGCTGCCTTCTGCTCGCTGTTCAGTCCCTCCAATATAGTACTGCACACATTTTCCATAACGGGTGCAAAATTATACAAAACATTGCAATTCATCCGAACTTTTTGCAAAAAGATTCATGACATGAAAAAAGGCCGGATTTACTTCGTAAATAAGGAAAAAATCCGTATCTTCGCGGGCGCATTTTGAATACTATACTCAAAACGGTTTATATAATGTCAAACAACATCTATTTGAAAAAGGGCCTCGACCTTCCGATCAATGGAACGGCGGCCCAGAACACCAAGAAGGTGATCGTTCCTGACGTTGTGGCCGTGAAGCCTACCGATTTCAGAGGTCTCGTTCCGAAACTTCTGGTAAGAGAAGGCGACAAGGTCCTCGCAGGTACACCTGTATTGGCTGACAAGATGTCTCAGAACATCCTCTTTGCGTCTCCGGTCAGCGGAACTGTAGCAGAGGTTGTAAGAGGCGAAAAGAGAAAGTTGCTTGAGGTCCGCATCAAGCCGGACGGAAATCAGGAGTATGTTGACTTCGGAGTGAAGAAGGTATCTTCTCTTTCTGCAGAGCAGATCAGAGAGGCGATCCTCGCAGCAGGTCTCTGGCCTGCCCTCACTCAGAGGCCATACGGCATCATCGCCAACCCTGAGACCAAGCCTAAGGCAATTTTCGTATCAGCATTCTCTACTGCTCCTCTGGCAGCTGACACTGAATTCGCACTGAACGGCCAGGCCGCTCATCTGCAGACTGCAGTGGACGCACTTGCAAAGCTTGCAGGCTGCAAGGTACACGTATGTGTAAACTCTTCAGCATCAGCTTTCTCCAAGCTTCAGAACGTAGAGGTACACACTGTTGCAGGAAAACATCCTGCAGGCAATGTCGGCGTACAGATCCACCACATCGATCCTGTCAGAAAGGGAGAGATCGTATGGACAGTTTCACCGGTAATGCTCGTTGCCATCGGTAAGCTTTTCAACACAGGAAAGTACGATGTAAGCAGAAAGATCGCCGTGACTGGTCCTAAGGCCATCAGCCCTGCATATGTGGACGGATACCCTGGTATTTCAATGAAGGATATCAAGGAGTTCTACAACGCAGAAGAGAACCTCCGTTTCGTAAGCGGTGACGTTCTTTCCGGAACGAACATCGGAGCAGAAGGATTCCTCGGATTCTTCGACAATCAGGTCACTATCCTCGAAGAGGGTGACAAGTATGAGCTCCTCGGATGGGCAAAACCTTTCAGGACAAAGCTCTTCAGCGCATCACGCACATACTTCTCATGGCTCACACCTAACAAGAAATATGACATGGACACCAATCTTCACGGTGGCCCGCGCGCATTCGTTGTGAACGATGTTTACAGCAAGGTTCTCCCTATGGACCTCTATCCTGTATATCTTCTCAAGGCCTGCCTCGCAAACGACATCGACAAGATGGAGAAGTTCGGAATCTACGAAGTTCTCGAGGAAGACCTCGCACTTTGCGAATATGTTTGTCCGTCTAAGATCTACATCCAGCAGATCATCACTGACGGTATCGCCCTTATGTTGAAAGAAATGTGCTAAAAGCTTAGAATATGAGTGGATTAAGAAATTTAGTAGATAAGATCAAGCCGACTTTCGAGAAAGGCGGCAAGCTCGGATTCCTTCATTCGACATTCGACGCTTTTGAGACATTCCTCTTCGTTCCTAATACTGTGACCAAGAAAGGTGCACACGTAAGGGACTGCGTCGACTTGAAGAGAGTCATGATTATGGTGGTGATCGCCCTTGTTCCTGCAATGCTTTTCGGCGTATGGAACACAGGTTATCAGCACAGCCTCGCATTCGGCCTCGACTGGGGCTTCTGGAACATTGTACTTTACGGTCTCGCTAAGGTACTTCCTCTTTATATCGTATCTTACCTTGTAGGTCTGGGAATCGAGTTCGTTTCAGCTCAGATCCAGGGACATGAAGTGAACGAGGGTTACCTTGTATCAGGTATGCTCATTCCTCTTATCGTTCCTGTAGACGTTCCTCTCTGGATGCTTGCCATCGCAGTAGCATTCGCAGTGATCATCGGCAAGGAAGTGTTCGGCGGTACTGGTATGAACATCTGGAACCCAGCACTCCTTACACGTGCGTTCCTCTTCTTCTCATACCCAAGCATGATGTCAGGAGACACAGTATGGACCGGCGGCGTTACCCGTTTCATGAACGAGGGCGTTGCGTTCCAGGCTGGTAACGGTCTTGTGGACGGTTTCTCCGGAGCTACTCCTCTTGCAAACGCAACACTCGCAAACCTTGAGCCACGCTTCATGGACATGATCATCGGTACAATCCCTGGTTCTGTCGGTGAGACTTCGGTAATCGCAATCCTTATCGGTGCTGCCATCCTCCTCTGGACTGGCGTTGCAAGCTGGAAGATCATGGTTTCATCAGTTATCGGCGGACTTGCAATCGGATACCTCGGATATGCAGCAGGAGCTACAGACCTCCCTGGTTACTACCAGCTCGTTATGGGTGGATTCCTCTTCGGTACAGTATTCATGGCTACAGACCCTGTGACATCAGCTCAGACTGAGTGCGGTAAGTGGATCTACGGATTCCTCGTAGGTGCTCTCGCAGTCACAGTACGTATATGGAACCCTGGTTATCCGGAGGGAATGATGCTCGCTATCCTCCTCATGAACACATTTGCTCCGCTTATCGACCACTACGTTGTAGAGGGCTCGATCAAGAGAAGAGCAAAGAAAGTAAAAACCGCTTAATATATATAAGGTATGAATACAAACAGTAATACATATACAGTGATATATTCGATCATCCTCGTGGTGGTTGTTGCAGCGGTTCTTGCTTTTGCAGCAATGTTCCTCAAGCCGACTCAGGAAGCTAATGTAAAGAAGGACACTATCGGTCAGATCCTTACAGCAGCTACTGTAGAGGGTGAGGATATCCTCGCGACATATCAGGAGGCAATCGAAGCAGCTATCCTCGTGGACATCGAGGGTAACAAGGTCGGAGAGCTTGATATCGAATCTTGTGAAGTTTATGGCAACTCTGACCTCAAGAGACAGATCGCTGCCGAGCAGAAGGCTCTTCCTGTCTATATCTTCAAGAACGGAATCACAGTAGTACCTTGCTATGGAGCAGGTCTCTGGGGCCCTATCTGGGGTTATGTCGGTTTTGAAGGTGACCTCAACACAATCAAGGCCGTACGTTTCGGTCATAAGGGAGAGACTCCGGGTCTTGGTGCAAAGATCGCTGACGAGCCATCTTTTGCAGAAGCTTTCGTAGGAAAGACTGTAGGTGAGGGCGAGATCCTTTTCGAGGTAGCCAAGCCTGCAAACCGTGCAACTGTGAACAATGGTGTAGATGCCATTTCAGGTGCTACTATCACTTCACAGGCTCTCGGAAAGACCCTCAACCAGTGGTTCGGTTTCTACCAGAACTACTTCTCTAAGAACGGTGCTGCATGCCAGCAGGAGTGCTGCAATGAATGCAAAGACGAGTGCTGCACAGAGTGCGCAGAAGAAGTTGAACCAGCTAACACAGTGGAGGAGTAAGACATGGCAAATTTTGATTTTAAAGAAACATTCCTGAATCCGATATTCAAGGGCAATCCTATTTCTGTCCTTGTCCTCGGTATCTGTTCTTCACTTGCAGTAACAGTACAGCTTAAGGGTGCGTTTGTAATGGGCCTTTCAGTAATCATCGTTACAGGTCTTTCAAGCCTTGTATGTTCATTGCTCAGAAATACCATTCCTAACCGTATCCGAATCATTGTCCAGCTTGTTGTAGTTGCGATGATGGTAATCCTTGTAGACCAGGTTCTCAAGGCATATGCATACAGCGTCAGCAAGACACTCTCAGTATACATCGGTCTTATCATCACCAACTGTATCGTGATGGGACGTATCGAGGCATACGCCCTCGGAAACAAGCCATTCGCATCACTTATGGACGGTCTTGGAAACGGTGTGGGATATGCAATGATCCTTGTAATCGTAGCATTCTTCCGCGAGCTCCTTGGAAGCGGTACACTTTTCGGCTTCCAGGTAATTCCGCAGGCAGTTTACGATTTCGGTTACGTTAACAACGGTCTTATGATCGTCCCTCCAATGGCGCTCATCCTACTCGGATGTATCATCTGGATCCAGAGATCTATTCAGAAGGACCTTCAGGAGAAATAACACATAACTAAAGAAAACTATGGCAGATTATATTAGCTTATTTGTAAAGTCGATCTTCATCGACAATATGATATTCGCCTACTTCCTTGGTATGTGTTCATACCTGGCGGTATC
>JBGVCR010000079.1:0-19183 GCA_045118995.1 Candidatus Cryptobacteroides sp.
TTGATAGTGATGCCGTTTTCCGAGCAATAGCTCTCGATCGACTGGATTTCTTCTAAAGTCATCATATGCGTTCCTTTTTAACGCAAAAGTAGCCAGGAACAATCCCGGCTACAATATGCATTTCTTCGGAGGCTTACGTAAAACACTATACGAAAAATGTATCTATCCGACATTCAACAATACTGTCATCAGCATCCTTTGGGAATAGAAATATACAACCATTTTCATGATTGATGTTAGTTGTATGTTAATATAAGAGGAATGTCTAATCTATCTTATAGTAATCTAAGAATGAGTTCTCTACAGAAATAGAGTAACATAACACAAATCGTACTATCTATTAAGATAAGTAATAGTGAACCTACACGCTCTCCTATATATAATTTCAAATTAATGAAACCTAACTTAATTATATATATCAGAGAGAAGCGTTTTCTTTTAATATTACTGTTTTTCCAACCAAATTGTTTTGTTTTACCACAATGCAACTTGAATCGGCGTTTATTTGCACTGATACTAGCTATAATCTTAACCAGAATTCCCAAGAATATACCCAAAAACAATATCATATTCTTAGGTATGGGTATACCATTTATGAGTGGAGATCCATAAAATTGATATATGTCGATTAGTGCTAAAACAAAGACTAGGATGACGGATAGTATAGAGACTATATTGTTCTCTACAAAAAAAGACTCTATTATTGCTTTATCATAGGTAACAAGAAGATTAACTTCTTCTTTGAATTGATTTATTAAAGAACAATAATATTCCTCATCTTCAGCCGACAATAAATTATTTCGTTTACAAACGTGCAAAAAAGACTCTGCATATAAAAGGATACCATTGGGATTAATTGAATAATCCTTAAACCCATTTCTTTTTAGTCGCGTCACAGGGTATAGAAAAGCCTCCAATTGGTGTCTAACAGCAAAAGAAATACTCTTTTGCTGATTACATATTGGATGTAGATTACTAACAGGCAAGAAGGTATCGTGCTTTTCGTTATGATGATAATTACTATGAAATAGATATTTCACAAAATTCATCGCAGTTTTAAAAACGCGACTTATTGGTATCTGCTGTCTAAAATCACTAGCAGTGCCAGCCTTGCAATAATACTCTTCAGCTTTCGGATTCGATACACTCTTTAAAAACAACAACCCATCTCTGGTAAGAAAAACATCAAATAAAAACACTAAGCGCGGTTCATTCGCATTTTCTTCAATCTGTTTAATTGTGTTTTCTAGTTGTTCCCATACAAAAATCTGCCTTTCTCGTTCATTTTTTAAATCCGAGAAATCAACAGACTTGATAGCATAATTTCTGACATATGTTTTTTTTAAATCACGAAGATGACTTATATGTTTAAGCATTGTCGCTTCCTGAGTCGTAAGAGTATTAGATTTAGTCAAATCCGTTAATACCGAAATACGTCCCAACAGCACTCCATCTTCCTTACATAACTTAAGAAAATCATTAGAATTAACTAAATTATAGTTTTCAATGAATTCTTGCAGCCGAATTTGCTCATTTATTGTTCCCCTAAAAATAAATCTGAAAGTGTTACAATAATCAGGACCATGCTTACTATCTTCAAACGTAATTAACGAAGTAGCCGCGATATAATGCTTCGTCTGATATTGTTCTTGGTCTTTAATTTCTACTAGATACTTATCAGCATCACCCATTATATACGCCGTATCATCTAGCATCTGCAACGACAAACCACCCCGAATGGTAGGTATCCATCCAAGGCAATCAAACTGATTTATAATAGGTTGTAGCGCCGAATCTATCGTATGGTTGACCATTATTTAAAAGGGGTTATTGTCGCCCTATCTGCTTCTACTCTTTTCGATTTCTTATTAATCACAAATCCTTGCTTTTGTTTTGACACCTCAGGATCAGCATACATACCCCAAATTGCCTTCGCATTAAATACGTGAGCCAATAATCTAGAAAAAGCAAATAACAATAAACCTCCGCACAAAACTAACAGAAGTAAATCACCAAACATAGGCATAACTCAAAATAATGTCATATAGTATGACATCTTTATAAAACAATCATAAAAGTCATCGCCCTGATAACAGGATGAAGACAATGTTTATCCGCGCAAAATTAAGAAAGATTTCACAAACAAACAAATATATACCATAATATTAACATTCATAACTCATTAAACTAAATATATTCCCTTAGGTATGTAATAAATTTTACGCCAAACACTGTGTTTGGCGTAAAGTTAAGGACTCAAATCTCTCACCCCAAAACTCAACACAAAATTCCTCGGACCACCATCCTCATACAAATATATCCTGAACACCTGTCCCTTCACAAGCGTCACCTTATCAAAGCTGAACTCCATTCGCGAGATAGTCCCAGGAGCGGTAACAGTTTCCCCCGAAGTGTGCTTCGGAAACAACTGTTTCTCATAAACTAGTCCACGTTTCGTCTTTCGTTTACTCTCAATCACAAACCGAGGGCTCGACATTGAATAGCTTACGGCAGAACTATTCTCGATGCTCAGAACAATATAAGTCACGTCATCTTTAATAATCACATTCTCACAAAGAACCTTAATATCATATGCCACATCCCCAATGTGATATATCTCGCGTTCTAAAGAATCCAGAACCTCTGCCACATCCGGAGTCCACCTACTCAAATCCAATGTCTCCGGCTTGGTCATATCCGTCATCCCCGGCCTGACCGAGGATCTACGCATATCCACAATCAACACCTCCGGACTCTCACCATAGGCCACAATAAACGTATGAAGCCTGCCATCTGCCTCCAGGCACGACATAGTAGTCGTAAACTCAAAAGCCTCCTTTGCCTTGACAGCCATAATATCCTTACTTCCCTCAACTATCCTGGCAGACAACACCTTATTCGACAGATCCACATATTTCAGTTCCGAACTGAAACGGATATGCGTCGTACTCATTGTCGAAATATACACCGTATCGATAGTCGAAGCCATCGACACCCTCACAAAAGCAGTCAATAAAACCGCAACCAAAATCACTCTCCTCATTATCTTTCAGATTTAACCAAATAAAACTCATAACCAGATACTACCTTGACCGACAGTTCGCCAGAAGCTGACTTCGCAATAGTCGCTCCCGTCCTCAGTACTGTATTCGCCAGATCACCAACCAATCCACCGAAAGTCGAATTCGCCGCAGAGATAGCGTCAGAAGAGGCTCTCCTGCTATTGCGCGAAGCCGAAGTCTCTGGACAATAAATCCCTGCCATACCATCGGTATCGTATGCAACCAACTGCAATGGCAGAATCCTTCCATTGATTTCAACACTTCGCACGCTCAACTCCAATCGATCCGACACCTTGCACATCGCTGCCAAATGAGTATTCGCAGGCACGAACACTCCATCTACTGAATAATCCTCCAGCAACCGCACCGTCACCCTTTGCCCGTCAACAACCTTCTGATCTCGCACGAACATACACCTGAACGGTACCTTCGCCGATGATGAATATCTCACTGAAGGATCATCAAAATCATCATCAAGAGAGGTGATAATCCCGTCATTACCAGTAGCAATATCATTCCGAGACAGCATCTCTGGTCGAGGCTTATCATCATCGTCATTGCCGGCTTGAGCGGCAATCTCACCCTCAGTCAAGACATCACGCACCATCTCTGCACGCCTCCTGTCATACTCCAGCTTTTGCTCCGGTGTCATTTGCCCATAACCACTGCTGCCTGTCATCTCCGACTTGACCGGGGATCTCTCAACAGGTATACTGACTGATGCGACTTCCGAATCCCCAAACACCCTCTTCGCAGCAGCACCCTCATCCTCTCCAGCACTCAAAGGTTCTTCATTTCTATCATCACCATCAGACGACACCAACGAAATATCCTCCTCTGACGATAGTTGAGCGAAATACTGATCTGTCGAGATATGAGTATTCCTATAAGCCTCAGTCTTACTATCAGACACCGGCACAGCCACACCCTCCGGGACATTAACCGACACCTGTTCCTCTGCCACAGAAGAGCCTCTGCCTCCGAAAGCACTGCATATAGCCATCACCAGCACAGACACAACAATGCCTCCAAACCCCACATATAACAACACCTTCCTCATCGCTTCCTTGTCTCTATAAGATTATTCTCTGTCACCTTGAACTTCTCAATCAGCAATCCGTGCGGGTTCACATCCGAGCGTGAAGAATTTATCAGCTGACATTCACTGACAAATGAATATTCACTGATATTGCTCTCACGCACTACATACTGCCTTGCGTAGGTCCTCACCTGATACGGATAACCATTACCCTGAAACACCACCGAATCCACCATCATCTGCTGAGAAATGTTTGCAGACACAATCCTCGAATAATATCCCTTCTCAGCCAAATCCTGAGAATATTCGTATGCTGACCTGTCAGCCAAGTTGAATGCACGATCAAGATTCTCCTGAATCGTCTGCTTCTGAGGAGACAGCGTGAACATCAGCTCGTGAAATCTTGTCACGTGATCCTTCACCTCTATCTCCTTACTCATCACAGCATCCGTCTGCAAAGCCAGCAGCAAAGACTTTCCCTGATCCAACACATAGATCTTCTCCCTCTGCTTCTCCGCATAAACCAGAGCCGCCACGCCGACTACAGTCGCAAATACCAGCGACATCACGACGCTCACTACAGCAAGCCTGCTCAAACCTTTGAAGGACTTCTCAATATCCCTCGTCATCAATTCAATCTTTCCCATTTTGAAAATCCTTTTATATGATTATTTCTTCATCATAAATGCCTTCGTAGCAGCACGCATAATTGCTCCGTTCGCCTCACTTGCACCCGAGCTTGATACCACCCAAGCACACATACTAGGCACAGCCAGCAGACAGATCAATGTCACGATATCCAACAACGTCAACTGAATGACCGGAAACCATAACTGTTGCGACAGATTGGCATTGCAATACATATTGACAACAATATCCTTGGTCTTGAAATTGACGAAATCCACCAATGCCGCCATCGGCACCCAGAACGAGATCTGGATATATCTCGCAAACCAAGTTCCGATATTTCCCATAAATCCCGGAAGTAACGCAAGCGCAAACACAAACGGTCCTATCAATCCGAGAATGATCAGATAACCACTGCTCACCAGCATCAGCACATATCGGACGATGTGAACAATCATTGTCGTCACCCACGACAGAAGAGTCGCACTGGACCGGACTCTAACCTCCATATACTGGCTGGCAGCCTCCTTCAAGCTGTCCCAGATCCGACTCCCAAATGAACGGCTTTTCGTTCGCTCCACCTGCGTCTCGACCTGTGATTCCATCACAGCACTTGATCCATAAGTTCGCCCCTCACCATCATCGGTATCAGCAACCATCCCTGCCATTTCCGCTTCAAACTGCCCTTGAAGCGTATTCTCTTGAGTCGCATCCTCCACGGACTGGAAAAGATTTGCAACCTTTCCCGTCAATCCGCTCTGATCTTTATCCACTATAGAAGTGATACCTTTTGTAAGCAGACCGACAAGGTAGTCTGTAGGCAGGAGTACGAATGAATAAAAGTTACAGGTCAGCAGAAGTACAGCACAAGACTTTATCACTGCACTCACATCAAGTCTGCCAAACGGGTCGTTGAGCATTTTATTGTACCACCAGATCAGTGAGATCAAAGCAGTTATACACCCTACGCCGCAAGCAAGCATATAAATGGAAGAATGATCGCCCGTAAACACCGACCTCTTGATCTCCTCCATCACTTCTACATAATTCAGTTCCATAACTAATACTTCATCTTGAATGCCTCATCCATACTCTTCATATTCGCAGCCAGCACACGGCCATTATCAATCGCAGCATAGGTTTCCACAATATGCTCGTACATCGCAGCATTGGTCTTGCACACCTGTTTCTCACACTCCTTCAACGCGGCACGACGTTCTTCCTCGCTGACATTGGATTTCGAACTCAGGTACTCTCTTGCCCTTTTCACCTCACGCGAAGCCATAAGCAGATATTGAAAGCCCTCGTTTACAAGCGACCTCACCTGATAATACCTCAGTTCTTCTGCATCCAGTTCCTCCAACCGTTCCACATATCTGGAAAACATCATAGCCGTTGTCTCGTAATACCTTGCAAGACGTATCACCGACTGAGCCTTATACACATTCTCCCGCACTTCACTGTACCTTTCGTTCATCTCCTTCAGAAACTCCAGCTGTTCCTTCATCACGCCGATATTCTCCAGAAACTGATATGTATTGTTCGCCATATTGTCACCGTCCTGCAGAAACGAAAGTATCGACTGCGCAAGATTACTGGCATCAAAGGTCGCAAACTGAGCTGAAGCTTTATGTGGCGTCGCCAATCCAATTACCGCCACAACAACTATCATCATCCATCGTCTCATACTGCACCTCCTTTCTTGACAAGATTCATTATAGCCTTCACATAGCTCCCGGTCTTCGCAACCTCATTCGCAAGCCTGATCTTGTCACGTTTTTGAGAAGAAAACGCAATCCTTTCCTCCGGAGACACTTCCAGTCTCATCACGAAAGACTTTCTGTTACCAAGATTGAAATACACCTCTCTACCGGCTGCGACACCTTTACGATATCTGTTAAGAGACAGCACCGTCGCCTTATCATCCTCATCCAATGACAGATGATCTGCCAAAGCATCAAACCTGTTTATGTACCTGGTCTGATCAAGCAATATCTTCACGGCTGAGTTCTCGATAATAGTATCCTTGATTACCGGAGAAGACACAATATCCTTCAATTCCTGAGTCACCACCATAGCGGAAGTCCTGTGTTTGCGGGCAGTCTTCCACAGTTCCATCATATACGAAGCCATCTGTGTACCCATAATTGCCTTCCAAGCCTCCTCAATACACATCACCTTGAAGTCACTATTTGAAGACATCTTCTCCATAAAGGCGTCCATAATCACAAGTGTAGTCACCGGATATATCACCGGATCACCTTTAATCCTGTCAATCTCAAACACCACAAACCTGTCGTTCAAGATATCTGCATTTTCATTGGAGTTCAACAGGTAATCATACACCCCTCCATCATAGAACTGTTCCAACGAGATCAGATAATCCTTCAAATCGAAATACTCTTTCCCGATTTCCTTCTCCCCAAGACTAAGACAGAACTCATCCCTGACATACCTGTAATAATCATTGAACACTGGATCTCTATCTTCCGACCATCTGTCAATGAACGCAATGATACTGTCTCGCACAATCTTCATCGAGGCAGAGTTCATCGCCTCATTACCATTCTTCCACAAAGTCAGCATCAGTGTAAACAGGAAGTTCAAAGCCTGATTGTCAGCAGTTCTGAAACGTCTCACATTCCTGAAAGGATTGAACGAGATTGGCCTGCCTTTCTCAAAGGTATAATAAGTACCATCCTCTCCTTTACTTTCCTCCTTGATGATATTGCATAGTGCTCTATATGAATCTCCGACATCAATCAGAAACACATGCTGTCCGGCATCATAGCAACTTTTAAGATATTTATTCATAAAGAACGACTTTCCGCTACCCGAAGGTCCCAAAAGAAACACATTGTAATTCTCGATCAGGCCCATCTCCAGGGCCTTCTCTTGAATATCAAACCTCTGCGGCACCAGTCTCAACCGGTCACTCATCTTCATCACGCCATCAGGCACTCCCGGCTCAAAGCTGTCATAAATCCCCATGCATAGAGCTGCCTTCAGATCAGCAGTCATATACTCCTGATACGCGAGCCCGGCCTCATTCCCGGGAATAGAAGCCCAGAACTGGCAAGGCGCATCATAGATATCATACACTGGAGTAACTCCCATCCTCGATATGGCAGACACTACCTTATCCTTCACAGTCTCATACTCATCAGCAGTACCTCCAGCCAGTACATTGATATGAAACCGCACCGTATGCATCTGCACTGAAGCTGCCGACTCCAGAAACTCATTAAGTTCCTCCGAATACATCCTGTTCTCTGCCGACCTTCCTGCCATCGACAACATCTGTCTGCGTCTGGTATCAAGTTCTCCGTGTATATCCTTCTGTGGCTCCTTCAATATGAAATGATTCACGATATGCTCACAATCCAGCTCCTGACCGATTTCATTCATAAACGACAGATTCACAGCAGAAGAATCCGTACTTAGCGAAACCACCTTCCTGCACGAAGTCACTTCCGCAGGCAACTGATCAAGGTCCGCTATCAGATGACAGCCAAAATATCTGTCACCGGTGCGTACATTGTCACGTCTCATCTGAATATCCGACAACACATCATCCCCATCATCTGTAAAGTTCAGATAGTCCTGGATAAGTCCGGGGAAATCTCCGGCTCCGAATATATCCTCCTCTGTCAGCCGCCTCATATCCAGCAAACCGCATCCTTGAACGACAGTCGCAAACTGCTCCGCAACCGCAGCAAACCGTGCAAGGACTTCTGATTTAGGCATCGATCCACCAGCTGTTATTCCTAGCAAGCCACTCGAAGCCCCTCTCACATCCTTCTTCGACGAGAAAGTCAAGAATAGCCTGCACCTGTGATCCAGATACTCTCTACCATCGAAATGCATCTCATACGCCTCCTGAAGAAATCCGGCAGACTTCTCCGCCACATACTTTTTCTTCATATACACATCCTGCTTATGCACGATTGCATAGTCCGGCAGAAGAGTTACAGCTGAATGCAAAGCCTGCACAATTGCATCATATCGCTCTTCATTACACCTGAATGCAGGAGGCAGCAGCACCTCCCACCCATAGCACACATCACCTCGTTTCGACAGGATCACGCCATCGCCGCCATTCATCACAGGGAAACATCCCCTCACATCAATCTTCTCCATACCTTATTCCTTATGATTACAAAACCCGGCAGTCCGATCCCTGCTATCGTCCGCCTCAATGCCTTCACACCGAAACGTTGCTGCAATTCTGCCACTGCCACATACCCTAAAGCCAACAGCACAGCAGCAGCTACAAGCCCAACCATAGAACCTGCAACAGAGCCAACTACCAATGAAACGATTATAATACACAGTGCCAACGCACCTGCAAGAACAATGAACCTGCCCTTGATACCAAACAGGCTGAAAGGCCTGTCCAGATTACGGTAAACCTTGACTCTCATAGCCCAATGAAATTCTTGAGCACAAGGGCTGCAATTATGCAGAACACCATACCTCCGCACCAGCCCAGAGCCTTGTTCGCCGATTCCTGATCACCGCTATAGAGTCTGATACCGACTGTCACAAGCGACACAATCGCTATCACACTCAGCACGGCAATCACAACCTGATAAATAAGAGACCCGGCAGACCTGATCTGCGTATTGGCCTCACTCAAAAAAGTAATGGCATCCTGAGCCATCACATCGGTGCAGACCGCAATGCACAGCAGTCCCACCAAAGCATATCTCTCTCCTCTAATCTTCATCACTTATGCTTCTATTTGTTTATATACTCTTCGGCAGCCTTGGCATCGTCCACCGACACACTATATCTGTCGAAGATGTCTCTCACCGCCTTCCTGCGGTTTTCCTTCTCCTCATCAAAATTCGCCTCTATGCCCACAAGGGGCGGAACAACAATATGTTCCACCTCCACCATAGGCACAATGGCTGAGATGTCCGGCAATCCGGACACCTCAGCCTCAGGTATCTTCTGTCTCTTGAAAAGCCTATCTGTCAGGCTCAAACAAATCCTGTTCACCCATCTCCACATATCTCACCACTTCTTCGAACAATCCAACTACTCCCGGATTCTCACGCGTAATCTTCTTCATAGGAAAACACAATGACGAACGCACGAATCCATTATCCTTCATATCTTTTGTCAATCCAACCGCTCCTTTTACCCGATTCCGTGAAAAAGTCACTCCTTCCGAATCAAACCATTCTCCGGCATGGACATATCGGCTTTCATTCTGTCTGTAGTCCACACGGTTAAGAAAGCCCATACACTTCACTCCGGTCTCCTTGAAAACCTTTGCCATAGACCTTGCAGAACTCATAACCATACCATCCACCTCCACCGGCATCACAACCAGATCCAACGATTCCTCTTCAATAAAACGGCAAATGGCATCACTGCTCGTAAACGAACCAGGAAAGTCCACAATCACATAATCCACAGCACCGGCAAGCCGTTTAAGATTGTTCACGACATTCCTTATATGACTATCTGATACATTCTGCACTTGCTCTATCGGATAAATGTTTTCCGGAAGTTCCTTGCCCTTCGACAGATAATCATCTTTCTCCCTCTCACGATAGAAATACAGATTATACTCTGGAAAATCCACATCAAGCACAAGCACCTTCCGGCCAAGTATGTATGTCAGATACGAAGCAAACATAATATTGAACGAAGTCTTGCCCGTACCTCCTTTCGACATAAAAAACGTCACCACCTTCATAGTCGTATGATTTATGATAACTTACCCTAAATCACAATATCCATCACAACAACGCCATCCCAACCACTCACGGTAATCATCACCTGTTGATTCTCCAGATCTAATGCAATATGTACATCTTCCAGATTCTCCGCAGTCCAGTCATATCCGCTCCTCGCGATATACTCACCAAGCGGCAACCGATCCACAACAACCCTCTCACCGTCATCCTCGGCTCTCTCACCGTCATACCCGGCTTGACCGGGTATCTCCAGCATCACCAGCTCCAACGAATTATCCTCCTGTCTCGGCACTCTTACCTGATACACTCCATTCTTCTGCACTGGCGCATATCTGAAGTCTCCCTTAACCGGCATCAAATCCCAGGCTGACACACCAGCGACATTACCCCATACCTCAATGTCGTATGGAGAATAGTAACCCTCATCGCCAAGAGTAAACGACACAGTACAGAACTCCTTATGAAGATCCACGTCACACAAGACACTCTCACACCTCGTATGATACATCTTGAAGAACCCATAAAGACTATCCATCTGCTCACCAACAGGAATCCTAATCTCATCCCCGTAATTACCAGATTGTAATCTGTCATTTCGAGCGGAGCGTAGCGGAGTCGAGAAATCTCTGCACAAAGCCACAGCCGACACCCCGACCGAACCTCTGGGAACCTCATACTCCAAAGTCCCGGCATCAGCCCTTACAGCCTCTGTCACCTGATATTCATAGTTTATCTCATCCTCATCAGAATTACCACGTAATCGCAGAACTACGCTTTCGGCGACATGTTGGCGACTTTTCAGCGACTTTGTAACACTATGATAATCAATGCCACTTTGCACCTCTGGCGACTTCCAGCGACTTTCAGCGACATCTGACAAATCCACCGTCATCCAGCAAGGACACCTGTCCCTGTCCTCCTTGATCGAACAGGACGACAGGAACAGCATCCCAGCCATCCACATAACAAACAACAATCTATTCATAACCGTATATATCATATCCATCTACTGTATATCCTACATTCATTTTCGCAAGTTCAGTCTCAGACCAATCCGCAATCTCAGTGACAGCACCTTTCACCTCGTATTTCTGTTCGTATTTATTCGAATACTCTGACCCGATACTCTTCAGATTGATGTTACCGACTTTATAAATCATTCCAGCATTAAGTTCATAAAGTGAAATGATATAGAAGTACGGAATGCCATCAATATCCACCTCGATGACCAGTTTCTGGGTATCATCCTGATTCTTAATATCCCCATATAAATATGAACGGATAAATCGTGATACTGGTACTGTATAAAACACTTTATTGACATTTAAACTATGGGGCAAATTAGCATTTGACGATGAACACAATATGCCTTCATTCTCATCGAACTCGTGTACGGAAGCTGTCAGCTGATCTCCCGTAGCATCAATTATCAATTCGCCCTTTGGAGCGAGTCTGTTATTGTTGATTATATAGTCATACTTATAGGATAATTTGCCTTTGCCTCCGGATACCGACAGATCAAGTATCCCTTCGTCATCATCAAAGTAAGAACTGGTCATCTCCCAGTTATTACAATCATTATTCATTTTAAGGAGATTTCCAAAAGCAGGGTCGCTAAACTTTGTGCTTCCGCTTCCCAGAACATCCTGATAATTACCATTAACAGTAGTCGCAGATTCATCAAGCAGTCTCAATGCATTGGGATAATTTATGATTGCAATCCTCTTCAGCTTTATATCCTTGTCAAACAATGACTCATCGTCAAAATCTGCCGTAATACTTGAAATCTCGATTCTCGTCAAATACCTGTAAAGGGTCACAGTTTTTGTTTCATTTTTCGTAAAGTTGGCATAATTACACCCACACATAAGAGGCTTATGAAGTCTGAAGTTTCCTGCCTCCAATGGGATTATACCTGTAGGCATTTCTCCTATTTCGTCAGCATTAAGTCCGGCTAGATATTCCGCGGAGTCCTCATCAAGATTGGCCACAAATACCCAAGTATGCTTCTTGTTGCTCGAATCATAACTCTTCGGATTAACTGTACTCAGATCAAGTCCGTCAGGATCTTTCCATACATCGTGTCGCAAAAGATCACCGGCCTTATTATACTCGTACATATCAATCCTATCAATGAAATCATCCGGTTCATCAGCATTTATATTCTCTGCCTTAGTCATTGTATATGCCACAGGCTCCACACGCAGGTTGAATCCGACTTCAAACAGTTCCTCACTATTCCCGGATGGCGCATCAATATCCTTCACACAGGCACTGACAGTCAATGCAATCGCAGCGATTGTCAAAAGAAAACGATACCCTTTCATACTCATTGCTCGTCATATTGTTCCACAGGTTCACCCGTTACCGGATCTGCTCCCACATTCATATTCTCGATAGTAATTTCTGACCATTCTGCCACCTTAATCGTGTAATCCACAACATACTTTACAGGAAAGAAATTGGAATACTCCGATCCATAATCCTTGATGGTTATGTTATCAATCTTGTAAACAGTATTAGGCTGAGGATGGATAAGAGGTATAGGATAGAACCAACTCTTACCATCAATTGAAAGTTCTATCACAAGTTTCGGATATTCATTCTGTTTACTGAAATCTGACACGATGTCATACTCGTTGAACACCCCTCTACCCATATATCCATAAAAAGATTTTCCTACATTCATACTATGCGAGTCAGACATATCACCAGATTCCACAACGAGACCTTCTCCTAAAGAATTATCATAGCCCTGATGAGTAATATCCTTCAAGAGACCTTTAGCATCAATATTAAGAATACCGGGATCTTTCTTGTAATTGGAATTGATTATATACTGGAATGTGTCATTCAGTTTACCAGGCCCTTCCATAACAAATGATCCATTGGGATCCCAGCTGTTTGGAGCATTTGTATAATGTTTGAATCCACGTTCGATCCCGCCGAATGCATTTGTGAAAGCACGCTCGTTTCCAAAGAATAGATACCACGTATAGAAATGACCGATAGCATCGGACTTCAATGGAACGAAGTAATTGCAGACATTTGTCATGGCTATATTCTTGACAAAAATCTCTTTACCGAGAAGTTCCTCGTTTTCCGGGGCAACTATGATTTTACCAATGTCAATACGATACATCAGTCTCCTCAATTCAATTGACACATTACCGTCTTTCGTAAATTGATAATCGTTTGCTCCTACCATCACTATCTTGTCTGTTGCAAAGTTATTAGCACTCAAAACAATCCAAGCTTCAGGATCATTGTCGTTATTTAATTGTGCAAGGGTCTTACCTTCAAGCAATTTAGCCGTGTCTTCATCCAGATTACCTATTGCCAGCACACCTAATCTTTCTCCCTTCTTCTCTTTGAATGAATATGTGGTTATCCCGCTCGGATCAGGTTCAAGCACGATATGCTCATCCAATAACGGCTCATCTTCGTGAAATACATACAGGTCAAGCCTATGAAGTCCGTCTGTTATAGGAACATCATCTGAATCAAGTGCCTTTGTCCGGACTCCATCACTCACAACCCTTATGGTCAAAGTGTGTTCTTCATCTGTCAGACCTCCACCCATCGGCCCAGCCTCCTTATTACACGACACCGCCAGTATCCCCGACAATGCCACAAACAATATCATCAGCCTTTTCATACTTTCCTCCTTTTTTCAAATGGTCTCCGCCACCCTCGCAGCGGAGACCGTAACAACTAACTTTAATGAATGAAACGTAACCACACCTCACGGCGTTAGATCACAATACCGTCAGTCACCGCAACCACAGTCCACGGCTTCACGGTAATCTCGAATGCACAATCCTCGAACGACACCGGCATATCCGCATTGTCCGATCCAGGTCTCGTGATAGTCAGCTCAAGTTCATACGACTTGTTGTTCTCAAGTTCCGGAAGGGTCACAGGATAATAGTATGTATCAGTTCCCAGAGTAGTCTTCAGCACAAGCCTTGTCCTGCGTGGACTCCACGAAGCCGCATCCGAATCCGCAGCCTTGTTAGGATAGCAGTAGAATGTATGCTGAGTGCTGTAAGCCTCCTCATTCACAACAGATGCAGCAGGAGCATCGTGGGTGAACATTGCCAGTTCAGAACTGTAATCCAACTTGTTGTACCAGTCCACTGGATCATCTGTCATACCATAGTTAACATCACCTGCCACATTGGTAATGAAGATCTCATCGATACTGAAATCCAGTGCTGCAAGAGCCGCAGAAGTGAAAGCCCTGTTCACGGTCTTGAGTACCACCTTCGATACCATACGGTCCACATCCACATTCACCGGAAGAGGAGAAGGGAGCGTCGCAGTCGTCTTGCCGAACATAACGAAGTTGCTCTCATTGTTATCCGACAGTGCCGACTTCGCATCAAGCAGGTCGGTCTTTGTAGCAATGTCCTTCAGATCCGGAGCATTTACGACAGCATACACCTCTCGATCACCCTTCGTACAGCTTACGGTCACGCTTGAAGCATTGTCAGCCACACCGTATGCATCAAGGGCATCGCCTCGGAACACGAACACCTGGAGGTTGTTCACCTTCACCTCATCATCGGCAGTGATCGTAGTCGATCTGGTCAGTTCAGTGGCAATACCCACCGTCAGTTCCGTCCTTTCACCATCCACAGGTACATTGGCATTACCCTGATTCATCGATGGAACATTGTCCTTCTTGCACGACATCGTGCCGAACACAGCTGCCACAGCAGCCATCATAAGAAATCCTTTTCTCATAATTGAAATTGAATTAAAATGTTAGTAAAAAGTTTATGTTTTAGCGAAATACGCTCAACATACTGATCTCCGGATCAAGATTACCCCTATGCACAAACCCCGGATTCTGCCTGCAAGACTCCTCGTAGCATATGACCGCCTTCTCCGTCTCACCAAGACGGCTATACACAATCGCCAGCATATAATTAACCTGATCTGTCCTATGGAGCCTTTCCAGAATTGCCAACGCACTCGCATTGTAATCCAATGCACAGAATGCCACAGCAGCATTATAGTCCTGATACGGACGAAGCAAAGTCACAGCAGTCTCATAATCCCTGTCCCGGATCGCCTGCACCCCGGCCATATATGTAGAATCTATCACAGTTGTATGCACCGTATCCTTCTGCATATCCTTCCTGTGCAGATAGAAATTGAATTTCACAGTCCTCAATCTCGGATAGACCTTCTCACGCAGATGCCTGTAACAACCTAACTTTTGAAGAACTTCCTCCCTCTCATCGAGGTCATCCAGTTCGCACGCATTGATATACGCGATCTTATCCTCATAACTCATCACCGTATCCTCAGCCACCAGCACATCCAGCATCCTCCAATTCTCCGCATCATTCCTCGCAATGAATTGAATCCGATAGCCATCTCGATCTTTCTTACTGTCATCCTGAGCGTAAGCGAAGGATCTTCTTACCGGAGTCTCTGGATATTCCTCTCCCGTCATCCCCGGCTCCGACCGGGGATCTCCAGTCATATCCACCGCAAACCCCTCATCAGCCTTCACTGAATCCCGATACTCATCAATGAACCTCCTGAAGTATTCAGCCACAGCCTCACTTCGCCTTTGGGTAAGTCTGGTATTATATGCAACCGTTCCCTCCGGAGAACTCGAAGCCGTAACCACAATAGAATCCATCTCAAACTCATCGTTATCTATCAACGAAGACAGATTCTTCTTGATCCTGCCGATCTCATCACGATTATATCCCAGACTCTCATCCACCTCATACCTGTCGTGTTCAAACTCCACATAACAAGCAGTATTGGCAGATACCTTCCTCTCGATCACCTTTGTCATATACCTTTCGGTTCCGTCCACAAAGGCACTCAACGAACTGATATAATAGGTCAGAGGCTCACATTCCGGAATGTCGTATATCTTCACATCCTCCTGGTAGATTGCTCCGGATAATACCACATCCACCTTTCTCAAGCGTGGTCTCGATGCCAATGTATATGAATACACATATCTGAAATCCCCATTGATCTCACGTATCACAGTGTCAAGTCGGAATCCCTGCTCTATAGGCACTTTCACATAATGTCTGAACCTTTCCTCCTTCCTTGCCTTCCTGCGTTCATTTGCAGATTTAGCCAGCTTGTTCGTATAATGTTCGACGGCCTGCTGCTCCGTCACGCCGAAGGCAGAAGCGAACTCTGCATCCGAAACGAAAGTCGAATCAGTCCTGAATGCATACAGGGCAGGTATGTTCCTTTCAATGAATATCTCCAGAAGCCTCAGGTTCACGAACTCCATAGAATCCGTCACAATACTGCGAAGGAACTTCTCATATCTTCTGTAGCCACGCATCTGCTCGTTGCGATACTCCTGACCGGTTATCAGAATCGGATCAAGCCCGACTGTATCTTCAAGCACATACATCTGCGGATAGAATCGCAGCTGCCATTGAGAATCCATCATATCCTGCGGAATGGTCACGGCAAATTCGATATTCACCTTTCCGCCTCTTTCCGCTACATTCCTGAACCTGGCAGTCACCGACGCCGCCTCGATCACATCTGTCGCCACCATATTGCCGTCCTCATCACGCACAGCATTCATAATGATCGATCCCTCAGACGATGTAACCAAAGTTGTATCTCTCACAGCATTGTCACCCCGACCGTCATGCCCGGCCTGACCGGGCATCCCCTTATTGTCATTTCGACCAAACGAAGTGCGTGGAGAAATCTTTTCCCCGTCATTGCCGGCTCGACCGGCAATCTCATCCTCCACCATCCCGATCTCAGCCCTCATCTGCCTCTCCTGCATCCTCTCCACCTTCCGAGAAGTACCGCAGCCTGAAATCAGCAGACACACAACCACCAGCAGAACAATATTGCAGATCACCAGCAGTGACATACCACCGCCAAGCAGTACCGCCCAGTTCTCAATATCCTTATGTAAACCCTTATTGCTCATAACCTACATTCTCAAACCTCTTCTTTCACCCAAATCCTTCTCAGCCTTTGCCTCATTTGCCTGGCTCATTTCTCTGTCGCTACCTCTTCTGTCACTCATTCCCAAGCCTTTACCCTCTGCCATCTCACGCTCCTTAACCATCTCTTGGAACGCCTTGCAAACAGCCGGCACAAGCCTGTCACGGTTATCATATTCATTGATGTGAGGGAAATACGACTCCCTGCCATTGACATCGAACAGTCCGTAAATGGTCTGTCCTCCATAGTCAGGTACGGCCTCATAAGCGAAATGCTCCCTGCCGTCAAGACTTCCGGCATATTTGAAATCAGTAATGAACTCATTGTGAATGATAGGGCAATCAATCCTCTGATTGCTTGAGTTCTTCAGACAAGCCGATAAATCATCGTAATGCACGAAAAAGAAACCCGGACATACCTCTTTGACCGTACTCCTGCAGGTCGGATTTGTATTATGATGGTTCAGCCTCTTTTCCTCCCGTGCCGCAGTCTCGGAATCATACCATCCGCATATACGGGTAGGATTGAGTTTCGCCTGCTCAAGTTCCGACATCATTTTGTTCACAAACTTCTCATCAGGTCTGTCCGGCAACAGTTCAAAGTTCCCGTCGTGCCTTATCACGAACATCCTGGTCTTATCCCCGTCATTCATAAAGCGGAATCCCTTGATGCTTCCGTAGCCCTCCACAGGCCTCTGAAAATCAAAACTCCGGGGCCACTCGGCATCCTTCCCGAACACCTCCGCAGCCTGCCCTCGCACCTTCTCTCTCGCATCCACCGACACCCTCCAGGCAGCATCATACAACTCTCGATAGCCATTTTTCATAACCTATCCGAGATTAATGAAGATGTCATTTTCGATCCAGCCACTGCCAGCAGAATTCCCCTCCTTTTCAGGCAACTGATACACACCCTCCTGAACAAAGTCTGCTTCAATCTTGAAGTTTATATAATCAGGTTCACCCCAATCAGCATCGTCAAGAATTCCGTCAATGATGATATATGGACTGCTCAGTTTGAACACAAATTCCATAGTCACTCCGTGAGGGCCATACCACAGTTTATTACCATTCTTATCGTTAATCGGAGCCATAGAATACAACTGGTTCAATGCCGGTTCTACATCCACGAGTCCCGACCAATCAGCTTCCTCATACAACTCTACCTCATCTCTCCAGCTTACAGGATCAGCATAGACCATATTGCTTCTGTCATTGCCCGGCCAGCCATAGAACTGCATATCTACAGTCACTTCTGCCGTCACCGGTTCAAAGCCATAATCAATCACTCTGAACCCTGCTGTGCCATACGAATGATCAAACTCAGCATCCAGCATAATATGCCCGAACACCACAAACTCATACTCGTAGCGATATACTTCAGAATCACTATCTACGACAAGTGTCAGCACTGTCTTTCCCGGAGCATCAGCACAAAGATTCCAAGTACCATTCTGCACCGGCTCCACATAAGCTACACTCTCATCAGATGACTCTATCCTGCTGGTAAATCCATCTCTGCTGCACGCAAGAGACAATACGAACACATCATTGACCTCCGCTGCATAAATGTCAGAATACGCCTCTGTTACATTCATATTTTCAGCACTGGTAATCTCAAGCTTAATCTCAGGAGCAACGACCTCAGGAACCACCACATCAACTACTTTTTCAAAGCAGGAAACCATTGCAACTATCGCTGCGACAGCTGCAAGAAATCTAAATCCAATCTTCCTCATATCTTCAACAGTTTAGAATATCCACACAAGAGAAACGAGCAGT
>JBGVCR010000080.1:0-22346 GCA_045118995.1 Candidatus Cryptobacteroides sp.
GCTCGCTCCGCCTGCTTTGTGCCGGTGGTGGCCATAAATAAGCCTGATTTTCTGGCCGGATATTTATTATTCTATGAGTCGGCCAGATATAGAGGCGATTTTCTGGCCGCAATTGAAACAACCGGAATTTTACGTTGAGCCCTCTATATATGTCTATACAACACATACTTTTGCGACTGATCCCTGATTTTGGGGACGAGATTAGAAATAAAAAAAGCCTCACAGTTTTCACTGTGAGGCTTTGGTGGGAGCAGAGGGAGTCGAACCCCCGACCCTCTGCTTGTAAGGCAGATGCTCTAAACCAACTGAGCTATGCTCCCTTTTGCGGTGCGGACGGGACTCGAACCCGCGACCCCCGGCGTGACAGGCCGGTATTCTAACCAGCTGAACTACCGCACCAATTGTTCAGTCTTATGCGTTTTTCTCGAACGCGGATGCAAAGGTACGCAAAAAATCGGAATCTCCAAATTTTTTGCGCACTTTTTGGTGAAAATTTCACTATTTGACCTCGATTTCGCGTTTTTCATCCTTTGCAAGGTCTTTCTCCACTTTTGGGATGATAACCTTCAGAATGCCATTATTTACCTGAGCCTCAATCTGTTCTTTATCGACATTGTCGGGGAGAAGCAATGTCTGACTGAATTTGGAATATGAGAACTCTTTTCTGATATATCTGCACTCTTTTTTCTCACCTTCGTTGTCTTTTCCCTTGCAGCAGCAATCTTTCTTTTCCATTTCGATCACGAGATTGCCGTCTTTGTTGAGATGAACCTTGAAGTCATCTTTGCACATTCCCGGTACTGCGACCTCCAGTTTGTATTCTTTATCATTTTCCAATACATTCATTGCAGGCGCAGTGCCTGTCACTTTTTCCAGTGCCTTGTTCTCAAAGAAATCATTGAAGAAATCTGTGAGTCCGTACTGGCTGTTGAATCTTCTTGATGGTAACATATATTTGTCTCCTATCTATTAAATTGTTTTATATATCCGCCCGATTGTCGGGCATTCGCAGAAATATCAATATCCGCACCATATCTGTTTATATTGTGGTGTAAAATTCGTATATTTGTAGGCTACCTTGAAAGGCAGAAGCATGATGCGTATGAAAGAAGAAGGAAATATTATAGTCAGGAAGGCGAAGGTCAATAATCTTAAGGATGTGACCGTCGAGATCCCGCGTGGTAAATTTGTCGTGATAACCGGTATCTCCGGTTCGGGCAAGTCTTCTCTTGCCTTTGATACCTTGTTTGCGGAAGGACAGAGACGATTTGCGGAGAGCCTTTCGTCATACGCAAGACAGTTCCTTGGCAGAATGTCCAAGCCCGATGTGGAACTGATCGAGGGTATCCCGCCCGCGATTGCTATCGAGCAGAAGGTCAATACCAGGAACCCTCGTTCTACAATTGCCACCAGTACAGAGATTTATGATTACCTGAGGATGATATTTGCCCGTATCGGTCGTACTTATTCTCCGGTGACAGGTGAGGAGGTCAAGTGCCATACGGTCAATGATGTAATGTCGTACCTTTTCGACGGTGATGCATCTGCGGCCTATATACTTGCCGACTTGGATTGGGATAAGCGTGAGGATAAGGTCGAGCTCATGCTTCAGCTTAAGGAAGAAGGATATTCGAGATTCTTCTCGGACAGAATAATAAGGATAGAGGAGGTGATGCAGAAGGCTCAGACAGGGGAGTATCCCCCTCAGCTGTATCTGCTCATCGATCGTGTGAAGCTTCCCAAAATGTCAGAACATCTTCCGGTGGATATGTCGCAGACTGATTGGGAAGACCTGCAGACACGCCTGAATTCTTCAGTGGAAACTGCATTTGAAAAGGGCAGGGGGACGATTCTGGTAAGGAAAGAACTCTACGATGGATCGGTGACATTGGAGAAATTCATCAATCGTTTTGAAGCTGACGGTATCGAATTCGCCAAGCCTGATGAATATCTTTTCAGTTTCAACAGCCCTCTGGGCGCTTGTCCGGTTTGTGGAGGTCTAGGCCAGATAATAGGTATCAGTGAGGACCTGGTGGTTCCGGACAAAAGCCAGACTATTTACGACGGAGCGATTGCCTGCTGGAGAGGTGACAAGATGGGATGGTTCAAGGATCAGTTGGTACGCAACTCTGCCAGATACGGCATCCCTATATTCGAACCTTACTGCAATCTCAGTCAGGAAGTCAAGGATATTATCTGGAAAGGACGACCTGCCGAGACTGAAAAAGATTCGATCATTGGTCTGAACGAGTTCTTCAAATGGGTGGAGTCGAACCGATATAAGGTTCAATATAAATATATGCTCAGCCGTTATTCGGGCAGGACTGTGTGCAGCGAATGCGGAGGAAGCCGTCTGAGGAAGGAAGCCCTGTATGTGAAGGTCGGAGGAAAGACAATACACGAACTTCTGTGTATGGATGTTTCGACCCTTCTGGATTTCTGGGCGGATGTGCAGTTGAATGAATATGAAAGAAATATTGCATCCAAGGCGATAGAGGAGATTGTCTCAAGGCTTAAGTATATCCAGGATGTAGGTCTCGGATACCTTACCCTTAACAGAACATCGAATACCTTGTCCGGTGGAGAGAGCCAGAGAATAAATCTGGTCACGGCTCTGGGAAGTTCCCTTGTGGGATCGCTTTATATACTTGATGAACCGAGCATTGGATTGCATCCTCGTGATACCGAGAGACTTATAGCGGTGCTGAAGAGGCTGCGGGACATTGGTAACACTGTCGTGGTAGTAGAACATGATGAAGAGATAATGCGTGCTGCCGATCTTCTTATAGATATAGGACCGAAGGCTGGAGTCAATGGCGGTGAGATCGTCTTCCAGGGACGGATAGGAGAGGGGGCGGAAGGTGAAGCGCGACAGAAGTCCCTGACACTCCAATATCTGGAAGGTGACCGCAAGAGGTATGTCCGTAAGAAAAGGGACTGGACATATTCAATTAAGGTCGAAGGAGCGATGGAACACAATCTCAAGGATATCAATGTGACATTCCCTTTGGGCACCCTTACAGTAGTGACCGGAGTCAGCGGAAGCGGAAAGTCTTCATTGGTGGGAGATATCCTTTATCCGGCTATGTACCGCGAGATCAATCATACCGGAGCTGCCCCGGGTACGTTTCGTGGACTTTCCGGCAATCTTGACCGCATAACCCAGGTGGAGTATGTGGATCAGAACCCTATCGGCAAGAGTTCCCGCTCAAATGCAGTGACCTACCTCAAGGTATATGATGATATAAGAAAGCTGCTTTCCGATCAGCAGTATGCCAGGATGAACGGATATACGCCTTCGCATTTTTCGTTCAATATGGACGGTGGACGCTGCCCTGAATGTCAGGGAGAAGGTTTTGTGAAGATCGGAATGCAGTTTATGGCCGATGTATCGATGGTATGCGAGGCATGTGGAGGAAAGCGCTTCAAACCGGATATTCTGGAAGTGCGGTATAAAGGCTTGAATATCGATGATATCCTCAATATGAGCGTTGAGGAAGCAATTGCCTTCTTCTCTGCACAGGAAGATCAGACTGCCAGAAGGATCGCAGAAAGGCTTCAGCCTCTGGTGGATGTAGGACTCTCGTACATTAAGCTTGGCCAGAGCAGCAGTACTTTGTCCGGAGGAGAAAGTCAGAGAATCAAGCTGGCTTATTTCCTGTCGATGAACGACAATGGTTCGAAGACAAAGAACCAGAAAATCCTTTTCATCTTTGACGAGCCTACGACGGGACTGCATTTCTACGATGTGGAGAAGCTTCTCAAATCGTTTGATGCCCTTCTGGCCAAAGGACATTCGATTGTCGTTGTGGAACATAATCTGGATGTGATACGGGCGGCAGACTGGGTCATCGATCTCGGTCCGGAGGCCGGTGACGGTGGCGGAAACCTGGTTTTTGCCGGTACACCCGAGAAACTTGCCGAGTGCAAGGATTCCCATACGGCTGAATATCTGCGTCAAGGCTGATTGACTTCTATTATAAAGAGAGCTGCGTCATTGACCGGCTCTCCTGCTTCCATATAGATCAGACCACGTCCCGGTCCTGTAAGGGTCAATGTCGCTCCGTGCCCGTCTGTGTCGATCCTGTAGTCATATATGCCTTCAGCCTTGTCGTCTTCCATATAGGATATTCCGACATCGAACGGGGCAGAGGCGGGGCTGAATTCACACCAGATATGTACTTGATCTCCAATGTCTCCACGGATATAATCTGATGGATATGCCTTTAAATATGCCGGTCTGAGATCTTTCAGACCGCTTTTATCCACTCTCCAGCCGTCATCGTTGAGTCCGTTGTTTTCCGGAGTGACAGTAATGTGATAATGAGTGTTCCTTTCAACATCGAAACTGTTTCTGTCCTCTCCAAGGTAGAAACGGTATATAAGACCTTTTTCTCCGCTGGCCTTTTCCGGGGATAGATATTCGATTTCCATTTCAATGTATGAACATACTTCGCTTCTTTTGTCTTTCTGCTCGAAAACCTTCTCGCTGTCATGCGTGATATTACCATCGGCTGGCCCCTGCATGTTTTCAAGCATATATAGCGAAACTTCACTGCTAAGGCCTTCGCCGATATTGTAATTCAGTTCTGCAGTCTGTATGTCGTTCAAAAGATAACCTGTCGGGAATGTGTCGTCGTTATCTTCTATTTTGCTGGCTGTGAATGGCTTGGCGTATCTGGGGCAGTTCCCTATACGTGCAGATCTTACATTCATTTCCACATCCCTGTCAAGTCTGCTCCGGTCCATTCTGAGACTTATCTTGGCCATAAGTCGCTGAAGATCAATATCGACAATGCACTCTTCTGTAATCAATACTTCTTTCACAGCAGCCATCGGAATACCCTCTCTGTATTCATCAGGATATGCCAGATGATATCTTATATCCTGAAGTTCTTCGATATGGCTGGCGTAGATCTGGTATCCGAAGTTGGCACAGGCGCAGAAAGTATATTTCTTATCGATGACCAGATCTGTGGTGCAGGTTCTGCTTCCTCTGGTAAGCCATATGCAGTCCTCTGCCTGTCCGGATTCGTCGAATATAATCAGACTTATATCAGTGATTTTGTCTTCATCCGGGCTCATTGACCGCACCGGGACGTCTGCCTCGTGAAAGTTTATCCTGATCATTGCCTGCTCAGGTGCCTTGCTGCAGCCGCAGATCAAGGCCGCATATGAAGCCAGCTTCAGAATATTATTTCGCAGTCTTCCTTTTCGTTCCATTTCTCAAGTTTGAAATTGATGTCAATATCTTCCTTTCCCACAGGTATGTCAGGGTCCTTCGTCCCTTTTCTGGTGATGGTTACGTCAAAGATATATCTCTCGTTGCGCCCGATTCCATAACCGTTGTCTTCCTTGTTTATGTTCAAGGGCCAATAGAAAGTCTCTCCTTTGATCTTTCCTTCTATGACAAGCCTTGTAAACGGAGTGCCGGGACCTTCTCTGACCGAATTGTTCGGATAACAGATCAGCTGGATCCCCGGACGCCAGACTTTATCACCGATCGGCCCTTCGATTTCTCTGACAAGCAGGCTCGGATCCTGCATTTCAGCCATATCTTCTTCATTCAGTCCTCCGGCATTGAGTATACGGGTGGGCATAATTTCCGTATCTTCCATTATTCTGCATTCTGCACTCACATTAGTCAGATATACTCTTACATCCTCCAGTACTTCTCCGGCATATGGCCTCCCGCTAAAGTCGCATTTCATGCTCTTGAGTTCTACTATGCTTATTAATGGCCTGATATATATGGCTTTGCTTTTATTGATATTCCCGGAGGATATCTCGACAAGTCCACACATGAACGGATGTCTGATGCTTTCGTTTTCCAGAGAGAACGTGAGATTCCTAAGGTATGACAATGAGGTTATGGCTGACCACTCCGTAGCTGTCATGCCGCTGTTGGCGCATACTGCGATTACTCTTTCACCGGAACTTGATACGACTTCATTGTTCCATGAGACCGGATCTTCCACTTTCTGATAGCAATCCAGTTTCTGCATTCTGTCATTGTGGAATACGAAAATGTCCAGATCCCCGATTTTCCCGGAGATGGCTTCCATTGTGATTTTGGTTACCGTCTCCGGAGAGGAATCCGGCAATGCCGTCGGGACATTGCAGCCGTATAGAAATGCCGGGAGAAAGCTCAACAAGGTAAGAGTGCCCAGAAAAGGCGGAAAATGTACTGAATAGACTGAGAAAAGTAGAAAAATCTGCTCCCGGCAGTATTTGGCAATATAATTCATATCAGAATATGTAATGGATTTCTAATGTTATTTCTCCAGATGATGGAGTCTTGTGCTTGATGGTGTCGATGACCTTGAACCCGTAACCGATGTCTGTTCCGAGACCCTTCCATATAGGAAGAGAGTACCCTAGACTGAACTTCATGTCAGTGCCCCTGCTGAAACCGGTCCAGGCGCCGAAGGAAAAATATACTCCTTTATAACATTTCTGGCTCCAATGTCTGAAGGCGACCTCTGCGCATGTACCGCGATCTGCAGCAGTCTCTTCCAAATTGTTCCGGAAGCTGTATATATGAAACGAAGATGTCGCCTCTGCCGACCATTGTTCCGATATGGCATAGCTGACTCTCAGCCTTGCATTCCGGATCCTGATAAATTCTGTGATTTCTATTCCCAGACATCCGTGATTCTGCCCGGAAGCGGTCTGAGCGATTAAGAAAAATGCTATGATTACGTGCCATCGTCTCATTTTTTTTTGATGGCAAATCTATCTTCTGTTTTTGGATAAGACGGCAGAACTTAAAAAAGAAAATTGAATTCTTTCTTTTTCTTGTCCTTTTTTAACTTTTTTTATGTGACCTAAAATTTTTTTTATGTGATTATTGCCGGAAAGCTTGTCAGTTCGTCAGACGGGGCTATGATAATTGATAGGAAAATCATATCTTTGAAAGAATGTATTCTGAATGTAGATGCTATGAAGCAGCCGATTACAATATCATTGATAGCTCCTGTGTATAGGGTGGAGAAATATATAGGAAAGTTTGCAGATTCCGTTTTTTCTCAGTCATACCCTCATATACAGTTTATCTTTGTAAATGATGGAACTGATGATTCTTCGATGGAGATCCTGAATTCGATGATTGAAAACGAATATTCTCATCTGAAGGAAAGAGTCATCATTGTGAATCAGCCGCACAGCGGCTTGCCTGTTGCAAGAGAATCGGGAGTCAGATATGCGACCGGAGATTATATCTGGCATGTGGATTCAGATGACTGGGTGGAAAAAGATGCTGTGGAAAGAATTGTTTCCAAGATTGAAGAAACGGGCAGTGATCTGATTTACTTCAATTTTATACAAGAATACACCGATCGAAGCAAAGTCAAGCGAGAGCGTAATTACGAGGTCAACGCTGCTTCAGCCTATGTCAGGAACATATTCAACCATAAATCCTACGCATGTGTGTGGAATAAATGTGTCCGACGTTCGGTTTATGACAGCCACAAGATATATTATGCCAGATATTCCTATTCAGAGGATGCATATCTCATGACTCAGGTTGTTTCCTACAGTAAGTCGATTGCATATCTTGATGCTGAATTGTATCACTATCGTAAAGATAATCAGTCTTCTTTATCTCATCAGAAAAGGAGAATTCGTCGCCTGGAATATTCATTGAATTTTCTGGATCTTTATGAAAAATTCAGGTATGAAGCTCTCGGGGATAATCCGGTTTCTTTGATAGCAGATATGATAATGCTCAGATGCGGTTGGCATTCAATGGTCTATAATCTGGGACTCTTTGCCCGGGTACCGTATCTTGCAGAAATGATAACTGATGCGGAATTATCCTTGGGTGCTAAAACAGGCATCATTCCTCAGATTGTGACAAAGGCGTATTCATGCTGCCGATGTATGATGGATAAGATAGTAAAGAGATAAAGTTTCAGATATTGATTTTTACACAATGGTAACGATTGCATTCGTTCATAACAGATTTCCTGCGGGAGGAGCAGAGAGAATAACGATAGATATTGCGAGATATCTCCGTAGCATTGGCGGGTATAGGGTATATGTTTATGCGACCCGTGTGAATCAGATGCTTATGACAGAAGAATTGGATGAGATTCTTACAATACGTCATATCCCGTCACAGGCTATTCAGGCCAGGAGATCAGCTGCTGTAGAAAAGCTTATTGAGATTGATGATGTAGATATTCTTGTGCAGGTCGGCAAGGCTTTGAAAGGTATCGATGGAATAAGGAAAAGAACAGGGTGCAAGAGTGTCGTGGCATGTCACGGAGAACCTTTCTGGCAGCGTTATGTCATTACGCACAGAAGGAAGAAGGGGTTGATAAGGCGGACTATGTGGATGCTTTTCAATAAAAGACGTTATGAGAAGGGAAATCTTGCCATGAAGAAGGCCGTTCAGCGTACCAGGATGGATTATCTGAATTCTGATGCATACATAGTACTTTGCGAACCTTATATAAAACAGGTAACAGATGTCCTTGGATACGATCCGGCAGCATCTCATATATATGCTATAGAGAATTCTGATCTTCCAGTTCAGGATATATGCTGGAAAAAGGACAATATCATAATGTTCTGTGGAAGATTTGAAAACTGGTCCAAAAGGATTGACCGTCTTCTTCGGATCTGGGGAAAAGTCCAGGACAAGTTGCCTCAATGGAGACTCCAGCTTGTGGGAGACGGACCTGATGCACCTATGTTGAGAAAATTGGCAGAGGAGCTTGGACTTGAACGTATCAGTTTTGAAGGAATGCAGAAGGATGTCGGCAGATATTATGACAGGGCGTCTGTCGTGGCAATGACTTCTGAAACAGAAGGGTGGGGACTCGCACTCAGTGAGGCGCAGGCACGTGGGTGCATTGGAATAGCTTTCGAGTGCACTTCTGGCGTGGCTGAGATACTTCAGCCTGATGCTGAATGTGGTTTCCTTGTACCTCCTTTTGATGAAGGAGCCTATGCAGAGACATTGCTCCGTATAGCCTCCATGACTGAAGAAGAGCAGATGCGCATCCGTAGGAATGCCGTAAATAAACGTCTGCAATATACTCCTGAGTTGATTGCTGAAAAGTGGAGATTGCTTTTTGACAGACTTGTCAGTCGGTAAATATGTGTATCTTTGTGAATTAAATTGTAAGATAGATGAGAAATTATAATCCGGAGGGATCTGCATTGAGGAAGGATCAGCTGGAAATGCTGAAGGCTCTGGAAGCCTTTGCCCGAATATGCAGGGAGAATGACATACAATGGTGGCTGTGCTCCGGGACCTTGCTTGGAGCTGCCCGTCATAAGGGATTCATCCCATGGGATGATGATATGGATATATCAATGTTCGATGAGGATTATAAGAAACTGGAGAAGATTCTTGTCAGGATGGATGATGAAGATTACTTTTATCAGTGCATAAAGTCCGATCCTGAACATGTCAATCTCTTCGGAAAGTTCCGTAAGAAGAATGATCCGGTATTTGCAGCGGATCAGAGATCGAAATATTTCAAGTATCAGGGAGTCGGGCTGGATGTTTTCAGTCTGGAGAAGTCTAACCGCTTTGCTGCCCATATGGCTAAGTTTCTGTATCAGAATCTTATACATCCGACCCAATATATAAAGAATCGGTTCTGGCGTCATTTCGCCATTAAATCGGTACAGCTCTTGAATTTCGGTCTGCTTATTCCGTTATGCCGTCTTATCGGACGTATAAATCATAAAGGTCAATATCGATATAAGCTTGGTTCCGGATTCTATCAATGCGGATTCAGCGCAGAAGATATATTGCCGCTAAGAACAATGGAGTTTGAAGGCATAGAGTTCCCGGTTCCAGGAAATACAGACGCTTATCTGACTAAGATTTATGGTGACTGGAGGAAACTTCCGTCTGAAGAACAGATCAGAAAGACAATGCACTATCCTTTATATATAAAAGAGATTTTCGGAGAATAAGATGGATGTTGTTATTACATATGTAGATGGAAATGATCCTGTGTGGAAGCAGGATTATGAGAAGACTACAAACGTGCCCGTGATGGAAAAGCGATTCCGTGACTGGGGCACTCTCAAATATCTGCTCAGAGGCATTGAAACGAAGATGCCCTTTATCAGGAATGTATATCTGGTGGTATCCCATCCGTCACAGGTTCCTTCATGGGCAGATGTTTCACAGCTTAACATTGTCCTGCATAAGGATATAATTCCGCAGGAGTTTCTTCCTACTTTCAATTGTAATCCTATTGAGATGCATCTGCACAGGATTCCCGGGCTTGATGAGGAATATCTTTATTTCAATGATGATATGTTTCCGGTAGGAGAGTGCAGGCCTGAGGATTTTTTTAGAAATGGAAGACCCGTGATCGGCTATTACAGACATCTCTTCGCTTCGGGAATGTATAAGAAGATCTGTCGCAATTCGGACCGTCTTGCGCGAAAGGCTTTGGGACTGAAACCTTCATGCTTCTTCACCCGCCCTCAGCATATATGTTCTCCTATGCTTAAAAGTCAGTGTGAGGAACTTTATGCAATGGTCGAGGAGGAAATCCGTAAGACTTCTGCTGCACGTACACGTACTGAGGAAAATCTGAATCAGTATCTATTCCTTGATTATATGAACTATAAAGGAATGGTCATCAATGAGAAGATATCGAACAAGCATTTTTCTGTCGCAGTAGCCTCGCCGGAATCATTGCGTGATTTTCTTCATAATCCGACACGCAACTTGGTGTGTATCAACGATGTGCATCTTAGTGAGTCGCGGTATGAGCAGCTGCGTGGGGCTATCCTTGCAGCTTTTGATTCGACATTCCCGGAAAAGTCAAGATTTGAAATCTGATGTGTAAATTATCCCTCATAGTTCCGATATATGGCGTAGAACGTTATATAAGGCAGTTTGCTGAATCTGCATTAGACCAGTCGTATGATGACATACAGTTCATATTTGTAAACGATGGCACCAAAGACAGGTCAATGGAGATTCTTGAAGAGTTGATTGAAGAGAGATTCAACCATTTAAGGTCACGTATTATTATTATAAATAAGGAGAATGGCGGATTGCCATCGGCAAGGAAGGCTGGCCTGGAAGTCGCTGATGGAGAATATATTCTTTTTGCAGATTCTGATGACTGGCTTGAAAAAGACGCGGTTGCCAAGATCGTAGCTAAGGCAGAGGAAACGGATGCCGATATAGTGTACTTCGATTTGATAAAGGAGTATGGGCATAAAACCAGCTACAAGAGGGAGAGAGATTATACGGCAGAAACCAGAATGGATTTCATTATCAATATATTCAATTACAAGTCACATGGTTATACAGTGACAAAATGTTTCCGTAAAAGAATATATACCGATAATAAGATTTATTTTCCAATATTAGGTATGCATGAGGATATCTATTTAATGTCTCAGATAATCTTTTATGCGAAGTCACTGGCACATCTTCCAGAAGCATTGTATCATTACAGGAAGGATAATCCTGATTCATTCTGTGCACAGGATCGTCAGAAACGACATATAGCTTCCACTAAGAACCTTCTGAATCTATACGAAAATTATAGGGATAATCTTAAAGGAAGCCCTGTGGAATATGTTGCGGGCAGCATACTTATGCGTGCCGGTCAGCATAGTATTATTCACGGTTATGATTTCTTTGCCGAGTTTCCATATCTTGCCGCGGATATCAGAAAAACACGCATTAGCTTTAAATATCGTACCTCTGTTCTGATGCAGCTTGTTGTCAAGGTATATGCTCTATTCCGCTGAATATAGCATCAGAGCCTTTTCTGAATAGAAGTACGAATAATCATACCAGAGTTTAAGGAAGTCTCCGGTATCCACCCCGTTGCTTTCCTGATATATTGCCCAAAGATACCAGCAATATGACGCTATCGCTGTATAGGCAAGATAGTGTCGGAGTTCTTCGTCTGAGGGTTCATGTCCAAGATAGGCTCTTATTGCAAACATTACTTCCTCATAGTTCATATCTGAGCACGCTATGAATGAACCGAGGTCCTGTGCGGTGTCGCCCTGTCCCGAGTATTCCCAGTCGATCAGTGTCATCTCCATTTCTCCGCATTCATTGCTTGAAATGAGGAAGTTTGCTGCGAGGGCATCGCAATGGTTGAGGCATTCCGGCCAATTGTCGTTGACAGTGTGTCTGTAAAGTCTGTGAATCCGCTCATAGAGGGTATAGAAGTCCTCTGTGTCATCTTTGCCTATAGCCTTGATCTTATCCAGAAAATCATTAGCCTGATCCCAGAGTCGATATGGGAATTCGGACTGGATGTCGGCTTCATGGAGTTTGGCGAGTAGTCTGAGGGCTTGAGTAAGTTCATCAGGATTGTGGTAGTCGAGCGTCCGCGCGTTTTCCACAAAGTATGAGATCTTCCAGCCTTCGTCACGGTCCATGTACACGAATGTCTTATCCAGATTCATCTCCTTTGCCGCCTGCATGCTGAAGTATTCGCTCTTTCTGTTTATGAATGCTTCAGTGCCTTCTCCCGGATGCCTGTACACATATTTTCTGCCGTCCTTTGCGCATCTGAAGCAGAATGAGCAGTTTGTCATTCCGTATTTGAGCACTTCGACGATGTCTATATCCTTCTCTTCGCAGTCAAGTACCGAGCTGATGTTCTGCATTATTCTGCAGCCGCTGTCATTGACATATCTTTCGTCAAATGCACGGAGTTCTGCAAGGGAGTCGAATTCTTCGATTTCATGTGGACGGTATCTGTGAACCTTCATCAGAGGCAGGTCAGGGATATGTCTGAGATAGACATCTTCCCAGTATCCCATCCTTGTCTTTTCATCTTTGTATTCTTCCGTCATTATCTGACGGAACTTTTTAGAAAACTCTTTGTTGAAGAAGGCATGGCCGAGCATGTACCATGAATCGCTGCCTCCTATTGTGACCGCCGTGATGTTGTCCTCTTCATCCAGTGTCATACAGTACTCTGAGGTCTTTCCCTCGGCATAAAGGGCCGAATAATAACTTTCGGCAGGCTTTTCCATGAATACGTTTGACGGGAAATAATTGTCTGAAGAACATATATATGTGTCCTCCAGCAAGTCCAATACGCGGATTATTGATGAAGTGTTGTTGTATACATTATAATCTTCATTCATGACAAGGCGTACCCCGAACTTTTCCATGAGATAATGGAACTGCGAACTCTTGTAGCCGACAACTATAGTGATGTCGGTAATGCCGGCCTCATGCAACTGCCTGATCTGTCTTTCGATAAGAATTTCTTCCTTGACTTCAAGCAGACCTTTGGGTTTTTCGTACGAAAGGGGAGCAAATCTTGAAGATGTTCCCGCAGCCATTATGATTGCATTCATGAAAAATCTGTTTTTATTTTTAAAGGCCCGGACATATGACCGGGCCTTGATATGGATTGGAGACTATGCTCCGAAGTTGTCGTAAAGGATATTCATAAATTACTATAAGTGTTTGATAATCAGATTAAAAGCCCTTGTGTTAAAGTAAGCGGGTAACAAACTAGTAACAAATCCGGCAAAAAACAGAATATTTCAAGGGCTTAATCGGAATCTCGAGTTACAAAGATATATAAACCCGTCAACTTTTCAAAAGCTTTAACAAAGTTCCGCGTTTAAGATGTGTATTAGCTTTGTGGGTTCGTCTCCTATTTGCTTTTCTATGATTTCAGCCCAAACTGTGTAATGCTTGTGTACATCGTCCCCGATCTCTTCCGGCAATATATTCAAAATTTCGTCCTCTAGGTCGTTCATTTTTGCCCAGCATTTCAACAGTTCCTTTTGCTGTTCGCCTAAGTTGCTAAGAGCGTTGCAGATTCTTTCGTAACCGGATTTCTTGTAAGTGTTCTGATCTGTCATAATAATGTGGTTTTTAGTTAATCGGGCAAAATATAAAGCGGTTGCCCTTTCCCCGTTGCTTAAGGCTCTACAGGCCTGTTATACTATTACAGTAATAACACGGGGGTGCAACCGCTTCTTTGCTGTGAGTACAGCAGCGCGTTTTGTTCTTATGTGTAGAGTTTAAGCATTACAAAGGTAATACGTTTTTCTTCATTAACAACACTAAAATAGATAATGTAAGTAATTAAATATCAAAGTGTTGCATTTTGCAACACTTTGACTAATTGCGAATGATAAACGGGGCGTCAACGCTTTACCCAATCTAAATAATTGGCTCTTTCTGCTAGATCTTTGATGTACCAGGCTGCTTCTAAAGCTGTGCCGAAAGTACGGTTTAGGGCTGCTTCGTATGGTTTCCGTTCTTCAAGGCTTCTGCATTGTCCGCCTATACTATACAGTACCGAATTTTTATTCCAAAAGGGACGCACATAGATTACTATAAACAAATCGGTGTTCGGATAGTGTTTTTCTCCGTGTATAAAGTCAGGTATCCTGTTTATTTGCTCCCAGGCTTTTCCCCATTTTTCAAGTCTACCCGTCATTTTGTTTCGGTTGTCCTAATAGGTTCTACAGGTCTAAGCCCTCTTATAGCAGACTTGGCAGGGGCGTTTTTGCGTGCGTTGCACATTTCCCTATGCACCTGTCTAATGTCCTCTGTAAATTTGCTGTTTGTCATAACTATGCCTTTAAAAGTGGAAATACTACGCTGTTCGGTTCGATGTGGTCTGCAGTGATAATAAGCAGACGTGAAAAGTACATAGGGGAAATTTGCGCGTTTTTGCAAAATGCTTCAATATCCTTGCAAATTTTCTCAAGTTCCTTATGGTGCTTGATGTCTTCCGGGTTCTCTAGCACTATATCGCAGTCGGATTCTATCAGATCGGTCAGGACTGTCAACCGGTCCCCCTGCAGCTCTAGATATTTTCTTTCTGCTGATCTTATACAATCATTACGCATTTTCGTTCTGACATTCTCGAAGATCCTGGAAGCTTCCTGTAATGCTGTATCTTTGATAAATTTATTTGTAATCCCTTTTGTAGCTTGTGCCTTTAATAGTTTGTAGAAGTGTTCCTTTTGATTGCAAGCGCTGATAATGTCCTCTATATCGGTTGCTAGTCCATACTCCTTAAATAGTGGTATAAGTACACCGTTTGCGTACTTTGCTGTTTCTTCTAGGTGTGTTCTCAATCGGTCGCACTTCTCCCAATTAAAACCGATCTTTATTCTTTCCATATTATTCAATATCATTTAATTGTTTCATTAACTCCATAAAAGTGTTTCTTCCGTCTGCTATAAGCTCGGTAAGTCGGGGGATTTTCGTTAGGTCTAGTTCTCCCGTCCCTGCAGCTTTAAGCAATTCCCTTTTTTCAGTTGTGTTTAATATAATCTTCATTCTATTGTTTTTCGTTAAGCTCTAATAGCTTCTTTGCAATTCGTGAAATTGCTTCGTCCGGCAAGTTGTCTATTAGCTCCTTTATCTGTTTGTATTCCGCTTCTACCATAGCTTCAACGGATACGGCTTGCTGCTTTGGTACAACATAAGAAAGAAGCTTGCTGTATAGCTCCACGCGTTGAGGTGGTGCCAATTTCAGCCAATCGTTCTGTATTCTTTCCCTTTCATCAGTAAGGAAGTCATTTAACCACCGTTTCAAATCGGCCTGAACTCTGTTGGGCGTGCCTTTCTTGCGCCCTCCGGTTTTAGTGCATCCTTTTGGTCTTCCCATATTTCTAACTTAATCTATAATAGAAAAATCAAACCTTGTTAAGTAAATAAACTTCTATTCAATTATATTCTATTTTAATTCAATTCTTAAGGGTATAGAGTTTTTCCCTGTTCGCTTCAGTCTCGATTCAAGGTCGATTCAAGGTCGCTTCAAGGTCGCTTCAAGGTAACTTAAAGCAAACATTAGGGGTCTTGCTCCATTCCTGTATAATTGGGTTTAATACGTCCATATGCTCACGGATGAAATTAGAGACGAGAGACGGGCAATATATTGTAGGGCTGGTGTTTCCAGATAGCCAACCGCCTTTAATTCTATCATCTAGCATTTTGCAAGCTACTTCCGGGGCTGACTTACTTATACTGTTATATAACCTTTCCCACATTTTAAGAAACTCAATATTACACCGGTCCCCCTTTTCCTGGGGTGTCCACTGTTTTGCTAGTAAGATTCGTTTTTCTGCAGTGTCCCACGCTTTACCGTCTTTTGTGGTCCAACCCTTTGCGGCGTTATAACTCCAAAAACGTTCAGCTTCTGCCCTGGCATTCTTCATATTAGAGAAATAGAAGACTTTGCATATTGCTTCAATGTCTTTAGGATCCTGGGGTATGTTCTCCGTCTGTGGTGGTCCCGTACCTGTCCTGCCTTTTGGTTGTTTTCCATTGCGGTAATTTTTCCAACCTAACTCGACCATTGAACGAAGTGAGAACCACCAAGCACGCGATAAAGGATCTTCGAAATCTGTATCTTTATGCTCTAACCCATATCGAACGCAGGCCCCTATGAATCTGTCTTGTAAGTCGGTGGGTAACATAGATATAGATTCAAGCCAATTCGCGTGAAATGTAAAATGTTGCCGGCTTTCTTCTTTTTCCATTGTCTTAATCCTCCTTAACTAAATAATAGAGTTTGCACCTAGTACCCCAAACCATTGATTTAACCCAAATGTCTTTAATATGATAGCCTTTCTTCCGCAATGATCTTATATGTCCGCGAGGATCCGTCACATATGCAATCTGCGAAATTTGTAATGCTGTCATTTTATTGCCTGACATCAAGGCCGACAAAACGCGCTGCTGTACTCTTCCGATCATACCCTTTGCCCTCCTAAGCAATAAGCTTCAGCCTTACCCCGGATCTCCTCATTTGTTGAAATTCTATTACGCAGTAACCAGGCTTCAAGTTCTTTTCTATCGAAGTAGAGGTGTTTCCCGTTTGGCTTGTAGTGTGGGATATCTCCTGCAGCGGTCAGTTTATAAATGTAGCTTTTACTTAATCCCGAGAATGTAGCTGCTTCTTCTAGTGTCAGTACATCCTTTTGAAGTGCCGAAAGTTTGCTTATAATATAGTCGGCCATAGTTTGCATTTCCTTGCTCATAAAGTCTTAAGTTTTAAAATTATTCTTGTGGGGCTTACTCGTCAGCAAGGATCCCAAGTTATGTTATCAATAACAAGTGCAAAGCTCCTCAAAATAAGATATAATCTTCCCCGGCATTTCCCCGACAGTCACCGAGACGGTCGGGATATTAAGGGCAATAAAAAAGGTCGCAAGACTTTCATCTGCGACCTTTCATAATATTTCAATAATCTTATATGCTTTCAGATTTTACAGCATAAGAAGGGCTTAAACATTCAACCTCTTTGCAATTTTCAAGTTCATTTATCAACGGATGCGAGCCTACGCCATCTTCTTCTCTTACAATAAACTCGAACCCTTTCCCGGGATAGAATTTTCCTTCACGATACTTTACTCCGTGCTTTTTGAAGATAGCATCAACTACGTTAATATCACCTTCAACTATAATGCTATATAAATAATTCGTAATCATAGCTTTTGAGCTCTGTCTCTGATTTCTTTGCTAAATAGTTTATCAATACTTTCTTTGCGATAATCTGCGATTTCGTACGTTTTTACTTTTCGCAGTCCTTTTACACTCCATAACCTCTCAAAAAGTACCCACCTTGCGCGCCCCCATAACTCATATGAAGCATATAAAGCTATGTAAAATAACTGTCCGTTTGTTGTGCCTGCTATGGGTTGGAAATCCTTATCTAAATGTCCGCTATCTATACATCTTTGTAATATTTCCTTTGCTTTAGGCGTGTCTAGTTCTTTTGGGATTACCTTTGTACTCTCTGGCTGTGCTGTGATTTTGGGTGCTTTTAATTTGCTGCGCTTAGGCTCATTATAATATTGCCTTACTAGCCCCTCTAATCCTTTGAGTGTTAGCTGAACTCTCAGCCCTTTTTCTGTTTCTTCTAGTTTATCCGTTGGATCCCAAAATACTTCTTCGTTATAGTATGTTCTAATATGTGCAGAAATTACGTCTTTTTCTTTTTCGGGTATTACTCCATATTCAACCCCAAAGATGATAAGATCGTCTAGGGTCGCGCATTTCATTTCGTATATTGTTGGAACCTTTTGAGTTTTCATTGTCTTGTTTGTCATCTTATGCCAAGGATCCGCACCCCAGCCCCATTTAACCCCATATGTTTCATACTCTTCTTTGCTGATTTCTCGCAGTTCGTGAACTTCTCCGTAACCTTGGCCACCAAAAGCAGCTTTACAATCAGCACTAACGGCCACTTCTACCGGGGCTTTTCCAGGGGTAAACCTTTTTATATACCTGTCCCCGTTCTCGTCTTCTCTTATTACGCTGTCATCCAGCCAATTACCGAAAAATTTACCCATAATATTCTTTATAAAAAGGTCTGAATGATTTTGCGTGTATTTTCTCGTCATATCCCCCTGCCCAATGGCACCACCTGCAAAATAACAAGGCTTTAAGGCTTTTGGGGACATTGTCCGCGTCTAAGTCGGTCAAGCCTGCGTAATCATATCTTTCTATGTACTTTTCTAATAATTCAGTTTCGCCCTCTTCATTGAATTCAACCCATTTGCTTTCATAGAAAAATAGTGAGCTTTTGGTCGAGTCAATACCTTTGAACGGGTCTTTATCTTCTCCGTTGTAGTATTTGCATTGTGCTATTAGTTCTTCTCTAGTCATTACAGTTCCGGTATTAGGTTAACAGCTTTCCTCTTGTTTTCATCCACTATCTTAGCGTATATCTGTGTAGTCTGTATATTGGAATGTCCCAATAGCTTTGAAACCGTGTACAGATCAGCTCCGTATGTTAGTGTTAATGTGGCGAACGTGTGCCGGCTCACATGATACGTTATGTGTTTCTTTACTCCTGCGTCTTCACTCCATTGTGCTAGCCATTTCTCAATACTACTAACGTGTGGCAAATTAAAAACGCGTTCGCCCGTCCTTTCGGGTAGCCATTTGATTGCATTGTCTGAAAGCGGGATATATACGGGTTCCCCGGTTTTTTGTTGTACTGTTTCAATTTGCTTCTTACCGTCAGAAGCCTTACTTATCGCAGACCATTTTAATGTACGAACGTCTGACAACCTGAGACCACAAAAACACGAAAATAGAAACGCTCTTTTAAGATCATCATATTTGCAAGGCGTGTCCGCTAATGCTTTGAGTTCATCCAGGGTAAGATAAACTTTTGTAGATTGGCTTTCTTTGGGCTTGTCTTGTGCCGGGATTTTGTCTGCTGGATTAACTGTTATAACGTCCTCTTTGACAGCTCTGTTTAACGCTGTTACTAAGGCGTTGAAATACAATGCTTTTGCAGCCTTTGAAAGCTTTTTGCGTTCGGTTCCTTTGGGACCACCTACAAAATATTTACTAGCTCCACCGTTCAAATATTCGATATAACCAAGTAAGAAAGCCTTATCTACTTGCTTCATAGTTATATTACTACCCTTATATCTGATAAGGTGGCAAATCGTATTTCTTACAGTCCTGGCATACGCCCTACTTCCGCTTTCTTCGTATTTCTTAGCTTGTATCTCTAGATAATCGACAAGCTTAATCCTAGACTTTCCGTTACTGTTACTGAAACCGTGTCCGGTGTTCTGTATGGAAATGATCCTTTGCGCCTTTATTGCGTTGGCGGTCTTCAAAGTCTCTTCATTCTGCAGCTTGTCAGTTTGCGAACGTTCCGGGATAATGTAGAGTTTCAAAAACTCATATTCTCTTACTCCGTCTTGATAATAATCTAGATAAATGGATTTGCTGCCGTTTCTTAATGTCTTGAAACGAACCTTTACAGGCTCTTTAGCCTTTAGATTTTTCTTTTTCATTGTTACCGTATTTTGTTACCCGATACAAATATAGACATTATTTTAATACGGGTAACAAACGAGTAACAAAATTTTGACAATCAAAGGAAATTCAAGATATACGAAAGAAGCCATTAGAAAGTATCTGAAAAACAAAAGAAGCCCTTGAAAATCAAGGACTTCTTTGCGAATGTTATTCTTTTATTTTCGGATGTTTAATCTTTGGGATTACGCTCCGAAGTTGTCGTAAAGGATGTTCTCTGGTGGAACTCCGAGTGAGTCGAGGAGTTTTACTACCGCGCCGACCATCATAGGAGGTCCGCACATGAGGTAAAGTGCATCTTCTGGTGCCTCGTGGTTCTTGAGGTAAGTCTCGAACATTACATTGTGTACGAAACCTGCCACATATGGTACACCAGCTGCATCTGCCTCAGGATCCGGTCTGTCAAGTGCAAGATTGAACTTGAAGTTAGGGAACTCCTTCTCGATTGCATGGTAGTCATCGAGGTAGAATGCCTCCTTGAGTGCACGTGCTCCGTAGAAGAAGTTAACCTTGCGGTTAGTCTTCTCAGTGTGGAAGAGATGCATGATGTGGCTTCGCATAGGGGCCATACCTGCACCACCACCGACGAAGATGAGCTCCTGCTCTGCAGGGAGATCCTTTGGAAGGAAGAACTCACCGTAAGGACCTGACATTGTGATCTTGTCGCCTGGCTTGAGTGAGTAGATGTATGAAGAGCAGATACCTGGATTCACATCAACCCATTTGCCGGCAGCTCTGTCGAACGGAGGAGTAGCGATACGTACATTGAGCTTGATGATATCACCCTCAGCAGGGTAACAAGCCATTGAGTAAGCACGTACGGTAGGAGTTGGGTTCACCATCTTGAGAGTTCTGAGACCCATCTTCTCCCAATCCTCCTGATACTGAGGATCTACGTCGATGTCCTTGTAGTCTACTGTAACTGCAGGCACGTCGATCTGGATGTATCCACCTGACTGGAAGTTGAGGTGCTCTCCCTCAGGAAGCTTTACTACGAACTCCTTGATGAATGTAGCTACGTTGTGGTTTGAAACCACCTCGCACTCCCACTTCTTCACGCTGAGTGCAGAAGCCGGTACCTCGATCGACATATCTTCCTTGATCTTTACCTGGCATCCCAGACGCCAGTTTGCAGCGATCTGCTTACGGTTGAAGAAACCAACTTCGGTAGGGAGAATCTCTCCGCCACCCTCGGTCACGCGGCACTTGCACTGTCCGCAGGCACCCTTACCACCACAAGCTGAAGGAAGGAAGATCTTCTGCTCCGCAAGTGTTGAGAGAAGATTTCCGCCAGGGGTTACCTCGACGATCTTGCTTCCCTCGTTGATATTGATCTTAACTGTTCCTGAAGGTGTCAGCTTCGTCTTGATGAAGAGGAGAAGCGCCACCAGAATAAGTGTGACAATCACGAAGACGATCACAGCGAAAAGTATTGTTTGCGTCATAATCTATCCTCCTATATTAAAGCTGAATACCCATGAATGTCATGAATGCAATACCCATGAGACCTACGGTGATGAATGTGATACCGAGACCCTTGAGGGCTGCAGGAACATGTGAATAAGCGAGTTTCTCGCGGATAGCTGCAAGAGCTACGATAGCGAGCCACCAGCCGATACCTGAACCGAGAGCATATACTACAGGCTCGCCGAAGCTTACGAAATCTCTCTCCTGCATGAAGAGTGAACCACCAAGGATGGCACAGTTCACAGCGATAAGCGGAAGGAAGATACCGAGCTGCGAGTAGAGGTTCGGAAGGAACTTCTCCACTACCATCTCCACGATCTGAACGATAGCCGCAATGACAGCGATGAAGATGATAAAGCTTAGGAAGCTCAGGTCAATGTCTGCATATTTCTCACCCATCCAAACGAGGGCACCAGGCTTGAGGATGTACTCGTTAAGGAGGTAGTTCACCGGAAGGGTGATAAGAAGTACAGCGATTACGGCAATTCCGAGTCCGTTTGCTGTCTTCACGTTCTTAGATACCGCCAGGTATGAACACATACCAAGGAAGTAGGCGAATATCATATTGTCGATAAAGATCGACTTTACAAATAAGCTAATATAATCTGCCATAATTTTCTTGAGTTATGTGTTATTTTTCCTGAAGGTCCTTCTGGATAGATCTCTGCACCCAGATGATGCATCCGAGGAGGATGAGTGCCATCGGAGGGAGAATCATAAGACCATTATTAACGTAGCCGAAATCGTAAACAGCCTGTGGGATTACCTGGAAACCGAAGAGTGTACCGCTTCCGAGGAGCTCACGGAAGAATGCAACGATTACGAGGATCAGTGCATATCCGAGACCGTTTCCAAGTCCGTCCATAAGTGATGCGAATGGCTTGTTGCCAAGTGCGAATGCCTCGATACGTCCCATCACGATACAGTTTGTAATGATAAGACCGATGTAGACTGAGAGTGTCTTGCTGACGCTATATGCGTATGCTTTGAGCACCTGGTCAACGAGGATTACCATCATCGCAACCACCACGAGCTGAACGATGATACGGATACGGTTAGGAATGGTGTTTCTCAGAAGTGAACATACAAGGCTGGA